>JBNJEK010000001.1:0-122317 GCA_051745855.1 Armatimonadota bacterium
GGTCTGGGAACGGTCTGGGCCTCCCAGCGAAGGGCACACTGTGGGAGATGACACTGATGGCAGATCTGGCGATCAACGGCGGCTCGAAGGCGGTCACCAAGAACCCCGGCGAGATCTTCGTCCATCCGATCATCGACAGGCGTGACGAAAAGGCGCTCATCGAGATGCTCCACAGCCGGCAGATGTCGTCGATCACCCCGTCGCTGGCGCTGGAGAAGCAGTACGCCCGATGGCAGGGCACCGAATTCGCGCTCGCGCATAACACCGGCACCGCGGCGCTCTACGGCGCGTTCTACGGGGTCGGCGTGGGGGAGGGCGATGAGGTCATCTGTCCGACCGTCACCTACTGGGCATCCGCGGTCCCCGTGCTGAGTCTGCGCGGATCGGTGGTCTTCGCGGACATCGAGGAGGACACCCTCTGCATCGACCCGGACGACGTCCGGCGTAAGATCACTGACCGCACGAAGGCCATCGTGGCGGTGCACCTCTCCGGCCACCCGGCCGACATGGACCGGCTGATGGCCATCTCCGAGGAGACCGGGGTGCCGGTGATCGAGGACGTCTCACACGCCCATGGCGCGCTCTACAAGGGGCGGCTGCTCGGCTCAATCGGCCAGGTCTCGGCGATGTCACTGATGGCGGGTAAGGCGCTCCCCACAAGTGAGGGCGGGATGCTCTGCACGAACGATCGCGAGATCTACGAACGCGCGATCGTCTTCGGCCACTACGGGCGCATCTCGAACTCCTGTGAGATTGAGCAGTATCAGGCGATGGCCGGCCTGGCGGTGGGCGGGCACAAGTTCCGCATGAACGGCTTTTCGGCGGCGATGGCGCAGGCGCAGCTTGAGAAGTTCCCGGGGGTCCTCGAGGACAAGAAGCGCTCATCGGAACTGTGGTGGAGGCTGCTTGAGGACGTGCCGGGCATCGTCCCGCATATCCCGAAGTGGGAGGATTCGACGCTGGGTGGCTGGTATGCCCCGCGCGGGATATACGATCCGGAGGAGGCGCCCGAGAATCTGCCGCTGAAGGCTTTCGCACGCGCCGTGCAGGCCGAAGGGTCGGTCTGCCACCCGGGCGGCTACCATCTGCTGCACCGGCACCCGGTCTTCAACGATCTGTCGGTCTACGGTGAGGACACGCCCACGTGCATCCGCCACTCCGAGCGGGACGTGCGGATGTCGGACGAGGACGTGCCGACCGCGGCGAGGATGTTCTCAAGGGTCTACCGCGTCCCGCGCTTCAGCTACTTCGACGCGGAGTATATCACCCAGTGCGCGGAGGCCTACCGCAAGGTCATGGAACACGCCGACGAGGTGCCGATCGAGGAGGACGACTACACCGAGAAGGGCCTCGGTTCAGCGGGTATGCGAACTGTTGACTAACGGTCTCACGGCAGGGAAGGGTGAGAAGTGAAGAGCCAAAATGGGAACGGCCACGGGGCGGAAATGGGTGGATGAGGTGCACAGAAGCGTAAGTTGTTCGCCGTTCCCTTTTCCCTCTCCACCCTTCCCTTTTCCCTGCCGTCAACCGGGTGGTTCTTCGGAGGCGCGGCCGCCGCGCTTCTTGCGGTCGCGTTCTTTGCGCTCCTCCTCAAGGGCCTCCTCGTGTTCCTCCATCTTCTCCACCGCCTGGCGGAACTGCACATCGCAGAGCATTTCGTAGATGCCGCCGGCAGTCGCCAGTTCGGCATGTGTGCCTCGTTCGACGACCTCGCCGTAGTCCAGCACGATGATCTCGTCCGCATTCATGACAGTCGAGAGGCGGTGGGCGATTGTGAAGGTCGTCCGGCCCACCATCAGCTTCTCAAGCGCATCCTGAATCGCCTGCTCGGACTCTGAGTCCAGCGCCGAGGTGGCCTCGTCGAGGATCAGGATCCGCGGATTCCGGAGGATCGCGCGCGCGATCGAGATCCGCTGCCGCTGTCCGCCGGAAAGGCGCGTGCCTCGCTCGCCCACGCGCGTCTCGTAGCTGTCGGGGAACTCGGTGATGAATTCATGCGCGTTGGCAGCGATCGCTGCCTGCACGACCTCGGCGTCGGAGGCGTCTGGGCGCCCGTATTTTATGTTGTCGCGCAGCGTGCCCGCGAACAGGAAGCTCTCCTGCATCACCATCCCGATCCGCTTGCGCAGGCTGGTGATCTGCAGGTCGCGCAGGTCATGGCCGTCGAGCAGAATGCGGCCGCGGGTCGGGTCATAGAACCGGGGAATGAGGTTGATGAGCGTTGACTTTCCGCTCCCGGAGCGCCCGACCAGCGCCGTGATGGTGCCGGGAGCGGCGGTGAATGTGATGTCAGACAGGACGACCTCGCTGGGATCGTACGAGAAGTACACGTGGTCGAACTCGACCTCGCCCTCACAGTCGCTTAGTATGATCGGATTGCGCCGCTCCTGGATATCCGGTGCGGTGTCAAAAAGCTCGAATATGCGCTCGATCGCGGCCATCGCCACCTGGATCTGGTCGTTGATGGTGACAAGCTGGATGATCGGTGAGTAGAGCATCCCGAGGTACGCATTGAACTGGATCAACTGGCCGTAGGACATCCGGCCGGCGTAGAGTATCTCGCGGCCACCGACGTAGATCACGATGATCGTAGCGGCGCCGGTCATAAAGGTTGAGATGACGCCGAGCATCGTGCGGGCGCGACCTCTCTGGATGTAAAGCTCGATGACCTCTCGAATCTCATGGACGAAACGCCGCGCTTCTGATCGTTCGCGGGTGAATGCCTTGATGACGCTTATTCCGGAGATGATATCGTTGACCTGCCCCGATATCGTTGAGAACTGCTCGCGGGCCTCGCGCGACGTATGGCGGATCTGCGGCCGCCAGATGAGGAAGTTGATGACGTAAAGCGGGAGGATAGCGACGGCGATCAACGCGAGGCGCCAGTTGATCGTGAAGATCAGAAACATCACAAAAAGAATGGTGGTCGAGTTGGTGATGATGTTTACGAGATTCCCGGTCAACGTGTTCTGAACCGCGTCAACATCCCGGAGAATGCGCGTCATGATGCGCCCGGTTGACCGGCTCTCGAAGTACCGCATCGACAGCCGCTGCAGGTGACGGAAGAGCTGCTGACGAATGTCGAACACGATGCGGTTGCCGATGACGACCATCATCATGATCCGGACGTAGCTGACAATCGCGATCGACACTCTGATGGCAAGCAGTGCCGCACAGACCATCAGCACAAGCCCCCACAGCTCATCCTGAACGGAGATCTGTGCGGCGGGGTCCATCCTGTGATAGTTTGACAGCTGGCTGTCCACCAGCAGGCGTGTGAGGTACGGTGGGACCATGCCGAGCCCGGTGGTGACAAACACCAGCGCAATGGCCAGCACGATGCCCGCACGGTAGCGGACCGCGAACTTCAGCAATCTGAGGAAGAGGTCCATGTGACCGAAGCTGCCTCCGCTGGCTTTCCTGACGATTCCTGACCGGCAATGTACCTCGCACTCCGGTGAATGTCAAACGGCAGCAACGAAGGCGACGAAAGCGACGGCGGCAACGAAAGCGACGGCGAAGGCAACAGCAAAAGCGGCGGAGGAATGCAGCACGTTGACAAGAGCTACGACAGTTCCATGAACAGGCACTGGCGCACATTTGGAAGCAGGAGGTAGATCGATGCCGGAGCAACGGTCATACAACAGGTCGCTGGATCTTTACCGCAGAGCACTCGATGTGATCCCGGGCGGGTCGCAGACCAACAGCAAGCGGGCGACCGCCTACGCGCTGGGCGCCTACCCGATCTACGCGCAGAATGCCGAGGGCGCGCGCATCCAGGATGTCGATGGCAACTGGTACATCGACTACGTCCTCGGCCTCGGGCCGATCACGCTGGGGTACTGCTACCCGGAGGTGGACGACGCGATCCGCCGACAGCTTGAGAAGGGCATCGTCTACGGGATGCTCAGCCCGCTGGAGATCGAGGTGGCCGAGTCAGTCCGCGAGATGGTGCCGTGCGCGGAGATGATGCGCTTTCTCAAGGGCGGCGCCGAAGTCACGACCGCCGCGGCGCGGATCGCGCGGAAGTACACCGGGCGCGAGATCATCCTCAACAGCGGCTACCGGGGCTGGGCAGATGGCTGGGCCGCGCAGATTTCCGGGATAGACAGGGGCGTGCCCGACTGCCTCGGCAGCGTCACTCAGAGCTTTGAGCGAGGCGACCCCGACGCGCTGCGCGAGAAACTCGAAGAGCACGCGGGCAACGTCGCGATGGTCTCCATCGACCCGGCCACCGGCGGCGCGACAGTTCCCGACGGCTACCACCAGGCCCTCCGCGACCTCTGCGACGAGCACGGGGCGCTGCTGATGTACGATGAGATCGTCACCGGATTCCGCATGGCCGCCGGCGGCGGGCAGCAGTATTTTGGCGTTACTCCGGACCTCGCGTGCTTCGCCAAGGGCATCGCCAACGGCATGCCGCTGGGCGTGGTCTGCGGCAGGGCCGACGTGATGCGGACCGCCATCGACGACGTGGTCATCTCGGTAACCTACGGCGGCGAGGCGCTTTCGCTGGCCGCCGGGAATGCCGCGATGCGCGTGATCCGCAACGAACCGGTCATCGAGACTATCTGGGCGACGGGCGAGCGACTCATGGCGGGCTTCGAGGAGCTTGGCAACAAGCACGGGGTGCCGCTGCACTGCCACGGTTACGCGCCGATGAGCAGTCAGACGATCGACTACGCCGACGCGGAACTTGCGCGCGATGTGTGGACGCTGCTTTTGCAGGAGATGGCGCAGCGGGGCGTCACGATCAGGCGCGGCGGACTGCTCTTCGTCACGTACTCGCACGGCGACGCGGAGATCGAGGAGACGCTCGAGGCGCTGGACGGGAGCCTTGCGGTCATCGCTGAGGCCGTGGACGAGGGCACCGTGAACGACCGCCTGCAGGTCACGGAAGTGCAGGAGAGTTTCCGAAGTTTCACGTAGAGGGAACTACATTCGAGGAGAAAGACGCCCGGGCGAGGCGCCCGGACTCCGGGTCTGAGTGCGGAAAGGAAGTAGTCAATGCGTCTTCTGGTAACGGGCGGCGCGGGATTCATCGGGAGTAATTTCACGCGGCACGTGCTCGACGTGCGGGAGAACTGGCGCGTGCGCGTGCTGGACAAGCTTACATACGCGGGCAGTCTCGACAACCTCGAGGGTGTGCTCGACGACGCGCGCGTGGAGTTCGTCCATGGCGACATCCTCGACCAGGAGACGGTGGAGGCGTCGATGGACGGCGTCGATGCGGTCGTGCACATGGCCGCCGAGAGTCACGTGGACCGCTCGATCATCTCCGCGGAGGCGGCGGTGCAGACGAACTTCACCGGCAGCTTCCGTGTCTTTGAGGCCGCGCGCGCGGCGGGCGTGGAACGAGTGCTGCACATCTCCACCGACGAAGTTTACGGCGCGTGTCTCGATGAGCCATTCACCGAGGACGACGCGCTCACCCCGCGGAATCCCTACGCGGCGACCAAGGCCGGGGCAGACCGCATGGCGCACTCGTACTGGGTGACGTACGAGCTTCCGATCATCATCGCCCGGCCCTCGAACAACTACGGCCCGTGGCAGTACCCGGAGAAGCTGATTCCATTCTTCACCTGGCGCGCGCTCAACGGCGAGCATCTGCCCGTCTACGGGGACGGCATGCAGATCCGCGACTGGCTGCACGTGGAGGACCACTGCCGGGCGCTGATGCTGCTGCTGGATGCGGGGAAGCCGGGTGAAGCGTATAACATACATGGGGACAATGAGCGCCCGAACATGGAGACGATCCGCCTGATCCTCGATGAACTGGGCAAGCCCGAGAGCCTGATTCGGCATGTCGAGGACCGGCCGGGGCATGACGTGCGCTACGCGATGGACGCGTCGAAGCTTCGCGACCTTGGCTGGACACCGCGCATCGACTGGGAGGAGGGCATCCGCTCAACTGTGCGCTGGTTCGCCGAGCACGTGGACTGGATGCGAGCATCGGTCGAGCGTGGGAAGGCGTACTTTGACGAGTGGTACAAAGACCGCTGAGCGGGCTGGAAGCCAGTATGACGGCGGGCTTCCAGCCTCATGTGGACACGGGCTTCCAGCCAGCGGGTCCATCACCTCATGGCGCGATCGACCAGTTGCACTTTGCGTCTGAGCACTGGACCTGCGTCGGCACCAGCTTCTTCACGTGTCCGTCGCAGAAGAGGTAGTTCGCGCCGCCGTTGTGTCGCGTCGCGGCGTCGTCGGTGCGCACGAAGCCGTGCTCCTGTGTGCCGTAGCCGCTGATGGCGTAATCCCCGGTGAAGTCCGTGACAAGGATCGTCTCGGAGGGTCGTCTGATCTCGCTCATCCTGTGTCCGGGCGGTGGCTCGGCGTCGGTGCCGAGGTCGTTATCCCAGTGGACGTGGTTGATCGCATATCCGGCATCCTGATCGTAGTCGGGCCACGTGCCGTCGAACTCGTTGAGGCGCGGCGCGGTCGGGCAGACGAAGATCTGCGTGTTGTTGATGTAGGGCTGGATCATCAGCCGCCACGTCCACGTGGGCGCCGTGCCCTCGGGAGCCCCGCCGACCGTCAGGTCGTCCCACGGCAGCGGGTGCTTGTCCTTGGTGTACATCTCGATGGCGAGGCCGATCTGGCGGAGGTTGGACATGCACGCGACTTCTCGGGCCTTCTCTCGCGCGCGGGCGAAGGTCGGGAACATCATTGCGGCGAGAATCGCGATGATGGCGATGACGACGAGCAGTTCGATGAGTGTGAAGCCGGACCTCGACGACATTTTAGACGTGCCTCCTCGGATCGACTGATCTTGGGGAACATTTCTCCGCCGGCAGCGCGAGTCCTCGCCGAAAGACGCAGCGTGATTCGAAATGGTTGGGGAAGATGTTTCGGTCCCGACGGCGAATTACCCTCTACCAGGTCGAGTTGATTGCCGAGGAGGGCGTGTGATGGGCCTGTGGGACTGGCTGCTGGGACGCATAACGCCGGACAAGTTCGCCGCGATGATGATCGACGCAATGCGCCAGGCCGGGCTGGAAGACTCCATCGAGTACAATGAAGACAGTTTCTCCCTTCGCGTCGGGGAGAGTCGCAGGATCAACCTTGCCAACGCCTACCGCGAATACCGGGAGGCGCCCTCCAACGTGCGCCACCAGGTCGTCGAGCACTACGCGTTCGGGGTGTTCGTGTCACCGCGCGAACTCACACCGGATGATTTCTCGGACGCCGCTCCGAACCTTCGGCCGGTCGTGCGCGGGCGGATGTACCCCGAGTACGTGCGGATGCAGGCAGAGATCGACGATGACCCCTGGGTCGAGACGCCCTCTCGCGTGATCGGCGAGCATTTCGTCGAGATGCTCGCCTGGGACATGCCAAACCGCATCGTCTACCTGCCGGAGAGCCGCCTCGACGCCTGGGGGGTGAGCGTGGAGGAAGCGTTCGACGTCGCCCATGAGAACATCCGCGCGATCGGCGGGGCCTTTGAAGGCACGACCGGACATATCTACGTCGGCGCGTGGGACGACAGCTACGCCGCATCCCGCATCGTCACCCCCCAGATGATCCGAAAACTGCAGGTCCAGGGGAAGCCGGTGGTGGCGCTGCCGAATGCCGAGTTTCTGATCGTGGCGGGCACGGATGATGACGAGGCATTGCTGCACATGGGGAAGATGATCTCCGAGGCCGAGAGAGAGCCGAAGTTCGAATCGGGCCTCGTTCTCTCGCTCGAGGATGAGGGCTGGCGCCCCTTCCTGCCTTCCGAGGACAGCGATGCCTATGAACTGCTCTACCGCCACCGCGTCGCCTCAATGTGGCGCGACTACGACGAGCAGCAGAGACTTCTCGAGGAAGTGTACGCAAAACGTGGCCTCGACATACACGTCGCGACCTTTGCCGCACACGAGGACCGCCTGACCCACAGGCTCAGCACGGTTACGATCTGGACGGAGGGTCTCGTGGCGCTGCTGCCACGCGCGCAGAATGTCGCGTTCATGGGCGGCGATCCGGACGATCCGACGATGCTCGGCGCGGCTTCGTGGCAGCGCGTGGTGGACGTCGCGGGCGATCGCATACGCGAGACCGACCTCTGGCCGGAACGCTGGCGCGTCGAGAGCTTCCCGACGCAGCAGCAGCTTGACGCGATGGAGCTTGAGGAGTCGGCAGCGGGGTGAGCGGCGTCCGCATCGGGAACGGGAGACAGCCGAAACGAGCGACATCACTGGAAATGAAGGAGTACGCGATGCCGGAGACAATGACACCGCGCGAACGGATACTCGCCGCGATCGAGTTCACCGGGCCGGACCGCTGCCCGATCCATCACTACATCTTCCCCGGCGCGCTCTGGCGGCATGGGCAGAAGCTGCTCGACCTCGTCGAACGCTACCCCGATGATTTCGGCAACGAGAACATCAGGGCCAACCTCCAGCGCGTCCCGACCGGCGATGAGAGCGACGAGGACGTTGTCGAGTACGAGGACGCGTGGGGCACCGTGTGGCGAAGGCTGCGCGGATACACCTCGGGCGAGGTCCTGCGGCCTGCGATCCCCGACTGGGACGCATGGGCCGACTACGACTGGCCCGAACCGCCACCTGACGAGCACTTCGAGCGCTTCGCGCTTGAGGTCAACGAGCGCCACCCGGAGGAATTCGTCGCGGCCAGCGGCGGCGGGTTCTTTGCGCTGATGTGCCACATGCGCGGGCCCGCGAACTTCTACATGGATCTGGCCGAGGGCAATCCCGGCGCGGCGGAGCTTGCGGACCGGATGGTGGAGCACAACCTCTACCGGATCCGGCGCTACGTGAACGCGGGCGTGGACTGCATCCGCTTCGGGGATGACTGGGGGGCGCAGGATCAGCTACTGATCCGCCCGGAGATGTGGCGCGAGTTCTTCAAACCGCGCTACGCGGAGATGTTCGCCGCCGCCCGCGATGAGGGCGTTCATGTGTGGTTCCACACCGACGGCTGGATCCTGGAGATCATCGATGACCTGATCGAGATCGGCGTGACGCTGCTCAATCCGCAGCATGACTGCATGGGGACCGAACGGGTGGGGGAGATCGTGCGAGGGCGCGTGTGCATCCGCACCGATATCGACCGGCAGTGGACGATCCCGTTCGGCACGCCCGAGCAGATCGAGGAGGCGGTGAAGACGGCTATCCGCGCCTTCGCCACCGAGGATGGCGGCTGCATGCTGCACGGCGAGGTGGGCCAGGAGGTGCCCTTCGAGAATGTCGAGGCCCTCTACTCGGCCTTCTATGAGCACGGGCGCTATCCGCTGGAGTTGTTGTCGGAGGAGTAACGGAGGCGGGCCGGGAAGCGATCCCCGGCCCGCGCATTACGTCGGCACAGTTGGTCAGGTGCTACTCCGCGACCTCGACCAGTTCGATGTCGAAGGTGAGCGTTTCACCTGCGAGGGGATGATTCGCGTCAAGGACGACGGTCTCATCGCCGACCTCGACGACGCGGGCGGGGAATGCCTGGCCGTTCGCGCCCTGCAACTGAAGCTGCATTCCGACCTCCGGCTCCATCTCGTCCGGGAGTTCGGTGGCGGGGAATTCCATCACCGCGTCCTCCTGGCGCATCCCGTAGGCCTTCTCCGGCGGGATCTCGACGGTCGTCTCTTCGCCCTCCTCCATCCCCTCGACGGCTTCCTCGAAGCCAGGAATAATCTGCCCCGATTCAAGGGTGAATTCCAGCGGCTCTCGCTCTCGCGAGCTGTCAAAGACCGTGCCGTCCTCCAGCTTGCCTGTGTAATGAACCTTCACTGTGTCGCCGGCCGATGCCTGCGCCATGATATGCCCTTCCATACTCATATGGCCCCCGGCGTCAGTTGTTCCCGCCGGCGGCCTGCTCTTATTATGCCCCTTCGCGGCAAATCGCTCGAGGCCTTCCCTGATTTCGGCAGATTGCAGTCCGCTGACGCAGGCGCCCCGAATACTGTCAGGGCGTCACCTCACTCGATGAGATTCCCGCGCCCGGGTATGACGCTGCTCCATGGCCTGCCCGCGATGAGCTTCCCGTCCTCGACGAAGCCCTCCGGGCGGTCGCGTAGTTCATCGATCAGGCGCGAGCGCCACAGTTCCACGCTCTCGGAGTGCGTGTCGCTGCCGACGAGGTTGCGGCACTCGTTCGGGTCCTCGCGCAGGTCGAAGAACTGCTCGCTGCCATCCTTCGGGTCCCAGATGAACTTCTCGAAGCCGTTCGTCAGCCCCATGTGTTCGTTCGCGTGCTCTATGTGAACGTAGTCGCGCCACTGCGTCTCTTCGCCGCGCATCAGCGGCAGCAGCGAGCGGCCGTCCACCGTGTCGGGGATGTCCACCCCCGCCATCTCCAGCAGCGTCGGCATGATATCCGCGTGGGTTGCGGGGGCATCGACGGTGGTGGTCCGCTGCAGACCGAAGCGCTCGGGCGCTCGGACGATGAACGGGACGCGGGCGCAGCCCTCGTAGGCCCGCTGCTTGCGCCAGAGGTAGTGATCGCCGAGCATCTCGCCGTGGTCGGAGGTGAACACCACGATCGTGTCACGGTCGAGGTCGCGCCCGATGCCAACCACCGGGTTGAGGAGGCGTCGAAGCTGGTCATCGACGTGGTTGATCAGGCCATAGTACGCCGCGCGGGTGCTCAGCAGCGCCTCGCCCCTCAGATGCACGCGCTGGGGCGCCACGTGCTCGCCGCCCTCGCCGAAGGCCGGTTCATCGGCCCAGTCGCCGATGAACGGCTCAGGGACGCCGGTGCGGAGGTAGCGCTCGAAGTAGGGCTTCGGCGGCTGCAGCGGCGGGTGGGGGGCGATGAAGCCGATGGTGAGGAAGTAAGGCGATGACGGGTCACGGCGCTCGAGGAAGCGCAGGGTCCGCTGCATCGTCCAGTTTGTGAAGTGCAGATGCTCCTCCAGCGGCCATGGATGCGCGGTGTAATCATTGTGCATGACGCCACCGCCGAACCAGCCACCGTTGTCCTCGGGCCCCACCTTTTCCAGCCAGTCGAGGTAGGACGAACTGCCGTCCGGGCGGTTCGTCTCCATCTCCTCAAAGCCGTAGCGCTTCGCAGGCGGATGCTGGTGCATCGAGCGGCCGATCAGGCGTGTCTGATAGCCCGCGTCGCGCAATACGCCGGGGAGGGTCGGCGGGGCGTCCCACTCGAGATTCCCGCGGTAGCCGACCATCCCGTGTGTCTGGCAGTGCTGGCCGGAGAGCATCGAGCGTCGGACCGCGATGCAGCTTGGGGAGCCGGCGTAGAAGTGCGTGAAGCGCACTCCCTGGGCGGCGAGGCCGTCCATGTTCGGTGTGAGCAGCACCGGATGCCCCTCGCAACTGAGGCAGTCCCCGCGCTGTTGGTCGGTGTTGATGAAGATGATGTTCGGTCGCTGGTCGGGCATGAGATGACCTCCGGAAGGCTCTTGTGCGTTCACTGGAAGTGACCTGACGTGCCCGCGTCCTCGTCGCGGGCTATTCCCGATGCAGCGTCGCGGCAAGCAATGTCCCGACGGCCGCGACAAGCAGCGTGTCATCCTCCGTGAGTGGCTTGCGGCCGTAGCTGGAGGCGATCACCACGCCCAGCAGCGTGCCGTCGGTGGCGATTGGAGCGACGCATGCGTAGCCGATGCCCTGGCTGCGGACGGCGTCCGCGGCCAGGTTGCCGATGCGCTCATGTGGGGCGATCGCGCGCGCTAACTCCGCGACCTGGCTGATGCCCTTCAACTCGGCCAGCTTTCCGTACAAGAAGAAGTCCGCGAGCATTGGCTCGTCATCGAGCGGGATGACGACGCTGTGCAGGTCCATGCTCATCGACTCGCGGATCTGCTCGCGCTCATACGTGCCGAGGCTGGCGTAGCGTATCCTGAGCGATGCGTCGCCGTTCTCGCGGACCATGACGAACACCTGGTCGAGGTGTGTCTCACGCCGCAGGCCGTCGGCGGCGGCCTCGATGATGTCCCCGGCATCCGCGCCGTCGTGCACCATGGTCTCGATCGAATCCAGCAGCGACTGTCGCCTGTCAGAGTCGCGCATGCTCATCCTGTCGGTACCTCCTGAGCGTGCATCCGGTTGCGCCATCCGCCTGGTGGTGCGCGTGGTCGCATGACAATTCTCGATGGACAGTCGAGGGTCCTTCGCGGGGAAAGAAGGAAGAGCAGGTGATGGCGGGCAAATCTTACGCGAACAACGACTGACGACCAATGCTCCAGGTGATGAATATGAGACGCGCATGCTTCATCGTGATGGCCGCAATCTTTGGCTCGGCATCTCTGAACGCTCAGCCGGCGGAGGATCTCTGCCCGGACGGCAGCTTTGAGACTGCCGGGGGCTGGGAACTCGTGCTCGAGCAGGGCGCCGAGGGGATGCTGGAGTACGACGCCTCCCGCGCCCGCTCAGGCGAGCAGTCGCTGAAGCTCACGAAGACCAACGGCAGGGGCTACCTCGTTCTGCGCTCGGTGGAGCCCGTCAGCCCCGAGGTGGGGGAGACATACTTCTTCCGGGGATGGTTTCACGCCGATGAGGCGCCTGTGTCCTCGGTGCTGATGTTCCGCGTACGGGAGAAGGACGCGAACCTGTCGTACGATTCGATCGATCGCTCCCACGGCTGGTCGGCGCACAGTTTCATCGTGCCGGCGCCGCCGGGCGAGTGGGAGAAGCGCGTCATCAGCTTCGAGGCCGCTGAGCAGCGCGAGGTACATCTGCACGCGGTGATCTACGGGAATCCGTGCACGGTCTGGCTCGATGACCTGCAGTTCACGACCGAAGAGATCCGACTTGAATCCGAGAAGCCGGAGCCGATAGAGCGTTTCACCGATGAACAGGTGGACGCGCTGCTCGCGTTGCGCTCCCCGTCCACCGGCGCGATCGAAGTGCGCGACGGGGTCAGCACCATGGTCGTTGACGGCGAGGCTGTCCCGCCAATGCTCTACAAGGTCTCGGGCTGGGAGAAGGCGCACTACGCGGATCTCGCATACGCAGGCGTGGACCTCATTACCGTGCCGGTGCAGCTTGGGAACATCCCGATCAGGCCGGGCGTCTGGCTGGGCGAGGATGACTACGACTTTACGCTTGCGGAGACGATCATCCGCAACGCCCTGCGCCGCAACCCCAACGCGCGGATCATCCTCGACGTCTGGGCCTACCCCTACGCTGCATGGGGCGACGAGCACCCGGATGAGTGCTGGACAAACGCGGAGGGGCAGCGGGCCTACACCGACTTCTTCAATGTGAAGGGGTTCGCGGACAGCCTCGAGGAGTTGGAGGGCGGACGCGACACGTTCTACTGGTACCCCTCGTACAACTCCGACGTGTGGCGCGAGGACGCGTCGGAGGCCATCACGGCGCTGATCGATCATCTCAACGACACGCCGCTCGGTAAGGCGATCTGCGCCGCCTTCATCACCGGCGGACATGACGGGCAGTTCGTGATGCTGCGGCCGTACCACGATTTCAGCGACGGGAGTGTCGAGAAGTGGCACGCGTGGCTGCGCGAGAGCTTCACACTCGACGAGATCGAAGTCCGCTGGGGTGAACGCTACGACAGCTACGAAGACATCCCCGTTCCCGCGGCGCCGCCGCGCGGGCAGGGGATGGAGACGAAGCCGCCCTACCAGGGACCGAGTCCGGACCTCGACTACCGCACCTTCGCTGAGGACCAGACGTGGACGCTGCGCGATCGGCTGGCGCAGGCGGCGAAGGAGGCCATCGGGCGCCCGATCTTCACGCTGGCCTACTCCGCGGGCTCGGACGGCATCTTCGACACCGAGCACCTCGACGTCGTGGGGCACATGAGTTACTACCCCTACCGCCGTGCCGGACTGCCGGCTGGCTACGACATCTCTGACGCCTACGCGCTCCACGGGAAGATGTTCATCCAGGAGCTTGACCTGCGTTCGTGGGTCGGCTCGGTCTACCCGGAAGTCTATCAGACGTGGATCGGCGCGGGGCTCAAGCCCGATGAGTTCCGCAATATCCACCGGAAGCTGGTGGGGCTGTCACTCGCCGGCGGGCATGGCTGGTGGTACTACGACATGCACCACTACTTCGCCGCGCCTGAGATTCTGTCGGAGATCAACCGAGTGCGCGAGATTGCGGCCACCGCACAGCCTGAAGGCAGCTTCCAACCCGACGTGTGTGTCGTTTACAAGCCCGGGCAGGACGCCTACGTCTCCGCGCCGCTGTCCTCGATCATGGGCGGCGAAACCTATCAGATGATGCTGTTGGACACCAGCGGCGTGGCGTATGACAGCCACTTCCTTGGCGATGTCCTCGAGCACGAGGAGCTTCAGGACTACCGCGTGTACATCTTCGCCAACACCCGGATGCTCACCGAGGCCGAGCGGGCTGCGATTGGCGAACGACTTGCGGGCGGCGGCCGCTGGCTGGTCTTCCTCGCCGACAGCGGGTACGTCACGGAGACGGGACCGTCGGTGGAGGCGCTCTCGGATCTCGTCGGGATGACGATCGCCACTGACGGCGACTACGCGCGCGCTCCTGCATTCGTGGACGTTGCGCACCCGCTGACCGAGGGCGTGCTACCCTTCCAGGGGATGAGCGAGCTTCTCGTAAGCATCATGACACAGACGGGCGCAAGCTCCTTCACTGGCCGGCCGCAGCGCTTCCGGGTTGAGGACAATGACGCGACCGCGCTGGCGCATTACGAAGACGGTTCGGTGGCGATGGCGGTGCGCGACCGTGGCGACTGGACGAGCGCATACCTCGGCGCGCCGAACAGCCTTGGTGCGGGGATGCTGCGGAACATCGCGGAGCAGGCGGGGGCATTTGTCCTCGGCGCAGAGGGCCATGACACGCAGATGAGCGACCGGCTGATCTCTCTGCACGCGCGTCGGACCGGGCCGACGCGGTTGAACATGCCGGACGGCGTCGAGCGCGTGACGGTGCTGCCGGGCGAAGATGTTGTGGCGGTGGAGGATGGCTCGGTCACGCTGGAGACGACGGCGCAGGAGACGTACTGGCTGCTGATGGAGTGACTGCGGAGGAGATGAGAAGATGAAGTATTCACATGAGAACGTGATCTTCGCGTATGAACCGCGCATTATCTTCGAGCGCGATGAGACCTGGACATACGCACGGGAGCCGGTCTTCAGGCGCATGCCCGACGACAGCTTCGTCTGCCTGCACTACGCAGGCGGGCCGCGGGAGCCGCATGATGACAACCTCGTGCTGATCACGCGCAGCGACGATGACGGCGACACGTGGAGCGAGCCGGAGGTGCTCTTCGATCACCCGCATCGCGGGGTCTGGTGCACTGAGCTTTTCGTCGAGGAGGGGCCGCCGTGCGCGTTTGTGCACACACTCGAGGCGGCCAGCCGCTACTGCGACCTGCACACCTTTCGCTCGTGGACCTATGACAGCGGGAGGACGTGGACCGAACCGGCGTCGTTGCCGGGGACGCCGACTCATGTTTCGACCCGCCAGGGGATTGTGCTGGGCGACGGTGCATGGCTTTTCCCCGTCTACTGGCAGGAGCAGGTGAGCGGCTTTTCGTGGGAGCGCGATCCGGATGACCGGAAGCCGCTTGCGACGCGAAGCTGGCCTTTCCGCTGCGGGGTGATGCGCTCGGAGGACGGCGGGGAGAGCTTCACCCAGCACGGGTACATCCGCCATCCGGAGGTGACGCTGTGGGAGCCGAATGTGGCCGAGGTGGCGGACGGCTGCCTGATGATGCTGATGCGCGCGGAGGGGACGGGCGCGCTGTGGCGCAGTGACTCGTGTGATGGCGGCCTCACGTGGTCGGAGCCGCATCCGACGGATATTCCGAATCCCTCGACGAAGCTGACGTTGCTGACGCATGACGACGCTGTGATTCTGCTGAACAACCCGAGCGCAGTGAAAGGGGAGCGCAGGCCGCTTGAGCTGTGGGTGAGCCGCGACCGCGGAGCGACCTGGCCCACGCGACTGACGCTTGCGGACGTGACCGAGGGCCGGGGGGTGTACTATCCGCACGGTCAGATTGACGCCGAGCGCGGAACGCTCTACGTGGCCTGCGACACCTCGCAGGTGCATTACCTGCTGAAAGTGCCACTGGCGGACTTTCTCTGAGCGGGGGCCGGCCTCGCGTCAGATCGCATTGGCGGCGATGATGCTTTCGAGCAGTCGGCCGAGGATCAGCGCGTCGGCCGCATCGTCCTCGGACGCGTACTGCTCGGGGTCGCGGTTCACCCACGCCTCCGCGACCCGCCAGCAGTCGCCGTCGTCCTGCAGTCTGACACGGAAGATGCAGTTGCCGGTCCAGCTTCGGCACAGAGAGAACCAGCCGTCATCCTCGAATGCAAACCACCTGTCTTCCTGCGAGCGGGGGATCACCCCCTGGATCAAGGCATTGTACTGCGAGTCGCTGAGCGTGCGGTTCAGATCAAGCTGTGCCCGTTGGTCAGGCATTCGCTTGTGCGTGTGATTCCCCGGAGTTGCCCTCATGCAACTACCTCCCGACCTGGTCTGTCCCCGTGAGGTATTTCGCGGCCCCGGGGAGGAGGGCCTCCGCGACCTGGTCAGTATGGACCATCGTGCAGACGCGACCTCCGGTGTGAGGCGTGGCGAGCGAACGGCGGCGAAGACCGGTGGCGGTGAGCGCGGAATGACAATCGTGGGAGGTAGACTGCACCGGGACTGCGAAACTCAATATGCGGGCACAGACGCGACATGGAGGTGGCAGCGATGCTTTACCGTGAGTTCGGAAGCACCGGATGGGACGTCTCCGCGATCGGGATGGGGACGTGGAACATCGGCAATCAGTGGGGAGAGCTTGATGACGCGACCGCCTGGGAGACGGTTCGCACTGCGTTCGATGAGGGCATGAATCTTTTTGACACCGCCGAATCCTACGGCATTCCCAACGGCCTGTCGGAGATGCGCCTCGGGGAGGCGCTGTCGGGGATTCGCCACCAGGTTTATGTTGTCTCGAAGATCGGTCACTGGGGGCAGCGGACGGGCCAGGGAGTACCTTACACGACCGTGGACATGATCCGCATGTCATGCCACGCCTCGCTGCACCGGCTGCGCACCGACTGGGTGGATGTCATGCTCTGCCACGTGGCGGACATCGAAGACCCGAGCATCTTCCTGGAGGCATTCGATGTCCTGCAGCAGCGCGGCAAAGTCCGCGTCTACGGCATCTCGACGAACGACCTCGACGTACTCAAGCGCTTCAACCGGGACGGCAACTGCTCAGTGGTTGAGGTGAACTACTCGTTGCTGAACTCAGAGCCTGAGCAGGAGTTTCTGCCCTACTGCGAGGAGCATGGCATCGCGGTGCTGGTGCGGGGGCCGCTGCGGCGGGGGCTGCTGGCTGGCAAGTATGACCTGGACACGGAATTCACGGACAACGTTCGACAGGCCTTCAACCCCGGTGGAGAGCAGCGCGAGCAGTACGAGCGCGACATCGCGGGCGTCGAGCGGCTCAAGGAGGTCGTGGAGCCGGGCGAGGAGATGGTCACCGCCGCACTGCGCTTTGTGATCTCCCACCCGGCGAACCCGGTGGCGATCCCGGGCTGCAAGTCACCCGAGCAGGCGCGGATGAATGCCGCCGCCGGCGAGCGCGCGCTCACCGGATCAGAGATGGCCGCCTTGCGTGGGGCCCTGCAGGAGGAGTGAGCGGAATGCCTGATGGCACCATCCGCTACGCGTGCATCGGCTGCGGGAGCATTGCCAACAACTATCACCTGCCAGCGCTGGCGCGGATCGAGGCGGCGCAATTTGTCGTCGCCTGCGACATCGATGAGGAGCGCGCACGTGCCACCGGTGACAGATGGGACGCCCCTGAGATCGCGACCGACTGGGAACTGATCGTCGAGCGCGACGACCTCGATCTCATCTGCGTGTTCACGAAGGTGGACGCCCACGCGGAGATCACCGTGGCCGCGGCGAATGCGGGGCGGCATGTCTTCGTGCAGAAGCCATTCGCCCGCACTGTCGCCGAAGGGCAGGCGATGGTGGAGGCGGCGCACGTGGCCGGGGTGCGGATGGTGCCGTCGTTCATGCACAGGTACTTCGATGAGTCGCTGAAGGCGGCGGAACTCGTCCGCGAGGGCGCGGTGGGGGAGATCGAGTTCATCCGCCAGCGCAACGCGACGCGTAATCCGCGACAGACCGCGCCGGGCTACGGCGGGGCGTTGATGGACATCGGCGCGCACGGGATCGACCTGGTGCGCGCGATCTCGGGCAGTGAGATCACGCGCGTCTGCTCGAGGCTCGATGATCCGGGCGTGTCGCCCGACAAAGTGCGCGAGGAGCGCGATCTGCGCGGCGGCGAGGTCAACGCGTTCATGCTTTACGAGCTTGAGTCGGGCGCGGCGGTGAGTCACGAGGTGCAGTGGTCGCAGGCGGCCGGGGCTTCGCGCTTTCAGACGGAGATCTACGGCACACACGGGACCATCCTGCTCCGCTCGCCACTGACCGAGGCGGACCTCGCGGTGCATTCGACACCGGACGCCGAGGACCCGCTCGACGAGTCGATCGACTGGCGGACGCCGGAGTTGCCCGGGCGTGAGATGGGCGCCGCACAGCATGAGGCACTGATCGAGGCCCTGCTGACCGGCGAGGACGGCGCGCAGACCGCGGAGGACGGGCTGGCGGTGCTCAGGGTCTGTGAGGCCGCACGGCAGTCGGCGGTGTGTGATCGGTGGGAGGATGTTTTCGAGTAGGAACGCGGTGGCGGAGGGGAGAAGCGGCGTCGGGCCAGGGCAGGCCCGACCTCCGGACAGCAACGACGAACGGCCCCCTCCGCGCAGTGGCGGCGCAAACGACGCGCCGCGGGCGGGAGAGTGGAGTAGGACAGACGTATCAGCAACCGAGGGAGGTCACCAACCGTGCGCGTTTCATTCATTGTTCGGCCGGGAGATGACAGGAGAGAGGCGGCGGCTTTTGCGGCGGGCGAGGGGATTGAGGGGCTGGAATTGATGTACCACTCGCCAGAGGCGGGCGACTTCGACGACGCCGACGAGGTGCTCGCCATCTGCGAGCAGTACCAGGTGCGCGTCTCAGCGGTCGGCGTCTGGCACATCGGCCTCTCCGATCCGCCTGAGAAGGGCACGCGGGAGATTGTCGCGGAGGGCCTGGAGTACGCCGGGAAGGTCGGGGCGGACTGCTTCTTCACCGGCGCCGGGGAGCCCGAGGACGAGGACCAGGTGGGCGCGCTGGCCGAGGTGTGGCCGCACTGGAGCGATCTTGCGAGGGCGCAGGCGTTGGATCTTGCGGTCTACCTCGGTCACAAGGGGAGCTTCCTGTGCAGCGAAGCGCAGGTCGCGGCAGCGATCGAGCGCGTTGATGGGATCGGACTGAAGCTCGATCCGGTGGGGATTATCCGCAACCTCAATGCCGACCCTTACGACTTCCTCCACCGCTTCGGAGCAAGCTGCGCGTTCTTCCACGCGAAGGATAAGCTCGCGCTCAGCGACGGTGAGATCGAGCCGCCGCCGGGGATGGGCGAGCTTGAGTGGGGGCAGATGTTCGGGATATTGTATCAGCACGGCTACGATGGCTGGGTGAGCATCGAGCCGCACGGGAAGTTCTGGAATGCGGCGGACAACCGATGGCGTTACGTTCGGCTTGCCGAGCGGCACCTGCGGCAGTTCATGGCGTAACCTGAGCACGGTCAGCGGGATGATGGTCATGAGTTCAGTGTCAGAAGAGCTTTCACGACCACGGACAGTCGACGCCGACATGCCGGACGACATCGAGCCGATCTTCCCTACCGGCGATGAGCCCACGCTGAGCGAGTGGCTGGCGATGCGCCCGGCGCTGCTCGGGCGGTGGCGCTCGGCGGTCGGAGAGCCGTCTTTCGGCGAATTTGACCGCACGCCCGAGGTGGTCGATGAGTTCGCGACCGACTACTGCCGTGGCACGGTGCTTCTGCAGCCCACCGGTCCGGAGCAGCGACAGCAGGTTGTCCTGCTGGAGCCGACGGGCGCAGCGACTTCCCCGCGCCCCGCCGCCGTCGTCCCCTTCTACCACCCCGACCTGATGGCGGGCTTCGATCTTGAGAGGCGCGAGCCTATCGCGGAGCGCCCCAACGTGCAGTTCGGCCGGCACCTCGTCGAGCAGGGCTTCGTGGTGGCATGCACAGAAGCCTATCCCTTCAACACCGTCCCCGAGCCTGAAGATTCCGCCGGATTTGCGTGGTGGGAAGCGGCCACGGAGAAGCTGCTGCGTGAGAACCCGCGCTGGACGGGGATCGGCAAGCTGACGTGGGACACATCGCGAGCCGCCGATCTGCTGCTGGCGCAGCCCGCGGTTGATGACACGCGGGTGCTGGCGATGGGGCACTCGCTCGGCGGGAAGATGGCGTTTTACGCGACCGCGTTCGACGAACGGATCACCGCGTGCATCGCGTCCGACTTCGGGATCGCGTGGGATTTCACCAACTGGGATGCTCCGTGGTACTTCGGTGAGCAGATTCACGGCGATGACTTCACGCTCAACGGCCATCACGCGCTGGCGCTGATCGCGCCACGGTCGTTCCTGTGCATCGCCGGCGAGGCGGATCGGCCCGCAAGCTGGCATTACATCCGGGACGCGCAGCGCGTCTACCGGCTTTACGATCGCGAGCATGGCGCCGGCTGCTTTTTGCACATGAGCGGCCACCAGCCCACCGAGGAGTCGATCCGTACCGCGTACGCGTGGCTGGGCGAGCAGTTCGCGCAGGAGTGAGCAATGCGCCTGCCTCACAGCCGGTCGACGTATTGCCCGGGATCGGCCATGAAGTCGCGGTAGAGCTGATAGTGGTCGGTCTCTTCATACTCGATGGGGGCGATCTGCCCACCATCAAAGCTGAAGATCGTGGCATTCGGGCAGGCCAGCAGGATGGGGGAGTGGGTGGCGATGATGAACTGCGAATCCCCGCCGCGCGCGCACTCCACCAGCAACTCAAGCAGCTCAAGCTGCGTGCGCGGCGACAGCGCAGTCTCCGGCTCATCCAGCAGGTAAAGCCCCTTGATCGGGTAGCGCGCGCGGAAGTACGACATCAGCGACTGGCCGTGCGACTGTGTCAGCAGCGATTCGCCCCCGAAGTACTTGAGCTGTCCCGGATCATCGTGCGCCCACTCGTCGAGGATCACCGCGAAGTCGTTGAACGTGTCGGAGCCGAAGTATGAGCCGGGGACGCGCCCGTGCGCCCACTTGATGCGGATGAAGTCGCCGAGGCGATCCTCCCACGGGTTGTTCACCACGCGCTGGCGGCTCTCCAGCCGCCACTGGTGGACACGGCAGCGCCGGGCGATGGCCGACAGCACCGTCGACTTGCCGGAGCCGTTCTCGCCCACGAAGAGTGTCACTGGCTCCTCAAAGCGAAGCGTAATGTGTTCGCTGAGGACCGTGAGATTGAAGGGATATGCGTCATCTGTCGGGTATCTCGCCGGATCAAGGTCAACGCCGTTCAGATGCATTCAGGGGCCTGCCTCAGTGAGGACTGCTCGCGCTCGCGAGTATTTCGCCGGAACGGCGCGAGGACCTGCCCTGCCGGCGAACGCAGGGATTGCGCGGCGGACCGTGGAATGTGTTTCGTATGAAAGCCGATGAGCCGCGAGGGGTGAGTTCTATGACCGAATCCCATCGGCATCGCGCGCGATGGCTGCTGCTTGTGACTCTCTGTGCGCTCACGTTTTCCGGCTACGCCCGCGCCGAGACATTCGAGGGCGGCAAACTCGAAATGTACATCAGCACCCACGCCGACCTGCAGGCCGGCAGATATGTCCTCGAAGAAGAGATCGTGGACTTCATCAGCGACGCGCACGCGACCCTCGACATTGCGGTGCAGGAGATACGCCGGGAGGAGAATGGCCAGTGGCCGATCGCGGATGCGATCGTGGCGGCCGCGGGGCGCGGAGTGCGGGTGCGCGCCATCGTCGAGGGCGACTACTACGACGACGGTCACCCCGGCAACCTCGCGTTCTTCGAGCAGCTTGAGCGCGAGCCCGGGGTGGAGATCATCCGGGATGGCAACCCCGCGATCTTCCACAACAAATTCGTGATCCGGGATGCGGGCGGAGAGAACGCCGCTCTGCTGACCGGCTCAACGAATTTCACGGACACCGGGACGCGCGCGAATTACAATCACATCGTGGTCGTCAACTTCCCGCCGGTGAGCCGGCCGCCGTCATACTACGCGATGCTCGCGCGCTATCAGGAGGAGTTCGACGAGGCGTGGAGCGGCGTCTTCGGCAATCAGGCTCCCTCGGAGGAGCCGCTGCGCTGCTGGATCGGACGCACCTACGCGCGGGTGTACTTCGCGCCGGACAACGATCCGGACGATCACCTGCTTGACCTGCTCCTCGGGGCGCGACAGTCGCTGGACGTGATGGTCTTCACCTTCGGCTCAAGCTCCCCGCTGATGGCGGGCGTCATCAACCGCTGGTTCACCTGGGAGCATCAGCGCGCGGGGGGCGCGACGGCTGACCGGCGACTCCGTGTGGCGACGGAGAGTCAGCAGGCGCAGTACTGGTCCGCATATCCGCCGCTGCTGGCGATGGGAGTGCCGGTGCGGCTGGAGCGCAATCCGAACGCGAAGCTTCACCATAAGGTCGCGATCATCGACGAGGCCCGCGTGATCCTCGGGTCGTACAACTGGACACTCGCGGCGAATGATCGCAATGACGAGAACGTGCTTGTGCTGTCCAACCGCGAGGTTGCCGGTCTCTTCACCGCGGCCTTCGACGAACTGTGGGACGAGGTGCTCGTCGCCCCGTGAGGCGGAGGGAGCCTCACTCCGGATCGAGGATCGTTCCGAACTCGCGCAGGCGCGCCTGGAGCGGCTCCACCGGCAGGTCACGAGCATCGCCGCCCGCGAGCGTCTGCGCGGCGCCGATGCCGGCCGCCTCGCCAAGCGCGAAACCCGGGGCCATCCGCCGCACCGACGAGTGTGCGACCGCATCGGCGGAGAGGCAGCGGCCCGTGAGTACCAGGTTGGCATACTTCTCCGTCACGAGCGAGCGCCACGGAACACCGTAGCTGCGCTTGAGACCGTGGTAGATGCCCCGGCCCTCGTTGTCACTCCCGTGGATGTCCACCGGGCATGATGCGCGGGCGATGGTGTCCTCGAAGTCCCTCCCGCTCTCCACGTCATCGCCACTGAGGGTGTGCAGGCCGCGGATGTGTCGGCTCTCACGCACCCCGAGCGCGGGAGCGGTCTGCGCGATGTACGCGTCCTCGAAGCCCTCGACGTTCGCCCGGAGAGTGTTCATGACGCGCCACGCCTGGTCGCGGCACTCGATGGTCGCGGCCGTGAGGTCCTCCACGTCGAGCGGGTCGTGGTCCTCGACCTCCGTGACGTTCATGTACGCCGAACCGGGCTGCGGCGCCCAGAACATCGCCAGGCCGCGGTAGTTCACCGGGCCCGCCTCGCGGTAGATCTCGGCGATCTCCGTGCGGTCGGGGCACCGGTCGCGGTCGATGCCCGAGACGAGGAACATCAGCGTGATGCCCTGTGAGCCGACCTCGGCGGGCACTCCCGCGAAGGCCGCGATGTCGCCGTCGCCGGTCCCGTCCACGACCACGTTACCCCGCAGCGACGTCTCGCCGGACTTTGAGATGACACGGAGACCCGTGATGCGGGCGCCGCAGGTCTCCACGCCGGTGACCCACGCGTGATAGAGAAGATCGATCCCGTGGTCGAGCGCGGTCCGCTCCAGCATGTGTTTGAGGTGCTCCGTTTCACATGACGGGCCGTAGTGCGACATCTCGGTGGCGCTGCCGGGGCGCTGCTGGATCATCTGCTCCAGCAGTCGCCTGCCGGTCCCGCCGATCACATACTGCCCGCCGATGCCCCAGGTGGTGATGGGCTGAACGAGCCCCAGCGTGGCCATCCCGCCGAGGGCGGCGTAGCGCTCAACGAGCAGGACGCTTGCTCCCTCGCGCGCCGCGGCGATCGCCGCCATGCAGCCGGATATGCCGCCGCCCGCCACGATGACGTCCCACGTTTCCTCTCGCAATTGTGTCATCTTCACGCCTCCTGGCGCGTCTTCTCGGGGCGTAGCAAGTTCGCCGAATTGGATCGGGGCACCTCCCGCGTGGAGGTGCTTCCGCGGCGGGGGGGAACCACAGTTCGGTCGGCACGCCAATACGCGACGATGAGCTTTGCGCGCATGTAACATCGGCGTGCCGGCAGGACAATCACCGACGAGAAGCGCCGGACATCACCCACAGCAGGAGGTCCTCATGAGCTTTCCGAGTTCCCGCAACATTCTGATTGCCGCCACGCTGGCAGGAGTCATTGTTGCAGGCGTTGCCGTCACAGCGAGCGCGCAGACGCTGCCGATCACGTACAGGAACAGCCTTTACACCATCACCTACGACCAGTCGCAGAAGCTGCTGGAGTGCTCGTCGAATAACGTCAACGCCGTCTGGCGAACAGAAATCTCTCGTGAGGTGCCGTCCTTTTCGAACATCGGCGCGGTCGCGACGCCGGCCGGTCCTGTCATTGTGTACTGCGAGGATGACTATCAGACGAAGTTCGCCATCCCGCACTTCAGGACCGGAAGCCTGCAGGTGGAGAACAGCGGGGAGCCGCTGACCGGTGTGATCGGCCGGGGCTGGTTGCTCAACGCGCTCTTCCAGGTCGAGGACTACGGCGCAAAGGCCGTCGTGCAATTGCTCGAGCCGCAGAGCGGGTTCAGGATGCGCGAGTACAAGCTGGACATCAACATGTGGGGGACGCATCAGGTTCTTGAGACGAGCGACCTGCAGGACTGGACAACCGGGACCGCGCCCGAGTCAGACCGGGTCGTCAATCCCGCTCTCAAGTTCCAGCTTGATGTCCCCAAGGGCTTCAGGGGCACGCAGGTGGACGAGGTCTCCTACGCGATGTACGGGCCGACGGACAATGTGTTCATGTCGATCTTCTCGGATGCGGGCGGTTCACCGATTGAGGAGCTTGGTGAGGCGTACATGGCGGAGCTTGGTGTCGAGGTGGTTCACCGTTCGATGGAGACGCTCGACAACGGAGAGCCGGCCTACCTTCTGATGGGCAACGGGACGATCGAAGCGGTCCCGTCACTGCATGTCGGACTGGTCTACAGCAACGGCACGCACACGTGGGTTATCTCGTACACTGGTCGCGCGGACGCCGCCGACGCGTACCTCGAGGCGTTCATGACGATGCTGAATTCGTTCCAGCCGCTGCCGTGACATGGCGACGGCGAGGCCGCGAGCGTGTCGACATAGTGCGGGCTCCGTGAAAGTGCTCCGCGGGGCCCGCCTGTCCATGTGCGATCAGGCGGCCCACCTGACATGTGCGGCGTCGGCGGGATCGACAAGTTCGCCGTGATTCGGCAGCACGCGCGCAGTGTATCCCCACCGTCCGGCGCCGTCGCAGACTATCTCGCCGATGAACCGCTCCCCGCCGGGGGCAGGGCCGGTGTGCCGCATCCTGATCTCGCGGGGCTCGAGGAATTCCCCCGAACTGTCCACGTTGCCGAACTGCAGTTGAACCATCACGTCGTCAGGCGAGAGTTCGCCGAGTGCCACGTCGGCGGTGACCGTGATCGTATCAGCATACCACGTGGCCTCGTCGATGTCGTCGGTGATGCGCAGGCACGCGACATGAGGCCAGTTGCTCTCAACGCGACGCCGCCATGCCGCGAGATCGCGCGCAGTTCGGAAGCCCTCAGCGGCGAGGGCCTCACTGTGACTGATCGCGGGCAGGTAGAAGCGCTCGACGTACTCGCCGACCATGCGGTTGGAGTTGAATCGCGGGCAGATCGCCTGCATCGCGCTCTTCATCTTCGCGACCCACCCATGCGGCGTACCGTCCGCTCCGCGGTCATAGAAGAGGGGGATGATCTCCTGCTCAAGCAGCGTGTAAAGCGCCTCTGACTCCACCTGATCCTGGTGCTCGGGATCGGCATACTCCTCCCCGCGGCCGATCGCCCAGCCCGTCTCCGGCGAGTAGGCCTCATCCCACCAGCCGTCGAGGATCGAGCAGTTCAGTCCGCCGTTGGCGGTGACTTTCATCCCGCTGGTCCCGCTGGCTTCCATCGGCCTGCGCGGGGTATTGAGCCACACATCGACGCCCTGCACGATGTACCGCGCCAGTTGGAGGTCGTAGTCCTCGAGGAAGACGACACGCTGTCTCACCTCCGGGTCATTTGTGAAGTGCACCACGTCGCGGATAAGCTCCTTGCCCGGCCGGTCGTCGGGGTGCGCCTTGCCGGCGAATATGAGCTGGATGGGGCGGTCGCGGTCGGTGAGCATCGCCCGGAGGCGCTCGCCGTCGCGCAGGATCAAAGTGGCGCGCTTGTACGTGGCGAAGCGCCGGCCGAAACCAATCGTGAGCGCCTCGGGGTCGAGCGCCTCATGCGCCCGGCTCAGCGCCGCCTGGCCTGCGCCTCGGTGCTGCAGTTGGGAGTGAAGCTGCCGGCGCGCGACCGCGACCAGCCGCTCTCTGCGGCGCTCGTGGGCGCGCCACAGCTCCGTCTCGGGAATATCCGCGACGCGGGCCCAGACGCTCTGATCGCCCGGCTCAGTGCGCCAGCCGGAGCCGAGGTAGCGGTCGAAGAGTGTCGCCATGTCGTCGGAGATGAAGGAGCCCGTGTGAATGCCGTTGGTGATCGAGTCGATCGGCGTCTCGTCGCAAGGCAGGTCGGGCCACTCATGCGACCAGGTGCTCCGCGAGACCCTGCCGTGCAGCTGGCTGACGCCGTTGCGCCACGCCGAGAAGCGCAGGGCGAGGACCGTCATCGAGAAGTGTTCGGAGCCGCCGGAGCGCCCGGCGCCGAGCGCCATGAACTCATCCGCGGTGAGGCCGAGCTTCGGATGATACTGCTCGAAGTAGCGCTCGATGAGGGAGCGCGGGAAGCGGTCATGGCCGGCGAGGACTGGAGTGTGCGTGGTGAAGATGTTGCCGACGCGAGTGGCCTCGACGGCGTCCTCGAAGGTCAGATCGTGATCCACCATCATCAGCCTCACGCGCTCCAGTGCAAGGAACGCCGCGTGGCCTTCGTTGAGATGGAATGTCCGCGGTGGCGTTTGAAGGCAGTGTTCGAGTGCCTGCACGCCGCCGATCCCGAGCAGCATCTCCTGGCGGATGCGCATGTCGAGATCGCCGCCGTAGAGTTGGTACGTTATCTGGCGGTCGGCGGGAGAGTTCGCCTCAGTATTGGTGTCGAGGAGATAAAGTGGGACGCGTCCGACCCTCACCCGCCAGACATTTGCGTGGACAATCCGGTCGCCGATCGGGACGCGGACGCACAGCGGGCACCTGTCATCCGCGCACTTGACCTGCTCGACCGGCATGGTGTGAAAGTCGCTTTCGGAGTATTCCTCCTGCTGCCAGCCGTCGGGGTTGAGGTACTGGCTGAAGTAGCCGACCTGGTAGAGCAGGCCAACCCCGACAAGCGGCACGCCCATGTCGCTGGCGCTCTTGAGATGGTCGCCGGCCAGCACACCGAGGCCGCCGGCGTAGATCGGGAGCGATTCGCTGATACCGTATTCGAGGCTGAAGTAGGCGATGGTGTCCTCCAGCCGATCCGGATGGTTGCGGGTGAACCATGTCTCACCGCTCAGGTAGCGCTCGAAGTCGGCTGCGACGCGGTCGAGGTGCCCGCGGAAAGATGCATCGGCGAGCAGTTTCTGCCACCGCTCCTGTCTGATCATACCGAGCATCTTGACAGGGTTGTGACCGGTCTCCTCCCACAGGTCGCGGTCGATTCGGCGCAGGAGTTCGCGCGCGTCCGGGGTGTAACTCCACCACAGGTTCATTGCAAGGTCTGTCAGCGGTCGCAGGCTCTCGGGCAATCGCGGTCGGACGGTGTAACTTCGGTAGGCTTTCACTGCGCGCACCTCCGGACGTTCATTCGCTCCCGCAACACCCCTGCAAGCGGCGTACCACGCGCGATTGACTGCCTGACGAGCGGAGGCGATCAGCAATGCCGGGGCGAAGAACAATCATGCGATGAGTGCGTCGTTGGTCCAAGGAGTGTGCGGATGATGTGCGACGGGCTGAGAATTGGGCTGGAGATACTCGATTCCCTTGGAGACGCCATCGACGCCGGGATCACCCCCGGCGCGGTCTGCCTCGTCGGGCGCGGCGAGAGGACGCTCTGCCACGAGGCAGTCGGCCATCGCTGCCTCGAGCCTCAGCGCCTGCCGATGGAGCGCGACACCGTCTTCGATCTCGCTTCGCTGACGAAGCCGTTCGCCACCGCCACCGTGATTCTGCAACTCGCCGAGCGTGGCGCGCTGTCGCTGGACGATCGGGTTTCGCGCTGGCTGCCAGCGTTTGATCGCGGCGACCGCGCGGGCGTGACGCTCGCAGATCTGCTGGCGCACTGCTCGGGCCTGCCGGCGTACTGGCGACCGGGCGAGCGCGAGCGGAAGCTGCGGTTGAGCGAGCGCCGTGAGCACATGATCGATGCGATCTGCAGCCTGCCGCTCGAATATGCGCCGGGCGAGGGATCAGTGTACTCCTGCCTCGGCTTCATTCTGCTCGCCTCGGTTGCTGAAGCAGCAGGCGGGTGCCCGCTTGCCGATCTTGCTCGCGAGGGCATCTTTGAGCCGCTGGGCATGGGGGACACGTGCTTTTGTCCGACGCCCGAACTCTGCGAACGTTGCGCCGGGACCGAGCGACTACCTGAGGGGACGCTGGTCGGCGTAGTGCATGACGAGAACGCGCGCTACCTCGGGGGCGTCGGAGGGAATGCGGGGCTCTTCAGCACCGCCGCGGATCTGGCGCGCTTCGTTCGGGCGATCCTCGGTGGGGGCGAGCTTGATGGTGTGCGAATCCTGAGCGAGGAGAGTGTTGGCGCGATGCTCGCGCCCCGCCCGCAACCTGGCGACGTGCCGCGCACGCTGGGGTGGAGGGGAGCGAATCTGGACGATGTTCACCTGCATGGCGCGCCGACACGAGACAGCGTCGGTCACACCGGCTTCACCGGGACGTGTCTGTGGATTGACGAGGCGAGTGAGACCTTCATGATCCTGCTGACGAACCGGGTGCACATGGGGCGCGACGCCGAGATCGACAGGCTGCGTCGGCGCGTGGGAGAGATCGTGGGAGAGTTCATCGAGGAGAGTGCCGGATGAATGAATACGATGCGCCGCGAGGCCGGTGGGCGGTCGTTGTTACGCTGCTGATCGCAGCTGCTCTGGTCGTGATCGCGATGACGGCATCCTGCCAGCAGCAGACCGATGCGCAGGCGCCGGCCGCCGCCGCGGACGCGCCGCCGCTTCCCGCCGAGGTCACGGAGGCTCCCGCCGACCGCTGGGCGCGATTCCGTGGATCGGTGGGCTCCGGCGTCGCGCAATTTGACGAACTGCCGACCGTCTGGGATGCGCAGACCGGCGAGGGCATCGCGTGGCGCACCGAACTGCCGCTCCCGGGTGCGAACTCCCCGATCATCTGGCAGGACCGTCTCTTCGTCACCGGGGCGGACGAGCACCGGCGCGAGGTGTACTGCCTTGACCCGCATACCGGCGAGCGCGTGTGGACGGTGCCGGTCGCGGAGGGCGAGGACTGGCCTGTAGAGCGCATGCACGGCATGACCGGCCATGCGGCGCCGACCGGAGCGACTGACGGTGAGCGCTTCTACGCCTCGTTCCCGACCGGACATGTGCTCGCGGTTGATCTCGATGGGAACCCCGCGTGGGAGCGGTGGTTTGACTTCAGCGAGGATATCTACGGTCGGGCGACGTCGCTGGTGCTGCATGACGGACTGCTCTTCGTGCAGATCGACCTCGGCAAGCCGGACATCGGCGCATCGCACCTGGTGGCGCTCGACAGCGCGACGGGGGAGACCGTGTGGGAGATCGACCGGCCGGTGCAGGGGTCGTGGACCACGCCGATCGTCATCGACATCGGGGAGCGCGAGGAGATTGTCACGAGCGCAAAGCCGTGGGTGATCGCCTACGATCCGACCACCGGCGAGGAGTACTGGCGCGCGCGGTGCATCGAAGGCGACTCGGCGCCGTCACCGATCTACGCGAACGGGCGCATCTACGTGGCGAACATCTACGCGGAACTGACCGCGATCATCCCGGGTGGCAGCGGGGACGTCACCGAGACGCACATCGACTGGTCGGTGCGCGGGCAATTTCCTGACATCACCAGTCCGCTGAGCGACGGCGAACGTGTCTGGACGCTGCACACAAGCGGCGTGCTCGGATGCTACGACGCCGACAGCGGTGAGGAGCAGTACGTGGAGCGTCTCGGATCGCGCTTCCGCGCGTCACCGTCGCTGGTGGGGGACAGGGTCTATCTGATCGGCGAATCGGGGGAGAGCAGCGTCATCTCCGCGGGCCGCGAGTTTGAGCAACTCGGCAGCGGGAGCTTCGGTGAAGACGTTCATTCCACGCCCTCGTTCGCGCACGGGAGGATGTATGTGCGGGGGATCGAGCATCTCTTCTGCGTGGGCTCCGGGGATTGAGAAAGCGAGCGGAACGGCCGTGAAGCCGCCCCGCTCGTGGTTTGCATGTCGCAGCATCTACGCCGGCTTCTGCGGCGCCCACTCGTGTCCGCATTTCCAGCACTTGATCTGCTCGCCCCAGGTCTCAACGCGATTCTCGGCCTCGCAGTCGGGGCACACGGCGATCTGTGTGTCGCCATCTTCCGGCGGACCAGTGACAGTCGCAGAATCTTCCTCAGTCGAGCAACCCACGCCTGCAATTGCACCGAGACCCACCAGCAGGCCCCCGGCCCCGACGAGCCTTACAAACTCGCGGCGATCCATCGGACATCACTCCACCTCTCATGAAAGTCATCCCATCCCCCGGTGTGCTGACGTTCCGCACTCGCGAAGGTTCTGCCCGCCGGTCTATCTCAGCGCCGAGTGAATCAGCATCCCAGAGGCGATCAGCAGCACCGCGTAGAGGATGCGGCGGAAGATCGCTTCATCAACGCGGTAGTGCGCGAAGGTGCCGAGGATCAGGCCCGCGATCATGAACGGCGCGCACCAGCCTGCCAGCGTCAGCACCTCCGCGGTGAGGCGCCCCGAAGCCGCCCACTGGCCGATCAGGATCGTGTTCAGCACCAGCCACAGCAGGCTCATTGTCACGCGGAAGAGCGACTTATCCGGGAGGGCCCGGGCGCAATACACCACGAGCACCGGCCCGCCTGAGCCGAACGCGCCGTGCACGGCGCCTCCCAGGGGAAGGAGCGCGGTGATCCCGCGGCCCTTCCAGCCGCTGAGGCCACCGTCCTCGGCGCAGGGGGGATGCGGATGCGCGAGGCCGTGGACGCTGACGATGCCGGTGAACACGCCGAGGACGAGCTTCAGCGGGTTTTCGGGCAGATGCTCCGCCATCACGATCCCGACCGGCAGGCCGATGACCACGAACGCGAGGAGCTTGCCGAATGCCGCCCAGTTGATGTGCCCACGGGCCTCGATGACGATGAAAGCCGCCAGCAGCCACGCCTGCATCACCAGCACCGGCACCGCGACCTCCAGGCCGATCAGCAGTGTGACAAAAGGCAGCGCGAGAACCGTCGCGCCAAAGCCGGTGATCGACCCCTGGAAGTTCGTCAGGAAGACGACCAGGAAGATTAGCCCGAGCCGCGCCGCCTCGCTCACAGGTGCCTACTCGAGCGTCTCGAGGTCGCGATCGGTGGCCTCGTCGCCGCGGGCAGCGATCTCGTCGCGGGCCTCCGCCCAGAAGTCGAGTACATCCTGCGGGATGCCCTCGACATCCTGGAACTTCTCGGTCAGGAAGACCTCCGCCATCCGCTTGCCCTGGTCGGGCGTGACGAGGCTCTCGCCCATGCACATGCAGTTCGCATCATTGACCCACCGCACGAACTCCGCCGCCATCACGCTCTCGCAGGAGACCGCGCAGACGCCCCTGAACTTGTTCGCGGCGAGGCTCATTCCCGTGCCGCTGCCGCAGCAGAGGATCGCCCGGTCGGCCTTATCCTGCTGGAGCACCCACGCGGCACGCTCGGCGATGGACGGGAACTTGACGAACGTGTCGAAGTCATACGCGCCCACGTCAATGTATTCATATTCGTTCTGCTCCAGCCACTCGACGATGGCGTTCTTGAGCAGAAGTCCCTTGACGACCGATCCGACGACAACTTTCATGGCGCTAACCCTCTCTGCAGGCCTGCTTGATGTGCTCGACGTTCATCTCGTGTTTGTCCAGCAGATACTGCTCGGTCGCGACCTCGCCGAACTGATCGTTCACGCCGAGGCGCGTCACGCGCGTCGGCATCTTCTCCGACAGCACTTCGCACGCCGCCCCGCCGAGGCCGCCGATCACGCTCTGATTCTCCACGGTCACCACGTGCCCGGTCGTCGCCGCCGATTCCAGCAGGCTGTCCTCGTCGAAGGGCTTGACGGACGCGTAGTGAAAGTGATCGACCGCCACGCCGTCGTCCTCGAGTTCGGCCACCGCCTGCTGCGCGAACTGCGTCATCCATCCAGTGCTGATCAGTGTCGCCGCGTCCCCCTCGCTCATGCGCACCGCGGTCGCGGGGTCGAACGCGTAGTCGTGGTCGAAGATCTGCGGCTGCGTGGGGCGGATCATCTGCATGTACATCGGGCCCTCGTGCTCGGCCATCCAGCGGACGCATGAGGCAAGCTCGTACACATCGCACGGAGAGAAGACGGTCATGTTCGGCATCGCGCGCATGATCGCGAGATCCTGAAAGCACATGTGCGTGCCACCGTTGGCGCCGGTGGTGATGCCCGGCGCAGTGCCGACGATCTTCACGTTCGCGTCGGCGTAGGCCACGGAGATCGTGATCGCGTCGTAGACCCGGCGGGTCGCGAAGGGCGTGAAGCTCGCGCAGAAGGGGATGAATCCCTCCACGGCCATCCCAGCGCCGATGCCGATCATGTTCGCCTCCGCCACGCCGGTGTCGATGAACCGATCCGGATGCGCTTCAGAGAACGTCGGGATCGTCCCGGAGGCTTTCCCGAGATCGGCCTCGATGACGGCGATGTTCGGATTACTGTCCGCAAGGTCCACCAGCGTCAGCGCGTAGACGTTGCGCATCTCAAGTTCGTGAAGCGGAATGTCAGTCATCTCTCACTCCACCTCGTAGGGAAGCTCATAATCCTGACAATCGAGGGCGCACATGTACTTCTCAAAATCCTCAGCGTCGCCCACCTTGATGTTGTGACTCTCCGGCCGATCCTGCACCACCGCGCAGCCGCGTGCCTTCGTGGTGTGTGCGATGATCATGACCGGCCCGCCCTCGAATTCGCGCGCGGCTTTGACGGTGTCGTGGATGTCATCCCAGTCGTGACCGTCCATCTCCATCACTTCCCAGTTGAACGAGCGCCACTTGTCCGCCAGCGGCTCAAGCGTCACGACCTCGTCGGTCCTGCCGTCGATCTGCAGCTTGTTGTAATCCGTGATGCCGATGAGGTTGCTCAGCCTGTTGTGACCGGCGAACATCGCCGCCTCCCAGACCATCCCCTCATCACTCTCACCGTCGCCGACGATGCAGTACACATCGTGACTCTGCCCGCGGATGCGCGCCGCCAGCGCAAAGCCGCAGGCCGCCGACATCCCCTGCCCGAGCGAACCGGCGGTCATGTCGATGCCCGTGGTGAGCAGCCGGTCGCAGTGGCTGGGAAGGTTCGTCCCGTTCTCATTGATCGTCTTGAGCTCTTCCTTCGGGAAGAACCCCTGGTAGGCCAGCGCGACGTAAAGCACCGGTCCCGCGTGGCCCTTGGACATGATCAGGCGGTCGCGTTCCTCCCACTGCGGATTGTCGGGGTCGAACTTCATGATCCGCCAGTAAAGACTGATCACCGTCTCCACGAGGCTCAACGAGCCACCGAGGTGGCCCGAGCCGGAGCGGCAGATCATGTCCGTGATGACGTAGCGAAACTCACCCGCCAGGTCATCGAACGCTTCGCGGTCGAATGCTTCGCTCATAGAATCTCCTCAGAGCATCCGTCGGTAGATCCCGGCGAGTTGCTCGGGCGTGACCTCGCGCGGGTTGTTCTCCATCAGCGGGTGGAAGCTGCCCTCGACGAGCACCGGGATGTCGTCCGTGGTGACGCCGAAGTCAGACAGCCGCGTGGGCAGGCCGGACCTCGCCTTCATCGCCGCGAACGCGTCCGCCATCTGCGCCATGGTCTCAAAGCCTCCGGCCCGTGCGAGGCGTTCGCCTCGCCCACCCATCGCGGGCGCGTTGAAGCGCATGAAGTGATCGAGCGTTAGCGCGCACGCCGTTCCGTGCGGGAGATGATAGGTGGCGGAGAACGGGAACGAGCAGGCGTGGACGGCCGCGTTCTTGGGCGCCTGAAAGGCCATCCCGCCCAGCAGCGCGGCCAGCGACATCCCCTCGCGCGCGGCCAGGTCGGAACCATCCTGCATTACCCGGGGCATGTGCTCAAAGAAGAGCCGCACGGCCTCCAGCGCAAGCGCGTCGGAGATCGGGTTGTGATTGCGCGACCAGTAGCCCTCGACCGCGTGCGCGAGTGCGTCGAAGCCCGTCGAGGCGGTGACTTTCGGCGGCATCGACTCCGTCAGAGCCGGGTCCACCAGCGCCACCGCCGGGAAAAAGTTGTCATGTACCAGCGGCGCCTTGACTCCCTTCTCAGGGTCATCGAGCACCGCGATCGGCGTGACCTCACTGCCCGTGCCGGCGGTGGTCGGGATCGCGATCAGCGGAAGGTGGCGCTCGTCGAGCGCGCCGCCCTCTGAATGATACTTCCGCGCCGGACCGCCCTGCTGTGAGACCGATCCGGCGGCCTTGGCGCAATCAAGCGAGCTTCCGCCGCCGGCCGCCACCAGCAGATCGGCGTCATGCTCGCGGATCTGCTCACTCAGCGCGTCCACCATCTCCACCGTCGGATTCGGCTCGATGTCGGCAAAGACGGGGGTGTCGGCAGGCAGGCGCTCGCGCAGGTCCTCGATGATCGGCAGCTCTGCGAGGCCGCTGTCCGTCACGAGGACCGGCCGCCTGCCCAGCGTCTGCGTGATCCCCGGCAGTGTAATCCGTGCGCCTCTGCCGAAGTGGATCTCGGTGGGGTCCGCGAATCTCCAGACATCAGCGGTCGCTGCCATGTTGGCTCCCCTGCCCTCTTCTATGCCGTGCGCCTGGCTGTCATCAGGTTCCCCGCCCGCCTCCCGATGCCCTTCCGCGCCGCCTCGCCAGCTGCGGTTTCCCCGCCCCTCGCAAGCTTTCCGACAGGTTTCGCGTCACTTTGCAGGTCCCCGCGTCTTTTCGTGGAAACAATCGAATGCGTGTTGCTGACTCGTGGTGGCGATCGCCGCCATTTCAGGATCCGCCCGGGAGGGTCATGCGATGGATCAGATCAATGTTGGGCTCGTCGGCTACAACTTCATGGGCCGCGCACACTCCAATGCCTACCGCCAGGTGCCGTTTTTCTTCCCCGAGCTTGAAGCTGAGCCGGTGATGAAGGTGCTCTGCGGAAGGACGAAGGAGCGCGTGGACGCCTGCGCTGAGCAGTTCGGGTGGGAGGAGACCGTCTACGACGTCGATGACCTCCTCGCCCGCGACGATATCGACCTCGTTGATATCACTGCGCCGAACAACCAGCACGCCGAACTGGCCATCAAGGCCGCCGAGGCGGGCAAGCACGTGTTCTGCGAAAAGCCACTCGCGACCAGCGTCGAGGACGGCGAGCGGATGGTCAAGGCCGTCCAGGACGCCGGCGTCATCCACATGATCTGCCACAACTACCGCCGCGCGCCCGCGATCTCGCTTGCGAAGAAGATGATCGACAATGGCGACCTCGGCGAGATCTACCACTGGCGCTCGCTCTACCTGCAGGACTGGCTGATGCCGCCGGAGGTCCCGATGATGTGGCGCGTGCGCAAGGAGATCGCGGGCTCCGGCTCGCTGGGCGATCTGATGGCCCACTCGATCGACCTCGCGCTCTGGATGCTGGGCGACATTGAGTCACTCGCCTGCACCATGGAGACCTTCATCGAGGAGCGCCCGAAGATGGAGAGCTTCGACACCGGACTCGGCGGAAGGGCCTCCGAGGACGCCGAGATGGGCACCGTGGACGTGGACGACGGCGTCGTTGCGCTCTGCCGCTTCGCCAACGGCGCACTCGGAACGATGGAGGCCACGCGTTTCGCGGCCGGCCACAAGAATTACAACTGGTTCGAGGTCAACGGCTCGAAGGGCTCGATCCGCTTCAACCTTGAGCGCATGAACGAGCTTGAGTACTACGACTGCGAGGATCCCGGCGACCGCACCGGTTTCCGCCTGATCCAGGCGACAGACGACTCGCACCCGTACATGGGCCTGCCTGATGAGGGCGGCCCGCGCTACTGGCCGGTGGCGCATATCATCGGCTACGAGCACACCTTCATCAACACGGTCTTCGACCTCTGCCAGGGCATCGCGAAGAATGAGCAGCCGTGGCCGAGCTTCGAGGACGGCCTGCGCACCCAGAAGGTCCTCGCGGCCTGTGAACTGGCCTCCGATGACGGGATGTGGGTGGAAGTGTGAGGAGAGCGGCCAGTCGCCAGCGGCCGCCTACCAGCGAACGGCTGGACGGCCGGGAGCGCGTCGTCCCGTCGTGCCGTTTAGCCGTTGTCGTTGTGGCCCCGGCGCCCTCGCCGGGGGGGCGTTGCAGGCGTAGCCGTCTGCCGTTCTGGAGGGGCCGGAGAGGGCGAGATGCCGTTTATCTCGCCCGACGCCGGCCCGGCCGTTCGCCGTAGTCGTTGTCGTCCCGCCGAACGACAAACGGCCGGGCGCAGGCGGAACCACCGGCGTCGCCGCCCTCGCAAACGGCGCGAGGGCGTGCTCTCCGGCCCCTCCAAACGGCTGGACAAACGACGTGTAACACACCCATCCCGGGCGCCGCGGGGTCCGCGCCCGATAAAACGACATCCGATCCCTGGAGAGGAGCCGCCCAAGTGACCTGGGGGACGGCGATACTGCTCGTGTTCGGAATCTTCATCGTGCTGGGAATCATCTTCGGCATCATTGCGCCGAGATTGATGCGTCTCGGAAAGAAGAAACGTGGCCCGTCCGACCGAGGGTTCAAAAGGGAGGAGTAGCCGCAGGCAGTCGGGAGGAACTGGACCGTGAGCCGGCGCTGGATACTCGCACTCCTAATCGTCTGGATGGCGGTGCGTCTGGTCTGGTACGTGCCATTGCTGCTGGGAGTGCAGCAGCCGTCCCCGGCGGCCCTCACTCTCATCATGGCCGTGCTGGACGTACTTGTCTTCATCGTGGTCGTTGCCCACCTGATCCGCTCCGCTGTCGCCCCGCGATCCGACGGCAGCGAGTAACCTGAACACGGGACCCGTCAAAGGATCCAAACCAACCTTCGTGTCGCTCAATACTGAGGGAGGAGCACAGTCATGAAAGTAGGAGCGCTTTCCGCCGCGTGGAGTGACCAGTCGCTCGAGGACGTCTGCGCGTACTTCGCTGAGGCCGGACTCGACACCATCGAGATCGGCACCGGCAACTACCCCGGCAACGCGCACGCAGATCCGTTCGAACTCAAGGGGAACAAGAAAAAGCGCGAGGACTTTCTCGCCACCGTCAAGGACCACGGCCTTGAGATCTCCGCGTTCTCATGCCACGGCAACCCCCTGCACCCCGATGATACGGTTGCCGAGGAGCACCACGAGGTCTGGCGCGCCACCTGCGACCTCGCGCAGCAGTGTGAGGTCACCTGCGTCAACGGCTTCTCCGGCCTTCCCGGCGGCGGCCCCAATGACGAGACGCCCAACTGGGTTGTCGCGCCGTGGCCCGAAGACCATCTCGAAGCGCTGGAGTACCAGTGGGACCTCGCCATCGACTACTGGAAGCGCGAGAACGATTACGCCGACAAGCGCGGCGTAAACTTCTGCTTCGAGATGCACCCGAACTTCCTCGTGTACAATCCCGAGACCCTCATCAAGCTCCGCGAGGCCTGCGGCGACCGCATGTGCGCGAACTTCGATCCCTCGCACCTGTGGTGGCAGGGCATGGACCCGTCCTCATGCGTCCGCTGGCTGCAGGAGCACGGCGAGGTCATCCAGCACTTCCACGCCAAGGACGTCGCGGTCTACGACTGGAACGCGCGCGTCAACGGCGTGCTCGACACGAAGCACTACGGCGACGAGGTCAACCGCTCGTGGATCTTCCGCGCGCTCGGCTACGGCCATGACCAGCTTGAGTGGAATGAGCTCATCTCCACGTTGCGCATGTGCGGCTACGACGGGCCGCTGTCGATCGAGCACGAGGACTCGCTGATGACCGCCAACGAGGGCTTCATGAAAGCCATTGCATTCCTCCAGGAGGTCGCCATCCAGGAGGAGCCCGGCGAGATGACGTGGGCGTGAACGGCAGCTAACGTCGGCGCACGCCGGCGAACGGCAGCCAACGACAGCAAGCAGCGACGGCAACGGCAACGACAGCGGGCGGATGGCAGGACCTGCCATCCGCCCGCCCCGACAACCCGCTCAGATGGCCCGCTGGAGGTGGCGTCATGCCGACACGAACCTCCGTTCTTGTGCTCCTGACCGCGCTGCTTGTCGCGTCCCCCCTCATCGCTCAGCCCGGGATGCTCCCTCCGCCCGCGCAGTCCGATGCACATGCTTCCAGCGTCGCGTTCAGCCCCGACGGTGCTCGCCTCTCCGCCGCCGCGGGGTACACCGTCCGGACCTGGCAGATTGCCTCCGGCGAGCCCGTCGAGGCGCTCAGCGGACTGGGCGAGGGCGTCATCTGCGTGGCATTCGGCCCCGACGGCAGCCGACTTGCCGCCGCCGGCACCGACGGGGCGGTGCGCCTCTACGACTCTGAGGGCGCCCTCATTGCCACGCTCGAAGGCCACACCGACTTCGTCCGCGACCTCGACTTCAGCCCCGCAGGCAGCATCCTCGCCTCAGCCTCCGACGACGGCTCGGTGCGGCTGTGGGACGTCGCCTCGGAAGAACTGCTCCGGGAGATCCCCGGGCATCCGGATTACGTGCGATCGGTCGCATTCGGCCCGCGCGGGCAACTCATTGCCAGCGGCTGCGACGACGGCATCGTCCGCCTCTGGGACGCCGACACCGGCGAGCTTCTGAGGGAGCTGACCGGCCACACCGACTACGTGCGCGGCGTTGACATCAGCCCCGAGGGTGACCTTGTTGCCTCGGGCAGCGACGACACCACCGTGCGGCTGTGGAACGCATCCAGCGGCGAGGAGGTCGCGATCCTGCGAGGACACTCCGACTGGGTGCGCGACGTAGCTTTCAGCCCCGACGGCGCGACTCTCGCCTCCGGCGCCGACGATGGGCTCGTGAATCTGTGGGACGTGGCCTCAGAGGAGATCGCAGGTGCGCTTGAGTCCGGGGCGTGGGTGATGTCCGTCGCCTTCAGTTCCGACGGTTCGCGCCTTGCAGCGGCCTCCTCAGACGGCATCGTGAGCCTCTGGGACCCGGCCGGGGAGACGCTGCTCGCGCGGGCGGGAGGCGCGACCCCGATGCTCATGCGCCTGGCCCTCAGCCCCGACGGGCTGACGCTTGCCGCGGGCGCGCAGACCGGGGAGGTCTGGTTGTGGGACCTGCACAGCGATGATGCCCCGGCGCGCACCATCGACCTCTCCGGCGTGGATTCTGTCGCCGCGCTTGCATTCAGCCGCGACGGAACGGTGCTGGCGGCGGGAGGTGACGGCGCGCAAGTCCCACTGATCGATCCGGCCTCGGGTGAGATCATCCGCCGCCTCGACGGTTCGCGGGGAATCGTCACGCTGCACTTCGACCGGCGCGGGCGCCTCCGGGCCGCCGGCGCGGATGGCTCCGTGCGGGCGTGGAATGTCGAGGAGGGTAGCGTCATCTACGAGGCGGGCGGCGCCGGTCATTCGGTGACGGTGGTGTCCGCGGCCTCGGGCAAGGTGCTCAAGGGCAGTCGGCGGCCCGCCGACTTCGGTGCGGCCATCTTCACCGCCGATGGCGAGCGCGTACTGGCCGGCTCAGGGCAGGATGGCGCGCTGTGCCTGGCGCTGTCGCCCGATGAGCGGCTGCTCGCGACCGGAAGCAGGATGGGTACGGTGCAGCTCGGTTCCGCCGAAAAGCTTGACGGCACGATCCTGTCGGGAGATGCGCACACCGACTACGTGCGCGCGGTCAGTTTCAGCCCCGACGGGCGCTTTGTCGCCTCCGCAAGTGATGACGGCACCGTGAAGCTGTGGTCGGTCACACGTCGGAAGCTGGTGCGCACGTTCGAGGGGCACACGGACTGGGTGCGCGACGTGCGTTTCATCGACAACGACCGCCTCGTCTCGGGCGCCGACGATGGCACGGCGAGAATCTGGAGCGCACGGACGGGTGATCAAGTGCGGGTGCTGCATACCGTCGGTCCGGCCTCCGACAGACTTGCCGCACCGTGACATGCTGCGGCCTTCGCGGGGTTGGACAGGAGAGGTTCGTATCAACGGTTAAGGATTCGGAGACCGCGGCAACGACTCTCCAGGCGAGGGCGCCTGGAGTCCGGAATCGCAAGACCGATCGGAGTCCGGGCGCCTCGCCCGGACGTCGTTTCCCGCCACCCGGAACCACCTGCGCGGCGTGACACGCCTTTCCTGACCCTATCCTTAACCGTTGATACGAAGCCGGACAGGAGATGTTCGCGCGGACCGCGAAGTTGCGAGTAGGCGAAGATGTGTGCTACAATCTGAACGAACGATGGCGGCAGGACAGCCATCGGCCGCACTGCGCACTAATGACGGTTGACGGTCGGTGTCAGCCGCATCCTTCCGCCGATGAGCGGGACAGACGGGGAGCGACAAGTGATGGCGCAACAGATTTACATGGATGGCGAACTGGTCGATCGCGATGAAGCGAAGGTGTCCGTCTACGACCACGGGCTGTTGTACGGCGATGGAGTATTCGAGGGGATCCGCGTCTACAACGGGCGGGTTTTCCGGCTTGAGGAGCATATCAGGCGGCTCGAGCGCTCGGCCCGCGCCATCATGCTCGACATCCCGCTCTCCGTCGAGGAACTGATCGAAGCGCATGTGGAGACGTGCCGCGCGAATGACGTGCACGAGGGCTACATCCGCACGCTGGTGACGCGCGGTGTCGGCGACCTGGGCCTCGATCCTCGCAAGTGCCCGAAGCCGAGCATCATAATCATCGCGGCGAACATCCAGCTTTACAACCCGGAGCTTTACGAGACCGGCCTGTCGCTGATCACCTGTTCGACGCGGCGCAACACTGCGGCGAGCCTCGACCCGGGTATCAAGTCGCTCAACTATCTGAACAATATCCTGGCCAAGATAGAATGCAATCTTGCCGATGTACAGGAAGGCATCATGCTCACGAGCAATGGCATGGTCTCCGAGTGCACCGGTGACAACATCTTCATCGTGAGCGACGGTGAGGTGGTGACCCCGCCGATCTCCGCGGGGATTCTCAACGGCATCACGCGGGCCGCGGTGATGGAGTGCGCGGAGGAACTCGGCATCGCTGTCTCCGAGAAGCTCTTCCCGGTCACAGAGGTGTACACCGCAGAAGAGTGCTTTCTCACCGGCACTGCCGCCGAACTGGTTCCGGTCATCGAAGTAGATGGAAGAATCATCGGGAATGGGAAACCTGGAGCGACCACCAAACGTCTATTGGACCGGTTGCACGAACTTACGACCTCAGAAGGAACGCCGATATACGACTAAAGTGAACCGGATTCGGGAATGATCAAATCGGGGACTGGCGATCCGATCCGTTAAACCGACGGTTCGGTCGCGCAGAAGCACCGGACAGATGCCCTCCGTCCCGCCCAGGACTCCGGTGAGAGATCAGTTGCGGTGGGACCTGACCATGTGAACCTTCGGGGAGATGACGCGGCGCAGGATATGCGGCCGCGCGTCGTGCGACCAGTTTTTTCAAGGCGCGCGCCCCGACCTCCCTCTTTCGTGTGCCAATGGTAGACCGCCCGGCGGGCGGCGCGCGGGCTTCAAGTCAGAGCCAGACGCGGAGTCATTCTCTATTCCGGCGCACTCTCGTGATAAGGAGCTTAATGCAGCATGGAATTGTGGCAAAGATTTACACATCGCGCTCGCAGAGCCATCCTCATTGCCCACGATGAGGCCTCGCAGATGCGGATGCACCTGATTGGGACGGAGCATCTGCTGCTGGGCCTTATTCGTCTGGGTGAGGGCATGGCTGCCGAGATCCTCCGGTCGATGAACGTGGATCTGCACGAACTTCGGGCCGACCTGCGGCGCAACATCGACATGGGATCAGAAGACCAGCCTTCCAACGAAATCTCGTTCACGCCCGAGGCCCAGCGCGTATTGCAGCTTGCATACGGGCAGGCCAGAGAGCTGGACGATCATCATATCGGAACCGAACACATCCTCCTGGGTCTGGCGCGCGAGGGACGCGGCGCGGCATATCGCACCCTGCGCCGGCACAACGTTGAGGCCGCTCGCGTGCGCACCGCGATCCTGAACCTCGCTCGTGCGGACGATGACGGTGACGAGGATGAGAGTGAAACGCCTACGCTCGATCATTTCAGCCGCGATCTCACCGAGTTGGCCCGCGAGGGGCAACTCGATCCGATCATCGGCCGGGGCGTCGAGCTTGAGCGGGTGGTGCAGATCCTCTGCCGCCGCACCAAGAACAATCCGTGCCTGATCGGCGACGCGGGTGTGGGGAAGACCGCGATCGCTGAGGGCCTTGCCCAGCGGATCGCCGAGAGCGACATCCCCGGGCCGTTGCGCAATCGGCGCCTCGTGGCGCTGGACCTTGCGAGCCTCGTCGCTGGCACGAAATACCGCGGTGAGTTCGAGGAGCGGATGAAGCGCGTGATGGAGGAGATTCGAGCCTCCGAGGGCCGAATCATGATCTTCATCGATGAGCTGCACACCATCGTCGGCACGGGCGCGGCGGAGGGCGCGATGGACGCGTCCAACATTCTCAAGCCCGCGCTGGCCCGCGGTGAACTGCAGTGCATCGGCGCGACCACCCCAGATGAATACCGCAAGCACGTGGAGAAGACGCCCTCACTTGAGCGGCGCTTCCAGGCCGTGCGCGTTGAGGAGCCGACGCCGGAAGAGGCGCTGGATATCCTCTACGGAATCAAGAACCGCTACGAGGACTTCCACCATGTGGACCTCACCGAGGACGCGCTGACGGCGGCAGTTGATCTCTCCGCGCGCTACATCACCGAGCGCGCGCTGCCCGACAAGGCGATCGACCTGATCGATGAGGCGGGTTCGCGCGTGAAGCTGCGGCGTTATCGCGAAGCGTGTGAGGCGGGTGCGTTCGATGCCGACAGCGAGGCCGGTGATTTTGACACGGACTTTTGCGTCGGTGTCGAGAGCGACAGCCCGGAGATGTTCTACTTCCCGGAAAGCGACGAGGACGGACTGGACCTGCCCGACGAGACGGCGGAGCCGCGGCCTGAGGTGCTTCGGACCGACATCGCGGAGATCGTCTCCACCTGGACAGGCGTGCCCGTCACGCAGCTTTCGCAGGAAGAATCCGAGCGGCTGCTGGAGATGGAGGGTTCGCTGCGGCAGCGGGTGATCGGCCAGGACGAGTCGATCGCCACGGTCTCACGAGCGGTCCGACGAGCCCGCGCCGGTGTCAAGGACCCGCGCCGGCCGATCGGCTCATTCATGTTCCTCGGGCCAACCGGTGTCGGCAAGACGCTGCTTGCGCGTGTGCTGGCCGACTACCTCTTCGGCGATGAAGATGCGATGATCCGCATTGACATGTCGGAGTACATGGAGCGTTTCGCGGTCTCGCGCCTGATTGGCGCGCCTCCCGGCTACGTGGGCTACGAGGAAGCCGGACAGCTTTCCGAGGCGGTCCGCCGCCGCCCCTACTCGGTGGTGCTTTTCGACGAGATTGAGAAGGCGCACCCTGAGGTCTTCAGCATCCTGCTGCAGATCATGGAGGACGGGCGTCTGACCGATGCCCAGGGGCGCGTCGTTGACTTCAAGAACACGGTCGTGATCATGACGAGCAATGTCGGCGCTCGGACGATCTCGGAGACGACCAAGATGGGGTTCTCGACTGCTCAGATCGAGAAGAATGTCGAGCAGGACAAGAAAGAATACGCGCGGATGAAGTCGAAGGTGACCGAGGAGCTGAAGAAGGCCTTCAGCCCCGAGTTCCTCAACCGTGTGGACGACGTCGTGGTCTTCCACTCGCTCACACAGGAGCAGATTCGCGACATCGTGCAGCTTGAAGTCGGCTACCTCAACGAGCGGCTGGCCGAGCAGGAGATCCACCTTTCGGTGAGCGAAGAGGTGGAGGAGTTGCTCGCGAAAAAGGGCTTCGACCCGGCGTTCGGCGCCCGGCCGCTACGGCGTCAGATCCGCTCGCTCATTGAGGATCCGCTGGCCGAGCAGATTCTTTCCTGCGAGGCCCACGAGGGCTGTGAGATACTCGCGGACCTCGATGAGGACGATGAGCTGACTTTCCGCTTCATCGAAACGGCCGTTACACCCCATCCGGCCTGACGCCGGGGACGCAGGTAAACCGAGAATCGCCGCCGCCTGTCACGGTCGGCGGCGATTCTGCGTTACATAATGGAGGACCGCCCCGTCGGGCGGCGAAATGCCTGACGTCAAATACTGCACATCTGCCGGAAAGTTTTACACATCCGGGCGCAAAATCACGCGCCCACCGCGAAGCCGTTTGAACACGCGGAATGCAGGGGAGTGAGTTCATGCTCATACGCTGGTTGTGGTTCCTGTTCGTAGCAGCCGTCACTTTCGCATTCGTTCTCGTCGGCCACTGGGTCGGCAGCATGCTCGGAGACAACCTGATCGGTCCCGACGCCGGTCGCGACATGCTTCTTTTTCTGGTCGGCGTGAACGCGATCTTCGGTCTGGTCGGCTTCCTCGTCGGATTGTTCCTCTTTCGCAAGCTCATCGGCTGGCTGCAGCACCTCGAGGAGGTGCCGGTCCTTGACAAGATGGCGGCGCTTGTGGGGACGATCGTGGGTCTCGCCGTCGCCCTGCTTGCGACGATTCCGCTCAACTCACTGGAATTCGGACTTGGCCTGCAGATATTCGCATCGATCATCGGCGCGATCCTCGGCGTCATCTTCGCAATGAGCGCCAAGGAGCAGCTTGTCTACGTGTTTCCGGGTCTGGCGCAACTTGGCAGGAACGTCCAGTCTGATCTGCCGCCGGGGACGAAGATGCTCGACACCAACATCATCATCGACGGTCGCATCTACGACATCTGCTCCACCGGCTTCATTGAGGGCCCGATCTGCATCCCGAACTTCATCCTGCAGGAGCTTCGCCACATCGCCGACTCGGCGGAGGGGCTCAAGCGGGAGCGAGGCCGCCGTGGCCTCGACGTGCTGAACCGCCTGAAGGCGCTGCCGGAGACAGATGTGATCATCTACCACGACCCCAGCCCTCCGCGCGAGCACATGGAGGTGGACGCGCGCCTGGTCAATCTCGCCGCCCGCACCAACTCGGCGGTCGTCACGAACGACTACTCCGTCAACCGGATCGCCAGTCTCGAGGGCGTGAACGTGCTCAACGTCAATGAGCTTGCCGGCGCGATGCGCCCGACCTTCCTGCCCGGTGAGGACATCACCGTCACGATCATCAAGGAGGGCAAGGAGCCCGGACAGGGCGTCGGCTACCTTGATGATGGGACGATGGTGGTCGTGGAGCGCGCCGCGCGCATGGTCGGCGAGACGCTCACGGTGATGGTCACCAGTGTGCTGCAGACCAACGCGGGCAAGATGCTCTTCGCGGAGGTCAGTAGCAACGCGAACGAAAGCGACGGCGAGGACGACTGACCGTGTCCGAGTCCGACACGACTGACACCGGCGGCGTCAGAGCGGCTGCGGTCATCGTGGCGGCCGGGCGTGGCACGCGCTTCGGTGGACCGGTGCCGAAAGTTTTCGTGCCCCTGGCGGGCCGGCCGATGGTCGAGTGGTCGCTGATCGCCTACGACCGATGCGCGGCCGTCAGTGATATCGTCCTCGTGGTCGCCGCAGACTTCATGGACGAGGCTCGGAAGATTGCCGGCGACCGCTATGCGAAGGTGCGCGCGGTCGTCCCCGGGGGGGAGGAGCGTCCCGACTCGGTGCGCGCGGGCCTCGAGGCCCTGCGCGAGGCGTGGCCGGAGATCGTCTGCGTGCATGACGGCGCGCGGCCGCTCATCGACGAGGAGAGCATAGTTCGCTCGATCGAGGTTGCGCGCGAACACGGTGGCGCAGTCACCGCGGTCCCCGCGACGGACACGATCAAGCGGTGCGCCGAGGACGGCCGCATCGAAGCAACCCCGCCCCGCTGCGACCTCTACCACGCGCAGACCCCACAGACCTTCCGCTATGCGCTGCTGCTGGAGGCATACGAGCGCGCGCGTACGGAAGGGCGCGATGTCACCGACGATGCCTCGCTCGTGGAGCGCATGGGGCATCCGGTCTATGTGAGCGAGGGCCATCGCGACAACTTCAAGATCACGACCGCCGAGGACCATGCGCGCGCTCAGTGGCTGCTTGGCAGGCGGGGAGAGGGCAGGCGAGAGCCGATGCGTGTCGGCAGCGGCTACGACGTGCACGCCCTCGTTGAGGGCAGAGAACTCATCCTCGGCGGTGTGCGCTTTGACGCCGCGGCCGGGCTTGCCGGTCATTCGGACGCGGACGTGCTCTTCCACGCGATTTGCGACGCACTGCTCGGCGCGGCAGCTCTCGGTGACATTGGCCGGCATTTCCCGGACAGCGACCCATCGCTGAAGGGAGCCGACAGCGCGGAGCTTGCGCGGAAGGTAGCGCGGACAGTGGCCGATGCCGGCTGGCGGCCCGTCAATGTGGACGCGACGGTCATCTGCGAGCGCCCGAAGCTGGCGCCGCGGATCGACGAGATACGCGGCAATATCGCCGCCGCGCTCGGTCTCGACGTGGACGCGGTCTCGGTCAAGGCGACCACCACCGAGCGGCTTGGCTTCGAGGGCCGCGGCGAGGGCATCGCCGCGGAGGCCGTCGTGCTTGTCGCCCCGAAGTAACGGCGCACACCGAGGAGATTGCGATGCATGTCCGCACGGTCCTGCTGCTGTCATGCTGCACCCTTGCGCTCACCACGACGGCCTTCGCTGATCAACTCATCCCTGAGCACGGGAAGTACTCTGAGAGCTATCAGAGCGACTGGTCGAAGCTGCCGACCGGCAATGAACTGACCGGCCGAGACGAGGCGGATTTTGAGGCGCTGCGCGAGGTGTCGGGCGAGGATGTTCGGCGCCGTTTCATCGACGAGAAAGAGGTGCGGCTGTCCGGGGACCGCTACGCCGTGCGCTGGGATGACCCCGAGTGTGACAAATACGCGCACACGCTCTACTACTTCCGCAACTGCGACCGCGTGATCATCGAGGACATGATGGTCGTTCAGCGCGACCCCGACTGGCGCGCGTCCTCCACGTTCTTCTTCGAAAGCTGCGGGCGGGTCGAGATACGGAACAGCTACCTCGCCGGGACCTCTGGACGGGCGTTCATCCGCATCGAGGGCTGCGAGGAGTATTTCGTGGACCGCGTGGAGATCTCAGGACGCGTCTATGAAGAAGTCGGCGGCCCGGCGCGCTGCGGACCGGGCATCTGGGTGAACAACGGCGCTGGATTTCAGCCGGAGACGGGGCGGCAGCGGTACATCTCAGATGACAATGCCCGCGATCTGCGCTTCGGCGTCATTCAGAACTCGTACTTCCACGACTACGGCCTCACTGACCCGGTGCACAACCACGACGCCATCCTCTTCCACGCCCCCGCTGACGGGATCGTCTTCAACTGCTGGTTTGAGAACTGGGAGGCCGATTCGGCGCTTGATGATTCTCACCGGCGCAACGACCCCGCGTATCAGAACCACCTTCATCGCATCGAACGGTGCGTTTTCAAGGATTGCCACCGCGTGAAGACGAACGGGGCGGTGGGCAGTGCCTCATGCTCAATCCTGTGGTGCAACAACCTTTACGTTGACAGTTCGCTCACCGACTATCACACCGGCTGGGAGAACTGGCGCGTCCATGAGACATACGTCTTCACGCGGAACAAGGGATACTTCCACGTGATGCACTACCGCGACGGTCTGAAGCTCTTCCGCAACTGCCTGCTTCATTCGGCGGTCTCTCTGAGGAGCATGTACGAGTCGATGGGCGACACGCCCGATCAGGACATCCACCAGCTTCGCCCCGATTTTTTCATGTACCTGATGCCGGAGCCAGCGAACTGGCTGCATCCACGCACGGGCAATACGCCGACCATCGAGACATGGCAGCAGTGGCGCGAGGCAGGCCTCGACGAACACAGTACGCTGGCTGAGATCGATCCGCGGTTCGTCGATGCGGCCTCCGGCGACTATCGCCTGCTGCCCGGATCGCCCGCCGGTGGCGCCGGCACGCCTGAGATGCTGCGCTCGACGGCCCTGCGCCCGGCCGTGACCCGTGATTTCTACGGCAACCCCCGCCCGAACCCGCCCGGTTGCGGCGCGTTTGAGGTCGCGAAGGTCCCGGTCGAGTGAGCCGCATTGCAGGCCGCTCTGCGACTCGATCATCATGATGCCGGAGGACGAACGGGGCCTCGCGGCGAATGTTCGTCCTGCACGGGAACGAAACGAGCCTGACGGGCGATGCAGCGCGGACGGACGCCAGAGCCGGGCGCTTTCGGATCGCACGAGGAGGACACAGCATGAGATCGGGGATTGAGCTTGTTGCGGAGGGCTTCGAGTTCCCGGAAGGGCCGGCGTTTGATGCCCACGGGACGCTTTACATCACGCAGTGCGCCAACGGCTGGATCAGCCGCATCGCCGGCGGCGAGACCGGTGACTACGTGAACTCGGGAGGCAAGCCGAACGGTCTTGCGTTCGACGAGGAGAACGTGCTCTGGATTGCGGAGGCCGGGACCAACCAGCTTCTGCGCTACGATGGGGAGGAGCTGATTGAGATCGCCTCTGAGTGGCATGGGGAGCCGCTGCAGAAGCCGAACGATCTGGTCTTCCATCCGGATGGCTCGATCTTCATGACCGGCCCCGGCGGGTCCACTGAGGACACGCCCATCGGAAAGGTCTACCATGTGACTCCCGACGGAGAACTCACGGTCGTCGCGGATGGTCTGGCCTTCCCGAACGGCCTCGCGCTGACGGAGGATGCGTCGCAGCTTTACGTGGTGGAGACACACCGGCAACAGATCGTGATCTACGACGTCGACGACGACGGCTCGCTCGATGGCCCGGATGAGTTCGCGCAGACGCCCGGTGGTGTAGGCGGAGACGGGATGGCGCTGGATGTTGACGGCAATCTCTACCTCGCGCACTTCGGCATGGGGGAGATTGTGGTATTTGACGTGGAGGGTTCGCGCATCGACACGCTGCCGGCAGGCGGAGAGAAGCCGACGAACGTGGCTTTCGGCGACGATGACATGCGCGGGCTTTACGTGACGGAGGTCGAGACCGGGGCGGTCTATCGTCTTGAGCCGGGACCAGAGGGGCTGCGGCCTTTCCGCGATCCGCGCGGCTGAAGGGCCGCGCGCGGGCCTCTCCCCCCGGCCCCCTCTCCCGCACTTCGCGCAGCGAAGTGAACGGGACGAGGGGGAGAAGGACAGGGGCGCTGGCGGGCTGGAAGCCCGCGTTTTAGTCTGGAAATCCGAGACCTTTTCGCGCTCACAGGTGTTATTGATGACACGCGCAGATGAATCAGGCAGCGTGAACGGATACTGATGAGAGAGGTTTTCTACTCACACGCAATTCGCGAGGCGCTGGAGGAGGAGATGGCGCGCGACGAGCGCGTCATCCTCATTGGCGAGGATATTGCCGAATACGGCGGGGCATTCAAGATCACCCGCGACATGGCGGAGCGTTTCGGCGCGCATCGGGTGCGCAATACGCCGATCAGTGAGAACGGCTTCGTCGGCGTGGCGGTCGGTGCGGCGATGACCGGCCTGAGACCGGTCGCAGAGCTTATGTTCATGGATTTCCTCACGCTGGCGATGGACCAGCTTTGCAACCACGCGGCGAAATTTCGCTACCAGTACGGCGAGCAATGCACGATCCCGCTGGTGCTGCGCTGTCCGGCCGGGGCGGGGCGCTGCTACGGTCCGACACATTCACAGAGCCTCGAACGCTGGCTGATGAGCACGCCGGGGTTGCTGGTGGCCGCGCCCGCGACCGCGGAGGACGCCAAGGGCATGCTCAAGTCCGCGATCCGCTGCGATGATCCGGTGGTCTTCATCGAGAGCAAGCTGCTCTATGGGAAGACGCAGGCTGTGCCGGAGGGTGATTATACGGTTCCGCTCGGCGAGGCGGTGGTTCGCCGCGAGGGCGAGCACGTCACGATCGTGGCATACTCGCGGATGGTGGATGAGGCGCTGCGGGCCGCCGAGGCGCTGGTCGAGCACGGTGTCGAGGCCGAGGTCATCGATCTGCGCACACTCGCGCCGCTGGACATCGACACGGTTGCCGCGTCGGTGGAGGCGACCGGCCGCGCAGTTGTGGTCGAGGAGGGAACGCTGACCGGTGGGGTTGCCGCGGAGGTGGCGCAGCGCATCACGGAGGAGTGTTTCGACGTGCTGGTAGCGCCGCCGATGCGCGTGGCGGCCCTCGACGTGCCGATCCCGTCCAGCCAGGTGCTGGAGGAGGCGGCGACACCGGACTGGCGTGACATTGCGCAGGCCGCCGCAGATGCCCTGAAGTACTGAAGTGAGGAGAATAACCGTGGCCCCGGGCACTCTGGATGCGACGATCATCGTTGTGAGTTACAACAAGCGCAAGTACACTGAGCTTTGCCTGACGAGCATGCTCCAGGGCGACCCGATGCCCGGACAGATCGTGGTGATTGACAACGGCTCCACCGACGGGACGGTGCCCTTTCTCGAGGACGACTTTCCAGGGCAGGCGGAGGCGGAGGGCGTGCGCTTTGATCTGATCCGCAATGATTCGAACGTGGGAGCATGCACCGCGCGCAATCAGGGCCTGGCACTCGCCCTCGGTGAATACATCGGGTTCATGGACAATGACATCGCGGTGCGGAGCAGCGGATGGCTGTCCACGCTGGCTTCGGTGCTGCGGGAAGATGACGACCACGGAATCGTCGGGCCGAAGCTGGTGTATCCTTTCGAGCCTTACAACATCCAGCACGCCGGCGCGGCGATCTCGAAGACAGGGCGAGTGAAGTATCTCGGCCGCGGTGAGCCGATTGACGCGCCTGAGCACAACAGGCGGCGTGAGGTGCAGTGTCTGATCAGTGCGTGCTGGCTGATGAAGTCCGAGATCCCCGAGTGCATCGGGGGGCTTGATGAAGTGTTCAACCCCGCGCAGTTCGAGGACTTTGACTTCTGCTACCGCGCGCGTGAGGCGGGGTGGACCGTGCTTTACGATCCGGTGGCCGAGATGTATCACTACGAGAGCGTCACCACGGATGCGTCGCCGGATGTCAACTACAAGTACATCACGATCCGCAACGGCATGGAGTTCAAGCGGCGGTGGAAGCAGATGTTTGCCGAAGAGGACGGGCCGCCGGACGAAGAGTGCCAGTGGAAGCAGCTTGAGACGCGGCCGATCGAGCAGACGGGCATCCCACCGATCATCGACTGACCGCAGCAGTTGCGATACGCACGGGGATGAGATGGATTATAATAAGGAGTTGAGACGCGGATGTCAGACGGGCAGTTGAAGCAGCGGATCAAGGACATGATCGTCGAGCGCCTCTTCCTCGACGCCGACCCGAATGAGATCGAAGATGATGAGAACCTGATGGAAAACTACGAGATCGACTCGGTGAATCTCTTCGAGATCGTCGTCGGGCTTGAGGAGGAGTTCGAGATCTCGTTTGAGGACGAAGATTTCAGCGTGGATCTCTTCGCCACGGTCAACAACCTTGCCGAGTACGTCGAGCAGAAGCGGAGTTGACCGGATTGTGAGCGGCAGCGAGGAGCGACTGGTGACCTTCGAGAGCGGAGGGGAGCCGCTCCACGGTGTACTTCACGTGCCCCGCGAGCCGAGCGGAAATGTGTTGGTTTTCTGCCACCCTTTCGCCGAGGAGAAGAAGTGCGCCCACCGGACGATGGTGGAGGCGGCCCGGGCCTGCGCCGTGGCGGGGTGGGCGGTGCTGGCCTTCGATCAACGCGGCTGCGGCGACAGCCCCGGCGTATTCGGCGCCCAGGACCTCGCCAACTGGCGCGAGGACATTCGCAAGGCGATGGAGTGCGCCACGCGGGAGACGTCGGCGCGGGCAGGGCTACTCGGGCTGCGACTCGGGGGCGCGCTTGCCGCGGAGGTCGCCGAGCATCACGCGGATGTCGCGTGTCTCGTGCTGTGGGAGCCGATCATCGACGGGGAGCGTTACATCAAGCAGAACCTGCGCCGCTCGATGATCAAGGCGATGATGACGCGTCACGAGGGGGGCGAGAAGAGCGAGGGCGCGGCGGCCGAAGCGGGCGCGCTGGGGGAGGGAACCGTGGATTTCGACGGTTACCGCGTCCCGGAGGCGATGCGCGAGCAGATCGAGCAGATCGACCTGCTGGAGCCGCCACCTCACTTTGAAGGCCCGACGCTGGTGCTCAACATTGGGGCCAGCGACAGCGTCTCCGAGCAGATGGAGCAGCTCGCCGATGCCTATCCTCAAGGCAGCGCCATCGCGGTGCGGCAGGAGCCGATCTGGCAGCGCATCGGCGTGATTGACGCAAACCCGACTATCTCAGCGACGGTTGATTGGTTGCGACAGCAGTGAGCGTAAGGCAGCGTGAAGCGACGCACAGGCATCTTTTCTTCGACAGCGACGGGCAGCGGGTACTCGGCGTACTGCAAACTCCCGACAGGCCGATGCGCCCGGGCGCGCTGGTCTTTCTGCACGGATGGGCCGGCTACAGGATCGGCCCGCATCAGATGTTCACCAAGGCGGCGCGGCAGGCTGCCGAGCTGGGCTTCGCATCGCTGCGCTTCGACTTCCGCGGCCGCGGCGACAGTCAGGGCGACGCGGCGGCCACGACACTTTCTACGATGATCGAGGACGCGCAGCGAGCGGTGGAAGTGGTCTGCGACGAGACCGGTGCTGAGCGGGTCGCCCTGATCGGCGACTGCTCGGGCAGCGAGGTGGCGATCGGCGCGGCCACGCTTGATGAGCGCATCGACTCACTGGTGCTGTGGTCGGCGCCGATCGTGGCAGGCGACCGCTCCGAGGCTGACGCCGCGAAGCGCAGGAGTATGTACTCGACGTATCTCCGCAAGATCTTCCGGCGGGAGACGTGGTCGAAGCTGCTGGGCGGCCGGCTGCAGCCGGGGATGATCCTCAAGGCACTCACGCGCGGAGGGAAGGGCGCCGGTGAGGAGGGCGCAGAGAGCGACCGGGAGATCGACTGGTATCATCGCTTCGTGGATTTTGCCGGCGAGGTCATGCTTATCTACGGGGGAAACGACCCGACGACCGACAGCGCACTTGAGCACTACCGCGAACTGTCGCGGAAGGCCGGGCGCGAGCTCAACCATCACATCGTCGATGGGGCCAACCACGCCTTTTACTCGCTGGGCTGGGAGCAGGAGGTGCTCGAGGTGAGCCTCGAGTGGCTGTGCGAGCGCTACGCCGCGGGCGAGGGCGCCGATGGCTGAGCGAACACCCAGGCGGGTGATGCTGGTCAACCACGTGGGCGAGGTGAGCGGCGCGGAGGAGAGCATGCTCACGCTTGTGCGGCACCTTGACCGCGCGCGCTTCGAGCCGGTTGCGGCGGTGCCGGCGGGGCGGCTGGCCAGGGAGCTTGAAAAACTCGAGGTGCCGGTGAGGCTGATCCCGGAGTTGCGGCTGTCGCGGCGGAGCCTGTGGACCACGCTCGTTGGCGGGATAAAGCTGCGATCGTGGGCGGGCAGGGTGCGGAGTGTCGTTGAGGAAGCCGGAGCGCATCTCGTGGCGGCCAACAGCCTGACGACGGCGCTGGGCTGTGCGATGCGTGTAAGTGACGACTGGCCGATGGTCTGGCATGCGCGCGACCTGCAGGCGCCCCGGCGGGCGGTGGGTTACGTGGTGCCACGGGCGCGGCGCATCGCGGCGATCTCGGCCTGTGTGGCCGATGCGTTGATTGAAAGCCATCGCGACGCCCGATCGAAGACGGTCATGATTCACAACGGTGTTGACACACTGGCCTTCCAACCGACGCGGACGGAGCTTGAGGTGCGCGAGGAACTTGGGCTCCCGGTGGCCGCTCCCGTGATCGGGACGATCGGTCAGCTTGTTCCGTGGAAGCGACAGGACGTCTTTCTTGAGACTGCGGCGCATATCCTCGCGCACAACAAGGACGCGCACTTCCTGGTGGTGGGCGCGGATTTGTTCGGCGAACACCCCGACTACGTCGCTGAGCTTCACGCGCTGAGCGAGAGTCTCAATGTGAGCGATCGCGTGATCTTCACGGGCTTTCGTGAGGACATCGCGTCGGTTATGAGCGCGCTCGATGTTCTGATACACACCGCTGAGAACGAGCCGCTGGGACGGGTAGTGCTGGAATCGATGAGCCTCGGCGTGCCGTGCGTTGCGGTGGACAGTTGCGGGCCGGCTGAGATCATCAGAGACGGCGACAGCGGCATCCTCGTATCCCGGCCTGATGCGCGTCAGATGGCCGCGCGCGTCGTCGAGTTGCTCTCGCGACAGGGCGGCGTGGAGCGCATGGGGCAGGCCGCGCGGCGCCGGATCAACGAATTCTTCAGCGCCGAGCGCATGGCGGAACTGACCGCGGACCTTTACGAGGAGGCGCTAACCGCGACGCGGTGATGAAGACGGATGCGTCGGATGACGATCGGCTTCACGTGGGAATCGACTGCCTGGTGGTCGCGGATCGGCCCTCCGGTGTCGAGCGGGCAGTCGTGGGGCTGGCGGAAGGCCTCGCTGAGATCGCGCCGGCGGACCAGCGGTTCAGTCTGATGGTGGCGGCCGGCCGCGAGGATGCGCTGCCGAGCGGAGAGGGCATTGCGCCCCTGGCGGCGCCGAGGTGGGCGGAGCGGAGGGCGGGTCGCGTCTTCTACGAGCAGGCGCTTGCGGCCACGCGACTGCGGGCGGAGCAGGTCGATGTGCTTCACGGGGCCGCCTACGTGCTGCCTCACAACTGGGAGGGGCCGTCGGTGGTGACAGTCCACGACGCCATCACCGTCTGCCACGAGCAGTGGTGTCAGTGGCACAACGTCATACACTACGGACTGGTCATGACGCGCAGCGCGCGCAATGCCAGCGCGGTGATTGTGCCAAGCGAGTTCACGAAGCGCGAGCTTGTCGAGCATGTCGGCGTTCAGAGGCGGCAGATTCGGGTCGTGCCCCTGGGCGTTGGTGATGAATTCGCGCCCGCCGGGGAGGATGCAGTCGAACGGGCGCGTCGGCGGCACGGATTGCCCGAGCGCTATGTGCTCTGCGTGGGGAATGTCGAGCCGCGCAAAAACCTGACGGCGGTCGTCAACGCCTTCAACCGGGTCGCGGAGGAGACCCCGCACGGGCTGGTGATTGCCGGAAAGCGCGGGTGGAAGTGCGGTGAGATCTGCGCGGAGATGAAGCGGTCGCCTTTCTCCGAGAGGATCCGGTGGCTCGGCTGGGTGCCGCATGAAGACTTGCCGGCGCTTTACTCCGGTGCGGAGCTCTTCGTGCAGTGGTCGCTGCATGAGGGCTTCGGCCTGACGCCGCTGGAGGCGATGGCATGCGGGACACCGGCGGTCATATCCGACGGCGGTGCGCTGCCGGAGATCGCCGGTGATGCGGCGCGCGTGGTAGCGCTGAGCGAGGGGGCGGTGGGACTTTCCGGGGCGCTCGTCGAATTGGCAGGAGACGAGGACGCGCGGGCGGAGATGGCCGAGCGTGGCATCCGGCATGCGGTGAGATACACCTGGGCCGCGCACGCGGAGGCGGTCGCGCAGACCTACCGGGAGGTTGCCGGTGCGCAGGAGTGAACGTCGTGGGCGGCTGGTCTACGTGCTCGGCAGTTTTCCGTCGCTGTCGGAGACGTTCATCCTGCGAGAGATGCTCGAGCTTGAGCGGAGGGGCTTCCAGCTTTCAATTCTGTCACTGGAGCCGGGGGAGGATGTGGTCCACGAGAGTGCGACGGAACTGGCGGACCGCACGGTCTATCGGCCGCCACCGCTGTCGTTGCGCTCGCTGATGGCGGGCGTGGTGGCGATGGTGCTGCGTCCCTTCGGCTTCTTCGGGGCGCTGCTCTACGCGCTCGGCTGCATCGCTCGTTCTCCCGGCGCCGCCAGCGAGGTGGTCCGGAGCTTCTGCGCGGCCGCGTTCTTCGCATGTGCCCTGCGCGGGACGCGCCCGAAGCATGTACACGCGCATTTCGCGTCGATGCCGGCGACAGCAGGCCTCCTGCTGGCGCAGATGCTGGAGACGACGTTCTCAGTTTCTGCGCACGCGAGGGACCTTTTCACCGACGAGTCCGTTCTGATGGACAGGAAGATGCGCGAGGCCGAGTTCGTGACCGTCTGCACGCAGTTCGGCCTCGAACAGCTCCGCCGTCAGCATCCAATGTCGAGCAGTGAGCGTCTCAATCTGATCTACCACGGGATCGACGTGGTGGAGCTTATCCCGTCGCCGGACCCGGTCAGCCTCGGAGATCCGCCGCTGATACTGTCGATCGGTCGGCTTGTGGAGAAGAAAGGCTTCCCGATCCTGCTGCGGGCGGCGGCGATGCTCAGACGCGAGGGCGTGGACTTCCGGCTGAGGATCGTCGGCACCGGACCAGAGGAGGCGGATCTGAGGCGGCTGGCATCGGGGCTGGCGCTTGAGGAATGCGTGGAGTTTGACGGGGCAATCGCGCACGAGGAACTGATCCCGCTTTTCTGCACGGCAGATCTCTTCGTGCTCGCGTCGATCGTCGCCAGCGATGGCGACCGCGACGGCCTGCCGAACGTGCTGCTGGAGGCGCTGGCGCTGGAGGTGCCGGTCGTCAGCACGCGCGTCTCCGCCATCCCCGAGTTGATCGAGCATGAGCGCACAGGCCTGCTTGCGAACCCCGGTGACCCGAAGGGACTCGCCGAGCATATGGAGCGCCTGCTCTTCGACGAGCAGCTTCGAGCGAAGGTCATCGAGCAGGGGCGCCGCGAGGTGGTTGAGCGCTTCGACGTGACGAGGAACGTCGGGACGCTCGCCGATCTCTTCAGCGAGGTCATGAAGCGCAGAAGATAAATAAGTGCCCGTGTGCAGTCGGAGAGGCCGGACCCGTTCCGGCCTGTGTCGTTGTCGTCCTGCCATCTTCATCTGAACGGTGAGTACTGTGAGCGACGCTCCTGACGATCGCGACGAACTGGACGAAACGAAGCCTTCGGAGAGAAGCGCGGGGGCTCAGATGACGATCGCCGCGATCATCATCAGCGCCTTCGGACTGCTCGGCAAGGTGCTCGGCTACGGCAAGGAGATCCTGATCGCCAACTGGTGGGGGCGGGGGGCGGCGGTCGATGCGTTTGTGGTCGTCTACAAGTTCATCATCTTCCAGGTGTACACCAAGATTGAGAAGCTTCTGCGTCCCACCTACCTGCCGATCTTCGTCGATCACAGGTCTGAGGGCGAACAGCGACAGGCGTGGCATTTCTTCCGCGTCATAGCGACGATCACATTCGTGGTGATGACGGCGATCTCAGTGGCCACCGTCATCTGGGCGCCGTGGATTGTGCGGACGTTCTGGCCGGCGCTTGAACTGCCCGTGATCGGCGCGGAACTGCTGCGGATCTCCGCCGGCGCGCTGCTGCTGCTGGTCATGTCGGTGATGGTCGAGTTGACCCTGCACTCACACAAGGAGTTCACCATCCCGGCAATGGCCGACGCCGGCCGCCAGTTCGTGCTCTTCGGATGCATCGCGGGTCTGGTTGGCTTCGGCGTCTACGTCGCCGGGGAGCCCAGCGGCATGAAGGCTGCGGCGATCGGCGTACTTCTCGGTGGAGCGACAAGGCTTGTGATGCAGCTTCCGGCCCTCATTCGTCGCGCCCCTGACCTCCGTCCGGCCGCGCCCGGGAGCGACGAAGCGGGCCCTGTCCTCATTATCATATTCTTCTGGTGGTTTATCCTCCTCGCCGACGCCGTCCGCCACGTGGGGCGCAGGATTGGCGTCATCTCCGAGGCGACCGACGATGACCCGCGGTTGCTCGACCGCATCGCCGACTACGGCAAGGGCTCAACCTCCGACGTCGTGAAGATGTTCAGTCTCATCCCGCCGGTGATAGTGGGCCTGCTTTTCTCGATGCTGCGCGGCTACTTCGACAGCCGTTTCGGCACCGACGCAGGTGAGGGTGTCGTTGCGGCCCTCAACTACGGCCGAATGCTTGCCGACCTTCCGACATTGATCCTCCCCTTCGCTGTGAGTCTCGCCGTCTATCCCTTCGTGTCAGAGTGGGCCTCGCGCCAGGACAGGCAGGCGCTGGCGGACTCGCTGGTCTCGATGACCCGTGCGATGGTCTTCATCTTCCTCCCGGTGGCCCTCGGGATGATCGTGTTGGCGAATCCGATCATCGCGACCGCCTTCGAGCGGGGAGCGTTCACCGCACAGGACACCTCGGCGGTGACCCGCGCGCTCGTACCCTACTCAGCTGGCCTGCCGTTCTTCGCGGTCGAAGCCTCGATCAACAACTGGTACTTCGCACTCGCCGACACCGCCACCCCCAACTACATCGGCGCGATCATGGCGGTGCTGCACATCCTGATTGCCGGCTTCGGCGTCTACGCTCTCAGCGGCAGCATCGGCATCATCGCCGCGGCGCTGTCGGTGTCCAAGGCATTGAAGGTGATCGTGCTCTATGCCATGCTGCGCAGTCGCATCGGGGAGATCGATCGCGCGGCCGTGATGAGCTTCGTCAGCAGGATGCTTATCGCCACCGTCATCATGATCGCGGTCGTCATCGCGATCCGGCAGGGCCTTGCGCCGATCCTGATGGTCGGCGGCACAGTCCACCGGCTCCTGTTTCTCGCCATCGTCGGCGTGTCCGGCGCCGGCGTCTACCTCGTGGCCGCCTGGGCGCTGCGCATCGAAGAGGTCGGGATGGTCGTCGAGTATGCCCGCGAGAAGATCTCCAGCAAGCTCGGGGGCAAGTAGCCTGATGGTCGACGCCGGCCGCATCACAGTCTGTCACGTGCTCGAGGCCACGGAGGGCGGCACCAGGCAGTATCTCAACGACGTGTTGCTCGGGCTTCCTGCCGACCGTTTCGAGCAGACTGCGGTGGTCTCCACCCTGCGCGCACCTGAATTCGCTGAGGACATCGAGCGTTTCCGCGAGGCCGGAGTGAGCGTGGAAGTCGTGGAGATGGTGCGCGAGATCGATCGCGAGCAGGACATGCGCGCGTACCGCGAGCTTCGCGCCTTCTTCAGGGCAAACGAGTTCGACGTCATTCATACGCACAGTTCGAAGGCCGGCTTCCTCGGTCGCGTCGCCGCGTGGCGGGCGCGTAACCCCGCCGTGAGAGTACATTCGCCACACGCTTTCGCTTTCGAGATGAACGCAGCGCCGTGGCGCAGGCTGCTTTTCCGCACCCTCGAGCGTCTCACCGGGCGCCTGACTCACCTGCTCGTGTGCACATGCGAGGGCGAGCGGGAAATCGCGGTTCGCAACCGGATCGTGCCGCCGGGTCGGGCCGCCGTAGTGCGCACCGGCGTCGATCTCAAGCGCTTTCACCCTCAGCCTCACGCACATCGAATCCGCGAGGAAATCGGCCTGCCCGCGCGCCATCGGATCGTCGGCACGGTCGGCGCGATCGTCGAGCAGAAGGGACATCGAGCGCTGGTTGAGGCCGCGCCGGCCGTCATCGAGGAGATGCCGCACACCACATTCGTCATCGTCGGGGGCGGCGAGCTGCGTGAGGAGCTTGAAGCGCGCGTCAATGAGCTTGGTCTCGGCCGTCGGTTTCGCTTTCTCGGCTACCGAGATGATGTCCCGCGCGTGCTTGCCACCTTCGACCTCTTCGTGATGCCCTCGCTGTGGGAGGGCATGCCCTACGCGCTGGTGGAGGCGATGGCCGTCGGCGTGCCGGTCGTTGGGAGCGACATTCCGGGGATCGCCGACATCGTGCGTCCTCGGCAGACCGGCCGACTGGCGCCCCCCGGTGACCCTGCGGCGCTTGCAGACACGATCCTCACGGCGCTGCGGGAGGACGGGAAGTCCGCCACAATGGCGGAGACGGCTCGCGGGATGGTCATGAGTGAGCACTCTCGTAAGCGCATGCTGGCCTCGCTGACGGCGTGTTACGTCCGGCTGATGGAGGACAGAGCGTGAGCAGGGGCAGGCAGGACGTGGCCGACGGGCGTCTGCTTCGAGTGACCGACCTCGGTCGGATGGGGCATGCGGAGGCTGAGCGGCTGCAGGAGCGGCTTGTCGAGACGCGCCGCGCGGGCCGGGTGCCGGATACGCTGCTGCTGGTCGAGCATGACCCGGTGGTGACGATCGGCAGCGCGGTGGAGGAGGGGGCGGCCGAGGTGAGCGCGCAGTTGCTGGAATCGGCGGGCGCCGAAATGCGTCAGGTAAGCAGAGGCGGGCGAGCGACCTTTCACGGTCCGGGGCAGATCGTCGGCTATCCGATTCTCGATCTCCGGCAGCACCGCCGCGATCTGCACTGGTACCTTCGGTCGCTCGAGCAGGTGATCATCGACGCACTGGGCGACTTCGGGCTGGACGCCGGGCGCGAGGACGGCCTGACGGGCGTCTGGGCGGGGGGCAGGAAGATCGCCAGCATCGGGATCGCTGTACGCGGATGGGTGACGTGGCATGGATTTGCGCTCAATCTGGACGTTGACGCCCACTGGTGGCGGATGATAGACCCCTGCGGGCTGCGCCCCGATCAGATGGGATCGCTGAGCGATCTCATGACGTCATGTCCATCACGCGAGAGCTTCTGCGATGCGCTTGCCAGGCAGTTGGGCCACGTCTTCGATCTGCGGGTGCAGAAGATAGTCACGACGGAACTTTTCGAGGAGTCGGCCTTCTAATATAAGCGAGCCGGTGGGCTTACGGCCCGCGGGAGTCGATTTCGGCAGCGTCGCATGACGTGATTCCTGGTGCAGCTCGGAGGACAGTGTGGCAGCCGAGCAGGTTGACATGGCCGAGGAGCTTCGTCCGGTCGCATGGCCGATGTACGGGGTGCACGTCGGTCTCCTGATCGTCGTGTTCGGAACCGTGTACACGGCACAGGTGCAGGGCGCGGTGACGAGCCTGGAGTACGCCGGCTATGCCGTGATCGGGCTTGCGCTGCTGCTGACCGGGTCGATCAGGGCCGTGGATATCGGTTCGGTCGGCTCGCGGGGGCTGCTCGCGCTGGGCGCGGCGGTCGCGTTGTACCTTGCGTATGATCCGCAGGTGATGGCATTGCCAGGAGCTGGAATGCTCGCTGAGACTCCCGTGAGCGCCCTGGGGCCGAGCATGGCTCACTTCGGCGTGGTCATCGCGGGTCTCTTCCTCGGGCTGCAGGCGGCGGTTGATCGGCGCGCATTGCCGCGCCATGTGCCGTTCCGCGCGGCGGTGGTTGTGGCCGTGGCGCTGCTGGTGGGGCTGAGCATCATCACCTCCACGGCTCTGGGCAGAGTATATGACCTTTCGATGACGACGGGCCCGTCGGTGCTTGCGTTTCGCGCAGTGGCATACGGACTGCTGATGATCGTCTGCGTGACGATCCCCGGCGTTCGCCGCGTCAGCCGCGCCCCACACATCTATCTCGGCCTGGCGCTGATCGGCGCCGTGGTCAGGAATCTCGTGGTGAACTGACTGTGGCAGCCGAGGCGCGGACAGAAGGTTCAAAGACATTCATCGATCGCGTTGAGGATCTGCTCTGGCCACTGACGATCGTGCTTGTGCTGATCGCCCCGAGCCAGTTTTCGTACGCTCTTGACCCGAAGGACGGCCCGTTCATACTTTACGCCGACCTCTTCGCGGCGGCTCTCTTCGGGCTGTGGGCACTGGTGGTGCTGATCGGGCGGCGCTGGAAGAAGATAGCATATCCGCCAGCGGCGATCTGGGCGCTGCTTGCTGTGGCCGCGATCTCCGCGCTCGGGGCGACGAGCCTTTCTTCTGCGGTGGTGGAGATCGCCCAGCTCGGCCTCTACTTCGTGGCGGTCTACGCGCTTTTCGCCAATATCGTGCGCGGACAACACCGGCTGGTGCTGATCGCGAAGATCGTCGCCATCGGGACCACGGTAGCCATCGGCTTTGCGCTCTATCAGTACTTCACCGTGGATGACCCGATGGACGTGAGGGGTACATTCGGCAACCGGAACGTATACTCCGCGTACCTCGTGATGGTGCTTCCGCTGCTCTACGGGATGGCCATCTGGACGCGCGACACCACGCACCGCGCCTGGTTTTTCGTGGTGGTGGCGCTTGGCGCGATGACGATGCTGGCCGGGCTGCAGTTCTGGTGCCTGATGCTGGTGCTGCTGGTTCTCAGCGCGCTGAAGAGTCTTCGATGGCTCGGATACTTCGTACTCGGTGCGGCGATCATCATCACACTCTTTGTCGGCGTGCTGCACACCAACCGCGACGCGGTGTTTGCAGAGGTGACTGATCCGATCGAACGGGGGGAGACGTTCAAGCTCGGTCCGGGGCATGACCCGGAGCATGTCGTGAAGATGCGCTGGCTCGAGTGGCACCCGGCACTGGTAATGACGGCGGAGAATTTCCCCACAGGCGTGGGTGTCGGTAACTATCAGAGGCACATAGGTGAATCAAGTTACTGGGGGATGGTCCCTCGCGCAACGAAGATCGAACCGGACACGAACAACTTGTATCTCGTCATTGCGGCCTCGATGGGCTTCGTGGGGCTGGTGGCGCTGCTGGCGTGGCTGGGACACCACTGGCGCCTCGCCGAGTCCAACTGGACGGAGGCGAAGGACGCCTGGTCGATGGGTGTGTGCTGGGGTCTGCTCGGCAGCGTTTACGGGATAGTGCTGGTAAACATATTCTCCAGCCTCTTCGTCAGAGGAACAAGCTTAGTGTGGGCGTTGATCTTCGCGATGATAGCTTCGGTGAGCATTCACGGGTTCGGGGGAAACGATGTTTCGAGCGTCGAGAACGCGTCAAAGCACAGGAGTCGGGAGGACTGAACATGCGTCGCTTCATCGCAACAGCCGTTGTCACATCGCTCGTCGTTTTCGTGGTGGCGGGAGTCGCATCAGCCGCCATGGTGAAGATCGTAGTTGACGCGGCCGACTACACCTCGATCAAGCCGTCGATGGTGAAGACCACGACCGGCTCTGATGCGGTCGCGAACAAGGCGTACATCCAGATCCCGCTGCGCCGGCCGCACGCTACCGAGGAGACGGGCCCCGCCGATGATGGGAATGCAGTGTACAAGATCAATGTGCCGGCGTCCGGCACGTACCAGCTCTGGGCTCGCACCTGGTGGTACGATTCGTGTGGGAACTCCTTCTTCGTGATCGTGGACAACAAGCCGTCGGTTTACATCGAGGATCCCACCTATCAGACATGGCACTGGGTGAAGGGCCCCCGGCTCACACTCAGCGCGGGGGAGCACACCATCCGCATTCAGAATCGCGAGGATGGTGCGCGGCTCGATCAGTTCATGCTGATCAACAACACGCAGTATGTCCCGACTCGCATTGAGAGTCGCACATCACAGTACATCGTGAAGTAGCGGACACCACCCCCGAACTTATAACAGGGACTGGAACCGACGATGACCAGGACGCAGCGATCACCCGGCATCGGAGGCACGCTCGCCGCCATCGCGGCCGCGCTCGTGGTATTGAGCGCGGCTGCAGCGGCACGTACGCCTGCCTTCGCTCAGGATGCGCCGAAGATGCTCGAAGATACCGCCGAGGCGCCCTACGCCCTCGCGGCCAACCTCCACGTGACAGACCCCGACGCCCTTCACCTGCAGATCTTCCTCGAACGCCAGGATGCTGACAACGGCTACGTCATCACCTGCACCGCGCGTGAGACATTCGTCGAACGTGTCGTAGACGGTGAGAACGTCCGGATCGGTCACGGCCGACCGATCGGCGAATTGGTCGCCGACAGCGATCTCGAGTTGACGGTCCGCCGCGACAACTGGCGGATCGTGTTCGTGCTTGACCGGCAGGTGCTCGCGCAGGCGTGGGACAGCACCCTTGCCGGCGGCGGAGTCGGGTATTCGGTCACAGGCGGCGAGGTCGGCGATGCGCTGGTTCAGCCGCTCGGCAGGGTGTACATGACCGATGACTTCATGCGCGTCGGTGAAGAGGCCAGTCAGTGGGAACCTGTCAGCGGCACGTGGGAGACGCAGGAACTGCGGGTAGATGAGCAGAGCGAGCGGATGGAGGCGGACAAGTCCGCGAACGCCTTCAGCTACTGGGGCAAGGGCGGTGAAGAAGAGCCGGCACTGGCCTCGACTGGCTACTGGTTCTGGAATAACTACCTGGTCGCCGCGGCCGTGCGCGCATCGGAGACAGATCCGCTGGGCCTCGTCGCGTACTACCAGGACCCGGAGAATTACCTGCTCGCCCGCTGGACTTCTGCCGTGTCGGAGGCGGTCGACGCGAACCTGCTTCAGCTTATCGGTGTTCGCGACGGCGAGCGATCGGTGCTCGCCGAGACCAGTGGCGGCCACCTCCCGGGACAGTGGTATCAGCTCGAGCTTCGTATCTGCGACGGAGTGGTGCAGTGTCTGGTGGATGACGAGCCGAGGCTGGTCGCGCACTTCGACGCCTTCGGACAGGGCCAGCCCGCCCTTTACTGCGAGGGGGAGCGTGGCACATTCTTCGACAGTGTGGCGATCGAGGACTGGGAGGTTCTGAGCGAAGACTTCGAGCGAACGGCGCCGGGGAAGTGGGTCGTGAGTTCCGGTGACTGGAATCTCGACGGCGGCGCGATGGTCGCGGAGGGTGACGGTCCGCGCCTGGTGGTCACCGGCAGGCCCGACTGGCAGGGCTACTGGGTCGCCGCGACCGTGGAGATGCGGGGCGCGGCGGGGATCGCCGTCTGTGCCAATGACTCATCGATGTACGGGCTGAGATTCGGGACACAGGGCTCCGGTGTGGAGTACGAGGGCCAGGCTCAGTTAGTGCGCGTGGCGGATGGGACCACCGAGGTGCTTTCCTCCGCGCCCGCGCAGATCGCCCCGGGCAGCAGGCATCGGCTGAAGGTCGTGGCGGATGATGGGCTGCTGACCGGATATCTGGATGGAAAACGGGTGCTTGATGCGTACGATGCCGACGCGACCACAGGGCGCATCGGACTGGTCGCCGGGGGAGATGGGGCGGTTCATTTTGACGATGTCTACCTCACGATGATTCCGCCGAAGCGCATCGCGCGGGTCACCAAGGAGTTCGCCGAGGATGACGCTCACCCCGAGATGGCGGAGTGGGCCTCCACGCGCGCTCCATGGCTCAAGCCTGACGAGGATGACGTGGTCTGGTGGACGAAAGGTGATTACTTCGGCGACAAGACGATTACCCTTGAGATTCCGGGTGTCGAGGCCGCCGATGGCTCCGTCAGACTGACGCTCGAGGCCGCGCCCGGTGAGGAAGGCTCCGGGGCGACGCTCGTCATTGCGACGGTCGAGGGTGCCGCGAGCGTCACGGCCACGCTGACGGTGGACGGTGAAGAGATCGGTGAGGAGATAGTCGAGGTCGAGAGCGATCCCTGCCCGGTGCGTTTTGAGCGGAAGGGCACGTGGATCGTCGCTTCAATCGATGGTACTGTTGTTTTCAATGTAAAGCGCTGATCGGCGCTGTCGCGCAACGTGAGAATGTGGCGTGCTGTGAGGAATCCGCGATGGTCATGAAAAGGTCTGCGTTCACCGGCCTGCCGGAAGCAGTTTGCCTCTGTCTGCTGGTGCTGACGGGCATGTCCGCAGCGGCAGCGTCGCTCGACGAGGCGAAGCAGGCGATCGCGTCCGGGGATGCCGCCGGCGCGGCCGCGATGCTGTCGGAGATCGTGGAGGCGTCGCCGGATCAGCTTGCCGCGCAGTTCTGGCTCGGGCGCGCGCGTTTGGAACTGGGCGACCTCAGGGGCGCGGTGTCGGCATTCGAGAATGTTCTCGCGGAGAAACCGGAGTCGGTTGAGTCGCGCTACTGGCTTGCGGAGGTGCTGCTGCGGCAGCGACGCTACGCGGAGGCGCGGTCTCACCTCCAGAAGGTTCTTGAGCAGGATCCCGCGCACACGCAGGCACAGAGCGCCCTTGCGGGAGTGCAGGAGGAGCTTGACCGCCAGGAGAGCTTGCTCGGGGGTATGCAAAGTGACTGGGTCTTTCCGGCGGACAATCGCATGGTGGCCCTTGAGACAGCGGGGTTGAAGGTCGAACCTGGCGAGGTGGACATTTACTCTGACCACGTCTACGACTACACCTTCTCCGACCCGCCGACCGACTGGCTGACCGCCGGTGGTCTCTGGGAGGCCACGAGCCGCTGGACCTGCAGTCCTCAGTGGTCGTGGTTCGGCGGATTCCAGCAGCACGGTCTCGCCGCGCTCTGGAACAAGCGGCAGTTCACGGGAGACATCACCGTCGAGGTACACGCTGCGTTCAAGATGGGCGTGCATCCGGCGGCGCGATCGTACCGCAACCCCAACGACATGAACGTGACGATCTTCGGGGACGGGATCAACCCCTCGAGCGGGTACTCGTTCATCTACGGTGGAGAGCTTAACAGTGCATCGCGCATTATGAAGGGCACGGAGGTGCTGGCCGAGAACCGCGCCCCGGAGGCGTTGCTGCCGATCTTCGAGGACGGATATCCGTCCACCTACGAGTTTCACCGGAAGTGGTGGATGCTCCGTGCGAGGAAGGCCGGGGACACGCTGACCTTCTGGGTAGATGATGTGAAGGTGGCCGAGGTGACCGACCCTGATCCGCTCGAGACCGGTCGGGTCGCCATCTGGGCGCGTGACAACGGTCTGATCCTGTCGCGGATCAAGATTTACTACGAGGGTGAGCAGATCCCGCGGGATCCCATCCCGATGGGGCACCTTGCAGTACGACCGGAAACACAAGTCCACGCGCGACAGGCCACGATCTCAAGCAGCACGCATCCGGCGCGCGCGACTGACTTCGAGACGGACCTCGCCGGCGTCTCCACCCGCGACGGCGACCAGGGCGCGATGGTCACACTCGCCGCGCCAGGTTCGGACGGCACCGGCCGCTGCGCGAAGCTCGTCAATACGTACGCGGGCGGGACTTTCGCGGCGAATCTGCGTGAGGGGCGCTTCGATCTGCACGAGTTTCCGCGCCTGGCCTTTGACTATCGCCTCGATCCTCAGGCGAAGGTGAATCTGCACCTGACGGTGGATGGTGAGCCGTGTGAGATCACTTTCTCCGGACTTGAGACACCGGCTGGTGGACGAACGCTGCTTGGCAGGGTCTCGGGCGTGCGGGCAGACGGGCAATGGCATCACGTGGAGTTCGACCTGCTCGGACATGCGGAGCGGGCCTTCGGGCCCGACGCGAAGCTCGTGGCCAGCGATCTTTTCATCGGCAACATGTCCAGCGAGGGATATCTTGACGCAGGCTTTGGTGGGAATCACGCAGGCACAACGATCTGTCTTGACAACCTCGCACTGCTCAAGCCCGGCGGCGGTGACGTGGAGGTGGCTGCAAAGGCCGCGTCGGGAGTGAGTGTCGATGGCTGGGCGATCAGCTTCGATCAGGACCCGACCGGGCGGCCTGGCGCGGAAGTGACATCGGAGGATGGAACCGCGAGCTTCAGCGCCGAGGAAGACGGTGTGTGGTATGTTCACGCGATGCCGAGGCTGGCGGAGGATGAGTGGGGAGAGGTCGAACACCTGCCGATCAGACGGGACACCACGCCGCCGCGGATCGTCTCGGTGGAACCCGGAGGCGACGTGCTCGGCGACGGCGGGCCGGTGCGGATCCATCTCAGTGACGGCGACGGGATCGGCGTCGATCCGGCGAGCGTGAAGCTGCAGGTGGGGGAGCGCGAGCTGACGATTGAGGACACAGCAGTGAGCTTTGATCCTGCGTCCGAGACACTCAGCGTAGATGTCGCGCGGCTGGGAGAGACGTTCCCCTCAGGCGGGACGTTGCAGGTGACGCTGCTGGAGCTTGCGGACCGCAATCAGAACGCGGTTCGCGAGGAGAGCTGGGCCTTCGAGGTCGGCCCCGAGGTGGATAAGGCATCGCCGCCCGCGCCGCAGATCGTGGTGGGCGATGTGCCGGTGATCGCCAACGACTTTGAGGACGGGATGGGCGAGTGGAGCAACTGGGGTGCCGAGGGCGGGGCGGTCCTGAGCCTCGACCCGACGACCGCAGCGAGCGGCGAGCAGTCGCTGAAGCTTTACAATCCGACGAACGGAGGGAGCTTCGGCGCGTATGTCCGAAAGACGGCCTTCGACGCGGGGCGCTACCGCGTGGTGCGTTTCGCGTACAAGATCCCCGAGCGGTTGCGCGCCGATCTGATGGTGCATGTGAACGGCTCGCGCAAGAGCATCCGATTCACCGACACGGACAGCAGCTACGAGCGGATCGGCGAGATCGAGGATGTGCGAGCGGACAATCAGTGGCATACCGCCGAGTTTAACCTTTACGAGATGCTCCGCCGGGATGACCCGCACGCGCCCGGGTACAGGGTCCTGCAGATGTGGATCGCCGACAGCGGATGGACCTCGAATGCGCCGGGACAGAGCTATCACATCGATGACTTTGAGTTGATCCCGATCGTGAGCGCGGCGGAGCCGCTGCGTCTCGCATGGAATGTGCTGGATCTCACGGGCCTGGCGGGCGTCAACTGGACGATCACCGACAGTCCAGTGACTGAGTTGCCGGAGAAGCTGGCGACCACGGACGCGCATGTTGAGTACGCTGAGGGTGGCGAGGTGGACGGCTGGCTGCATGTGCGGGCGCAGAACTCGGCGGGCGCCTGGTCGGAGACGGCACATCGGCGGCTGCTGGTTGACAGCACGCGTCCGACGGCCGCGCAGTTGTCGCCGGCGGCGGATGCGACGACCGCCACCTCGATCGTCGAACTGGAACTTGAGGATGACGGCATCGCGGGGGTCGATCCGGCGAGCATTGTGCTTGATGTCGGCGGGACGGACTATAAGGTGAGCAACACCGGGCTCACCTACCGCTCTGACCAGGGGCGGCTTGTGTGGAACTGCGAGGAGACCGCACCGTCGCCGGTGGTGTTCGAAGATGGAGCGGTGGTGGATGTTGCGTTGAAGTCGGCCAGCGACTACGCTGGCAATCCGGTGACGGGGCTACCGACGTGGACGTGGACGATGGACTACGCGCAGGACAAGCGTCCGCCTCAGATCGCTGAGATCGACTGCAGCACGCATCGGTCGCACATTGCGCACACCTTCGAGGACGGCGTCGAGGGATGGGGCAACCGAGGCGGCGGTGAGGGCGCGAGCGTGGAGCATGACACGTCCACCGCCGCGAGCGGAGAGGGCAGTGTGAAGCTCACGCAGCAGCAGGACGGCGGACACATGCAGGCGCTGCTGACATCCGACGGCTTCGATGCCGAGCGCTTCCCGGTGATCGCCTTCGACTACCGCTTCGACCCTGGAGTGAAGCTCGACCTGCTGGTTCATATGAACGGTCAGTGGCGTGCGATCGCGATGACCGACGATCCGAACGGCTCGATCGGGCGCGTGCCGGGGATGCGCGCGGATGGCAAGTGGCACCACGCATCGGTGAACATCGCTCCGATGCTGAGGCGGCATCAGCGCCGGGGCCCGATGGATGTGACGGCGGTCATCGTGGGCGATCGCAACAGCCTTGACAACAAGAAGGGCGCGACGGCGCACTTCGACAACTTCGTCATCGGCAGCGTGGGGACGGTCAAGCCGGTCTTCCGCTGGAAGGCGACGGACACCACGGGGATCTCAGGGTACTCGTACGTGCTCGATCAGGAGCCGACGACGCAGCCTCCTCTCGAGACGATGGGGGACAGTGGGGCGAAAAGCTTCGAGGATCTCAAGAGCGGCCTGTGGTTCTTCCATGTGCGGGCGGTTGATGGCGCGGGCAACTGGGGTCCGACGTCACACTACGCGATCATGCACTCGGCAGGCTGATGAGCGCCGAAGATAACCCGGGCGGCGCCAGGCGCATGCGCTCGGCGCCGCCTTTTCGTGGGAGGGGAGCATGGCACAGGCGCAATTGCGGGGTAACGCAGACGACAGCCGCGCGAAAATCGGGCGGATAGCCGGGATCGTGGTGGTGCTGGCGGTTGCGCTGGCCGTCCGGTTGATCGGCATCGGCTGGGGGCTGCCCGATGACACGCATCTCTTCTCCTATCACCCGGATGAGTTTCACTCGCTCCGCGGGGCACTTTCGTTGGCGCTTGGCGATGCGAATCCGCACTTCTTCAACTACGGCAGCCTCTACCTTTACCTCGTTGCGGCTGCCGCGGCCCTTGCCAATCCCACGCTCTTCTCACAGGTTGCCACAGCGACACCCGGAGGCCCGGTGTTGCCTGAGGCCCTGCGCGAGTGGACCTTCGACGCCCGGATCGTGACGGTGTTGCTTGCGGTCGCGACGGTGGCGGTGGTGTACGCGACGGCTCGTCGGATCTGGGGGCATCGCGAGGGCCTCGCGGCGGGGCTGCTGCTGGCGCTGGCGCCGCTGCATGTGCTGCACTCGCACTACGCGACGGTGGACGTGCCCGGTGCATTCTTCACCGCGTTGGCTTGTTATTTCGCGGTGGCGATGGTGGATGAGCTTAGCTGGCGGAATGTGTTGTGGGCGGGAGCGGCGTCGGGGCTCGCGGCGAGTATGAAGTACTCAGGCGGGGTGGCGCTGGTGGCGCCGCTGATGGCGTGGGCGATCGTCCGGTGGCGGAAGCGGGGAGGCGAAGAGGGCGCCTCGTGGAGAGCGTTGGTGGTGATGCCGCTTGTTGCTTTTGCGGCATTCGCATTGACCTCGCCTTACACGTTCATTGACTGGTCGAGCGCATGGCGTGACATCTCCTTTGAGATGCAACACATGCAGGCAGGCGACGACCCGGGGATGATCGCGCTTTACCCGAGCGGCTGGCTTTTCCATCTCGGCAACGTGGCACAGGGGAGCGGGTACATCATGCTCGCGGCCGCGGCGGTCGGCCTCGGCACGGGGCTTATGCTGAGACGTCGAGCGCTCTGGCCGCTGCTGGTGTTCGGCGTGCTGGTATTCGCGATGATCGGTGGCGCGCAGGTGCGTTACGCGCGTTACGCGGTCCCGCTTATACCCCTCGTGGCGGTGTTGGCGGGCGGAATCGTATCGGAGGACCTTTTCGCGGCGGTTCGCGGCGGCGCCTGGATCACCGCCGGAGCGATCTCAGTGTTGATGGTAGGTTCGGTGCTGGCCTCGGGGATGATGAGCTACCGCATGCTGGATCGGCTCGTCGCCACCAATGCTCGCGCACAGGCGCTGGAGGTGCTGGAGCGGGAGGTGCCTGAGAAGGGAAGGATCGGGCTGATCACCGAGCCGTGGTTCTACCATCCGCCAGTGGACTACTGCAACGGCGGCGTGGCGTTGCGGAGCAACCCGCTCTGGGGAGCGTACCGCGATCCGGTCCGCGATTTTGCGATCCTCGGCCTCGATGGCGAGGTCCTGCGCGAGCAGATGCCGGACGCGGTCGTTGTTACCAGGTTCGAGGTTGGCGTCCGCCTGGCGGCCGGGGATGAAGAGGCTGAGAACTTCATGCGTGTACTCGATGACTCGGGCTACGAGCGGATCAGCTGGTTCCTCAATGTGCCGTGGGGGAGGGGGGGCGCTCGGCCTCTCGCGCAGGATCTGACCTACCCCTTCCCGTGGATTGAACTGTGGATTCGCGAGGCCGACTGATGACAGGTTGTGCGTCCGGTGGTATGATCGTCAATGATGAGCGTGAGCGAAGCGCCGAACCGGCTTCGAGGGCAGTGCAGCGTGAAATCCGCGCGCGACTACCGCGTTGAGGCGGCCGCGGTGCTGCTGATCTCGGCGGCCGTGCTGATCCTGGCACGGATCATGCAGCCAAGCCCGGCGGGGTTCGGCACACATGAGCAGCTTTTTGTGATCCCCTGCGCATTTCGATGGCTGACGGGCCTGCCGTGCCCTGCCTGCGGTCTGACGACGGCGTTTGCCCTGATGTCCCGGGGCGAGGTTTTTGCGGCGTTTGGGGCGCATGTGCTCGGGCCGGCGCTTTATCTCTCGACGTGGGGGATGGCCCTGACCGCAGTCACGGCGCTTGCGCGAGGGAGGCCGGCGCTGCCGCAGTGGTTGCGCGGGAGCGATGGGGCGCGGGTCATGATGGTGCTGATCGGCACCGGCTGGGTGGCAAACCTCGCGATCCATCTTTTGCACTGATCTCGACTCAGATCGCGAGCAGGACCCGCACTGCGGAGAGAGCGCCGCACCGGGTGGGCGTCATTGGGGAGGCACTCCTCTCGCAGCAGGCGGGGGGCGGTTGTCGTCTTGCCCGCCAAAGCCGCGTTCGTTTATACTGACTGCCCACAGGCTTAGACGAACCGGGGGAATACTCAGGATGACTGCTCCGCCTGCGACTATCAGACTCCGCTGCATCACCGGACTGCTTCTCGTAGTGATGGGTCTCGTGTGCATCAGCCTTCCGGTCGGGGCCGACGGAGAGCCCTGGCGGCTCGGTGTGGACGATGTTGTGTCGGTGCATGTGCTCCACCAGCCCGACTTCAGCGTGAATGAGGCGACCGTGAGGCCGGATGGCAGGATCAACGTGCCGGTTGCGGGCGAGGTGGTGGTGGCCGGGAGGACGGTGGAGGAGGTCGCGGCACAGATCGAGGACGCATTGCGCGAGGAACTCCGTGAGCCGCGGGTTTCGGTGCGCCTGGTCAGGCGGCATGTGAAGCCGATCTACGTGCTGGGGGCGGTGCGCGCGCCCGGTGCGGTGGAGGTGCGTGAGCCGGTGACCGTCGCGGAGGCGATCGCACTCGCACAGGGCCTGAGTGACACGGCCGCTCCCCGCCAGGCAGTGTTGATCGACGAGGCCGGGGGAGGGCGACGCATCGATGTGTTGAAGGCTTTGCACAGACCCGAGGGCGGCGGCACTGTGAGGATCAGGCCCGGCGAGACCCTGCTGGTGAGCGCGCAGTTCCTGGTGACAGTGGTGGGACAGGTGGGGGTGTCTGGTCGCTATCCGGCCGAGGAGGGTGACCGCGTGGCCGACGCGCTGGCCGCGGCGGGCGGACTGAGCGAGGATGCGGCGGAGGCGGGTTCGGTGGTTCGGGCAGACGGCGAGACGGTGGAGCTTGACCTTGAGGCGCTCCTCGACCGCGGCGAAGAAGGAAGCAACGTTGCGCTGCTGCCCGGTGACATGATTGTTGTGCCGCGGGCACGCCGCCGGGTCGCGCTGGTCGGGGCGCTCAACCAGTCCGGCAAGTATGACTTTGATCCCGGCGATCGTGTGTCAGATGCATTGGCCCTCGGGGGGGATGTTGCGGAGGATGCACTACCGCGCTCCGCGATGCTGCTGCGACAGGACGGCACCTCGCGCCGGGTTGACGTGGAGGCTCTGCTGCAGGCGAGCGAGGGCGCCGAGAATCCGGAGTTGAGAGACGGCGACACACTCGTGCTGCCACGGGCGACGGATCGGATCGCGGTGGTGGGGATGGTCGCCAGCCCCGGGCCGCTTCTGCTCGAGCCGGAGATGACGGTGATGGACGCGATCGCGGCGGCGGGTGGCTGGGAGGCGGAGAAGGCGCATCCTGAGAGGACGATCCTGTGGCGTCAGACCACGGACGGCGTGGAGATGGCTCATGTGAACGCCAGGAAGCTTCTGCGCGGAGAGGAGGGCGTGGACAATCCGGTGCTGGCAGCCGGAGACATCGTCTTCGTGCCGCGCGATGCATCGATCACGCTTGACGAGGTCGCTCGACTGCTGCTGGGCGTCTCCGGCCTGCTGCGCGTCGCATTCTGAGGATTATGACTGAATCTTCCGGCGAATCGGCGACTTTGCGCGAGCACCTGCGGATACTGCGACGCCGGGGTTGGTTGCTGCTTGGCGTGGTGGCAATCTGCGTCGGAGGGGCCGCGGCATGGGCGTTTATCACGCATCCGGTCTACGAGGCGCGGGCGGAACTGGTGGTGGCGTCGCCTTCGGGATCGCGTTCGGCGGTGCTTGCGGCGGCCGCGCCTGTGCTCTCGATGCTCGGCGATCCGGTCTCCGCGCTGGGCGGAGGAGATCTCGCGACGCAGATGCAGATTGTTGACAGCCGGCCGTCGCTGGAGGGCGCATGGGGCCTGATGCACGAGCGGCCGGAGGTGCTGGATCGCTTGTTGGCAACCGGGCTGACGGAGCAGTTGATGGAGGAGCTGCCGGGGATCGTTGCCGATCTGGGCGATCAGCCGCCACCGTCACGATGGCCTGATGAGTGGCAGGAACTGCTGGACACGCTCGTTGTGACGCCCGTCGAAGAGTCTGAGATCATCGAGGTGCGATGCGAGGCGCCCGACCCTCAGCGCGCGCGCGACTTCACCAACGCGCTTGTGCTGGCGTATATTGGACGCAGCCTCGGCGACGCCCGGGCCACGACACGTCGCACACGCACCTACGTTGAGCAGCAACTCGCGGATGTCGAGCTTCGCCTGGCTGAGGCTGAGGAGAGTCTGCGGCGGTTCGGCGAACGCTCCGGGACCGTCGCGCTTGAAGAAACCGCGCGGGAGCAGATCGGGCTGCTGGCACGCCTGAACGAGCAGGCGGCGGTGGCGGAGTCGACGCTGAGCGCACGACGCGCGCTCCGGGAGGAGCTTGACGCGGAACTGCAGTCGATGGATGATCGCGTGGTGGCGTACACGATCACTCGTCGCAATCCCGAGATCGTGGAACTGCAGGGCGAGCTTGCTCGAGCCGAGGCGGAGCGGGTGAGGCTGCTTGAGGAGTATGCGCCGGAGAGTATGCCTGTGCGTCGGGCGACCGCGGGGGTGGAGGAGTTGCGGGCGCGTCTGCGGGCGAGCGCGACCGACGTGGTGGACGCGAGGCAGGAGGCCCTCAACCCGGTGGCACAGGAGATCGCCCGGCAGATGATCGTGGCTGAGGGCGAGGAACTGGCGGCAGAACGGTCGATGCGCGTATTGCGGGCCGCGGCCGGCCGAATTGAAAGCGAGCTGTCGGGGCTGCCGAGCGAGCAGGTGGCGCTTCTGAAGCTGCAGCGTGAACTGGAGTTGCTCGAACGCTTCTACCTCGCCCTCAAGGAGAAGCAGCAGGAGTACGAGATCACCGAGCGAGCGAAGTCTCCCGCGTCGCGGCTGGTGTCACATGCGATCGCTCCCGACGAGCCCGCGCGACCGAGGAAGTTTCTGACCATCGCTGCGGGGCTGGTGGCCGGAATGCTGCTCGGATTGCTGGCGGTCGGCCTGGCTGAGCAACTCGATGAGCGCGTCCACGACGCGCAGCAGGCGGCTGACATGCTGGGTGTGCCGGTGGCGGCATCGCTGGGAGAGGGCTGGGAGACAGACGACGGTGGAGAGACTGAGGTCGTCTTGCTGAGCCTTCGCGGACATATTGCGGCCCTCTGTCGAGGTCACACCGGTCCTGACGCGCTTGTACTCGCATCACACGGCGAGATCGGCGTTGCCGAGGCGCTGGCAGGCCGCCTCGCCGATCTCGCTCGGGAGGACGGAGAACGCGTCTTGGTTATGTCCGCGGCATCTGAGGAGGCCGAGGGGGAGGGTGACCTGGACGCGGCGCTCTCAGCGGGGGTTGATGCGGAGCAGGCGCAACGTCAGTTCGCGGAATCTGAGGCGAACCTGGTTATTGCCGTGCCGCCGGCTGACAGCGGGCTGCTGATGGCTTCACCGCTGCTGGAGGCCGGATATCCGCTGGCCGTGATCGTCGGCCTCCGTGAGACACATGTGCCTGACGCTCAGGGGCTTGTCGCGTTGGCAGCGGAACACGCCGCCGGGCCGGTGTTCGCGATCATCACAGGCGGTCGGCGCAGTTCAGCGCGTTATATCACAGCCGGAACGAGGACCTGACAGTGACATCGGACTACTGCACCGCAGGACCGCGGAGAGTTGTCGGCGTGGCCGGAGGCGGAGTACCATGCTTCTTCTGATCGGCGTTGACGGGGCCACCCCGGAGTTGATCGAGCGCCTTACGTCCACCGGTCACATGCCGAACCTGCGCGCGCTGATGCGGCACGGAATCTACGGCCGGCTGCAGTCTTCCGTCAACTGCGACCCGTGTTCCGCGTGGTCAAGTATTCTCACCGGGGTCGAGCCGGGGAAGCACGGTGTCTGGGGGTTGCGCAATCTGAGGCCTGAGAGCTATCAGTGGCGGCCTGCCAACTCCCGGATGCTTCGCGCGCCAACCCTGCCTCAGATGCTCACGGAGCGGGGACAGGAGACAGGCACGCTCTTCGTCCCGATGACCTTCCCGGCACGGGAGGCTGAGTACACGACGATCTCAGGCTGGCTCGCACCATCGATCGAGGCCGAGGGATTCGCGCATCCTGACAGCGTCGCCTCCCTGGCTCGACGCAAGCTCAAGGAGATCCCACATCCCCTTCAACTGCGAGCCTACGCTGCATCGGGACGTTACGCCGAAGGCATCGATCTGACGGTCGAGTCGCTGCGAGCAAGGGCGTCGCTGGCGCTCGATCTGCTCGGCGACCGTCACTGGGACTTCATTGCAGTCAACTTCATCGAACTCGACCGGGTCCTGCGCTGGTACTGGCACCTGATCGATCGCAGCCACGTGGACTTTCGCGAGGATCTTTATTCCGAGTGGGGCGATCTGATCACTGAGATTCATCAGGTACTCGATGCTCAGCTTGGACGACTCATCGACGCACTTGAGCCTGACGACCATCTGATGATTGTCTCCGCTCACGGCATGGGCTTGAACTCGCGCGCACAACTCTGCCTGCCGGAATTGCTGGCACATTTTGACCTCGTGACAGCGAAGTCATCCGCCGGCGGTGTCTGGCGTCGCATGATGAAGACGGTGGGGGACACATTTCACGATGCGCTCCATGGTCTGCGTGACATTCTTCCGCATACGCTTGCGGATCATATTCCTGCCGCCGGAGCGTCCTCCGAGTCCGCGAGCGCGGAGGGGAACTCGTGGCTCGACTACGAGAGAAGCTGGGTCATCCCCAGCCCCGACGGACACATCTACCTCAATCACGAGGAGATCTTCCCTGACGGCCGAGTCGGCAACGGCGATGCCGATCGGCTGATGCTGCAGGTCACGGCATCCCTCCAGAGCGCGATCGATCCGGCCACCGGACGGCGCCCGCTGCTGTGGGCGCAGCCGCGCGAGCGCGTGTGTGCCGGCCCGTGGGTCGGTCAATTCCCGCACATTGTGACCCGATGGGATCAGAGGCGCGTGGTTGAGGGGCTCACGGCCACAGGGCGCGACGGACGCGTTCAAGTTGCCCGGCCGCCTGCGGGAGGGGGGGCGTCGGGAGCGCCTGCTCCTGAGGGGATTCTGATCGCGGCAGGTGGCGGACTGCGGCGAGGTGTGCGGATTGAGGGCGCGGAGGTAGCGGACATCGCGGCAACGATCTTGCATCTGCGCGGTGAGCGGGTGCCGAGTTACTTCGATGGCGCTGTGCTCAAGCAGGCGTTCACCGACAGAATGCTCCAGCAGGTGCCCGTGCGGATACTTCAGCGCGACCTCCCGAGGGTGATCGAGGATCCCGAACGCATCGAGGCAGCCTCTGATGCCGTGGCGTCACACCTGCAGGCGCTGGGGTATGAGTTGTGACCCGACGGCTGCTTGTCGTGGGTGTTGACGGCCTGCCACCAGCGCTGCTGCGGCAGCTCATTGCCGAGGAGCGGATGCCGAACTTCGCCCGCCTGACGGAGGCGGGCTCACTCGGCGTACTTCGCTCAACACCGAACTATCAGAGCGCATCGGCGTGGACCTCGTTGGCAACCGGCGTCAACCCCGGACGCCATGGCGTCATAAACTTCACGAATCCCGTCCGCGGCAGCTACGACTTCGTGCAGATTGATGCCCGTGCGCGGCGCGCGCCGACGATCTGGCGTATCCTGTCGGACGCGGACGTACGCGTCGCGGCTCTCAACATCCCTGTCTCCTATCCAGCCGAGCAGGTCGAGGGCGTCATGGTCTCGGGATGGCTCTGTCCATCACCGGCCACTGAAGGCTTCACATACCCGGCGGAACTGGCCGGATGGCTTGCCGACGAGGTCGGTGATTACCCGATCCACCCCGACGTGCGCCGTCATGCCGCAGCGGGTGATTACCTCACCGTCGCAAGGCTCGCCCGGCGTGGCATCAGGGTCAAGCTGGAGGTCGCCCGGCGCATCTTCGAACGCGAGAATCCGGATGTGCTGTGCGCGGTGGTGACGGAGACCGACTCGCTGCAGCACTGGTGCTGGCACCTGCTCGACAGCGAGCACCCTGAACACGACGCCGGCCTCGCCATCCGGTGGCGCGAGGAACTGCTGTCGGTGTACTCAGCGCTCGACGACGCGCTGGGGCAATTACTCTCAGCAGTGGGGGAGAGCGCGGACGTACTCATCGTCTCCGATCACGGTCAGGCGCCGAATTCGGGTGGCCAGGTGTTGTTGCGCCGGTGGCTTGTCGACCGCGGCTACCTGGTCCCGCAGCCACGCCCGAGCGTCCAACGCCTCATCGATGCGTGCACGCGGGTTGGGTTCGAAGCGATCCGTCGCCACGCGGGGAACCGCCTGAAGTCGCGGCTCCGCTCGCGTTTTCCGCGCCTGCAGCGCCGCGCCCAGCGGGGGATGAGCGGAATTGCCGCAGACTGGCCCCGCACGCGCGCGTGGACGGAGGGCGGGCACGTCTACGTGAACACGCGTGGCACCTGGCCGGAGGGATGCGTTGATCCGGACGCGGAGAGACCGGGACTGCTCGACGAGCTTCGGGAGGGTTTGCTCGACCTGCGTGACGCCGACTCGGGGGAGCGCGCGGTTGCTTCGATCTCGATCGGCAGCGAAGAGTTCGAGGGCCGCGAATCCGATCTGATGCCCGACCTGCTCGTCCATTGGCGGAATGATCTGCGCGTCACCCGTCTTCAAGATGGCTGCGGAGCGATCATCCAGCGCCCTGGCGCCCCCGAGTTGCCCCTCGGCGCACACCATCCTGACGGGACGCTGATCACCTGCGGTCCGAGCTTCAGCCCGGTGGAGCAGCCCACGCCGCACTCAATCTACGACGTCGCGCCAACGCTGCTGCATTTTTTCGACAGGCCCGTCCCGGAGTACTTTGACGGGCAGGTCATGACCGATCTGATGACTCCGGAGGCGAGGGAGGGCGTGCAATGCGCGGCGGTGAATGTGCCGTCGGTGGAGCACGATCCCGGCTCGCGAGTGGCGGATGATGAGATCATCACTCGCCGCCTGCGGTCACTCGGCTACGTGGAGTAGGTGAGAGCCGATGCTCTCGGAGAAACTGCTGAAGTGTCTGATCTGCCCGGTCTGTGGCGGCGCACCCCTTGGACTGACCGTCGTCGAGGCGGATGGTGAGCGGATCATCGAAGCAAGGTTGAACTGCTCGGACTGCAAACGCTGGTACCCGGTGCGCGACGACATTCCGGCGATGATGCCTCCCGATCTCGGGTCGAACCTCTCCGCCGCCGACGACCGCTGGGAGGGATGGGGGGCGGCGATGCACCGCTTCCTTCGGTGGCGGGAATCGGCGTGGGCTGACCCGGAGGCGGCCGCGAAGCGGCGGGAAAGCGCGCGCGCGATGCATGAGCGCTTCATTGATTTCTGCGACCTGCAGGACGAGCCCCTGGATTTGCTGGACATCGGCTGCGGCACCGGGCACGTCGCAGATCTGCTGCCGGAGACCGTCTCCTACGTTGGCATCGATCCTCTTGCGGGAGGGCGTTCTCCGTCCGGCGAGATGCCCGCCGAGATCCCGCGCCCGCAGCGGCAGGTCAGTGTTGTGCAGGGGGTCGGGGAGTTGCTGCCGATGGCCGATGACAGCTTCGACGCGGCTCTGCTGATGGGCGTGCTCGACCATGCTCGCAGCACCTCGGAGGTGCTCGATGAGGCCGCGCGTGTTCTTCGGCCCGGCGGAGTGCTTGGCGTGCTGGTCGCCTTTACACGGACTGATGAGAGCGGTGGTCTCGCAGATGTCCTTCGGTCGCTCATGCGTTCTCTGACTGCTCAGCAGGGGCCTCATGCCCAGGACACTCATCTGCACACGTTTTTCTCGGTCGATGAGGTCGCTGAACTGGTCGCACACCGCTTCGAAGTCCGCGATGTGATGGAGTATTCGAACCGCGCGTTCGTGCGCGCCAGCGCAGAGGGGGCTTGTGTGTGACGGACCGGCCTTCTGTCATTGTCATCGGCCTCGACGGTGGAACTTTCGACCTCCTCGACCCCTGGATCGACGCGGGCGAGCTTCCGGCCATCGCCGCCGTGCTGCGCGAGGGAGCGCGGGGCCGGCTCCGCTCCACGCATCCCCCTCTCACCCCGGTGGCGTGGTCCTCGATGCTCACCGGCTGCAATCCCGGCAAGCACGGCGCCTTCGCCTTCATGCGCATCGGCTCCGACCACGTTCCACAGTTTCTCAACGGCGGCGCCATCCCACTGCCCAGCGTGTTTGAGCATCTCAGCGCGCGGGGGCTGCGGGTCGGTGCGGTCAACATTCCCTGGACGTGGCCTCCGCCGTCGGTCAACGGCTTCTGTCTGTCAGGGCTCGACGCTCCGGCATTCCGCCCGGACATCGGGCATCCCGAAGGTCTCTTCGACGAGGTGGCCGAGCGCTTCGACGGGTACTTTGACAAGACAGTGCTGCCGGATCGTAACGCCTACGCCCTCGATCGCCTCGAGGATCGCATCGCGAAGACCGGTGCGATCGCCCGCTACCTCGGCCGGACCCGTCCGGTCGATCTGCTGGCGGTCTGCTTTGTCTCGACCGACCAGGTCCAGCATTACTTTTTCCGCTCGCGATCGGTGACGGCGCGTGACGGCCGCCGCGTGGAGGATCTGCTTCTGCACACCTGGCGGCATGTCGATCGTGAGATCGGGCGCATCGTCGATGCACTGGCAGGCCCGAACACCACCGTGATGCTGGTCTCAGATCACGGCGCCGGACCGACCGAGGGCGGCATCAACCTCGGGCGCTGGCTGGCCGCGGAGAGCTGGCTGGAGCCGGGAACCGCTGGCTCCGGCGAAGCCTTCCGCCGCGGACTGCTGAGGTTCGGCTCGCGACTGCTGCCGGCGACTCTGAGAGAGCGGCTTCGCGGCAGGCTTGCGGGAACCCGCCGCCGCATGATCTCGCGGCTGCTGGCAGAGGGCGTCGACTGGTCGCGGACGCGTGCTTTCTGCTGGAGTGACTACGGGAACATCTCGTTGAACCTCTCGGGGCGTTTTGACACCGGCTGCGTGCAGCCCGGCCGGCGTGACAGGATCGTCCGGGAGATAGCCGACGGCCTGCTGGCACTGCGCCATCCGGAGACAGATGAGCGCGTAATGTCCGCGGCGCTTCGTCCCGGGGAGATATACCACGGGCCGCACCTGCATCACGCGCCCGACCTGCTGGCGGTGCCTCGCGACTACCGCTGGGAGATACTCACCGACTTCACGCTCTCCGGACCGCTGCCGGATGACCGAACGCGCGCCGTCTTCGGGCCCGCCGTGCGCGAAGGCACACATCGGCTGCATGGCATGCTGGCGCTCTCCGGAGCGAGCGTTCGAACTGGCGAGGGCGGGAGCTTCGAGGGCTCGTGCGCGCGTATTGAGGACATCGCCCCAACGCTGCTTCACCTGCTGGGCCAACCCGTGCCGTCGTACATGGACGGACGGGTTCTCTCCGAAATGCTCTCGGGGCTGGCGGCTCCCCGGCGCGCCGAGGCAGCGCTCGCGACGCGCGCGACGGAGGTCCCTTACACCGCCTCGGAAGTCGCGGCGGTGGAACGCGATCTTCAAGGGCTCGGGTATCTCTGATGCGGGATTCATCAGGCGGGCGCGTCAGGATAGCATTCTTTGATGGATATGCCCTCGATGCAGGCGCGGGCATTGCCCTTCGGGACCTCATCGCCGGCATCAATCGTGATCGTTTTGAGCCGATCGCGTTGCTGCCGCGTGAGGGGCCCCTCGAGTCGATGTTGCGCGAGATCAACTGCTCCGTCGACGTCATCGAGCCTCCCCCGCCTCTTTCCGAGTTTGGGCGCCGCCTCGCTGAGGCCGGCGCATGGAGGAAGCTCAAGGCAATACGAGCGCTGATGCTTTACTCGTTCACGGTGGCGCAGTGGCTCCGGTCGCATCAGGTTGATCTTCTTCACTGCAATCAGACGCGAGCGATCTTCAAGGCTGGCCCAGGCGGCCGACTTGCCGGCATGCCGGTGACGTGGAACGTGCGCATCCGCGAGCGACTGCCGCGCGCGGTGGTGCGACTGTGCGATGAGTGCGCGGACCTGATCATCCCGCTGACGGACTGCGACTTCGCCGGCCTCCCCGATGAGGAGCGGCTCCGGAGCAAATCCATCGTGATCCGCAACGCGATCGACACACAGCGGTTCTCACCATCTCGCGATGCTGTCTCCGTCCGCCGGCGGCTTGGATTCGGGGAGGGGCCGCTTGTGCTGACGGCAGGGGTGCTGACGCCCCGGAAGGGCTTTGATCTCGCAATTCGGGCGATGGGGCAGGTTGTCAATGCGCACCCGGAGGCGTCACTGCTGATAGCAGGCGGTGAGCCGGGGATAAGCGATGGCTGCCGGCCCCAGCTTGAGGCGCTGGCGGCCGATCACCGCCTGTCGGGGAGCGTGAAGCTCCTCGGTCACCGCGAGGACATGCCTGACCTGATGGCGGCCTGCGATCTCTTCGTCCTCGCATCCCACGCCGAGGGCGACCCGGCCGTGGTGCTGGAGGCGATGGCCACGGCGCGCCCGGTGGTGGCCACGTCGCCCGCAGCGGCCGGTGTGAGCGATGGTGTGACCGGGTTGACAGTGCCGCCCGGGGATGTCGATGCACTTGCCGCGGCGATGCTGCAGGTGCTGGCTGACCCTGACCGTGCCCGGCAGATGGGGGAGGCCGGGCGGAGTAATGTCGAGGCTGAACATGACATCCGCGCGATGGTGCGGCGCTACGAAGCAGCGTGGGAGGGCCTTGTCATCTGACGGGGCAGCGGCCGTTGAGCTTCTCAGCAAGCAGTCGCTCGTAGAGCGCCTCGATGGGCCGGACGAAGCGGTCGTGCCCGAACTGCTGCGCGTGCCCCATCCCCGCCTCACCGAGCCGTCGGGCCAGCTTCGGGTCGCCTGCGATCTGCGCGATGCCGGCCGCGAGTTCATCCGGCCTCCCCGGTTCGACGAGCAGTCCGGTCTCCCCGTCGACGACTGCTTCCACCGCGCCATCCACGCGAGTGCCCACGAGAGGCAGGCCGACCGCAGCCGCCTCGAGGTAGACGATGCCGAAGGGCTCCCAGCGTGATGACAGCGCGAAGATGTCGCATGCCTTCAGCAGGCGGGGCACGTCACGTCGCGGGCCGGCGAGGATCACGCGGTCCTGCAGGCCAAGGTCATCGATCATCTTCCGGACTTCGGCATCGAGCGGCCCGCCGCCAACCAGCAGCCACCGCAGATCGGGCAGCTTACGCGCAAGCAACGCGGCCGCGTTCAGGAGCACGTCCGGCGCTTTCTGTCGGGCTAAGCGCATCACCGACACCACGACCGTCGAGTCCGATGGCAGACCGAACTCATCACGGACCTCCGCCCGCATCCTTTCACGCCCGCGGCGGTTGAATCGCCCGAGATCGACCGATGGCAAAGTAACCTCGTACTGTCCCGGAAGCCCGACACCGCGCGCCAGGCCCTGCTGGCGCATCGCCTCCGAACATGCGATCAGCGCATCGTACCCGTGTGCGCTGAGGCGCGAGGCCCAGCGACAGGCCCATCTTTGCGCAACGCCCTCCGCGGGCATCCACTCCCACCCCCACACATGCGCAATCCTGACCGGAACGCGACTGAGTTCCGCGGCCATCGGTGCGAGCAGCTTTGACTTTGAGCCGTGTGTATGTATCACGTGGGGGCGTCGGCGGTGGATGACGCGCCCCAACTCCACGATCGCACGGGCATCGCGCCGGACGTCGGGTGAGCGCCGCATGCTCGGCACCACGGTCACGTCAAGCCCGCGCGCACGGAGTTCGCCGAGGACGCTGTCCTCGCGACCCGACTCAGGCCCGACCGCCATGCTGACATCGTAGCGGGCGGAGTCGAGCCGGTCGGCCAGTTCCATCGCGGCCAGTGTCGCTCCTCCGGCGGCCACATGCGGCAGGATGTGCATAACACGAACTTTGACGTCGATCAACTGCCATCCCCCTGTCGGGACTGCGAAAGGTCGAGCGCTTCTTCACGCTTCGACGGCCGGAACCCTTCATCTCGCCTCTCAGATGGAGGATATTCCTTTCACCGGCGCGAACTGCTTCACGAGCGCATCTGCACCTGCAATTGTCTCTCCATCAGGAGTGAAGGGCATGTCAGACGGCCGCCCCGACCTGCTGCACCTGCTTGCCGACCCGCCCGCCGCGTACCGCCCTGCGATGTTCTGGCTTCTCAACGGTCGCCTGACCGAAGACCTCATACGCGAGCAGATCGGCCAGATGGCGGATCGCGGCTGCGGAGGCTTCTTCCTCCACCCGATGGGCGAGAGTTTCCGCGTTGGAGACTTCATCAGCGGCATCGATCCGCCCTATCTTTCCGACGAGTACTTCGACCTGATGCGGGTGGCAGTTGAGTGTGCCGACGAGCATGGCATCTACGCCTGGCTCTACGACGAGGGCGGATGGCCCAGCGGCACCGCGCAGGGGAAGGTCCTCGAGGGGCACGAGCAGTTTCGCGACCAGGTATTGCGCGTCGGAGGTGATGGGAAGATCGCCGCGGAGGTCCCGGTCGATGGCCGACAGGTTCTCTTCACCGTCGATGACACCGGCTACCGCGTTGACCATCTCAACCCGGAGGCCACCGCGCGTTTCATCGAGGTCACCCATGAGCGCTACGCCGAAGTGCTCGCGGAGTACTTCGGTGGCACCATCCCCGGCATGTTCACCGACGAGACGAGTGTGCGTGGCACCGTCGGATCGGATCACATTCCCTGGACCGATCGGATGCTCGACGAGTTCGAGCAACGGCGCGGCTTCGACCTGAGGCCGTGGTTGCCCGCGCTTTTCTCCGAGGACGCCCTCGGATTCGACCCGGCCGAGCACTTCAGCGCTGAGGAGATCGTAGCCGTCCGCTGCGAATTCTCCGAACTGTGGACCGATCTTTTCTCAGAGAGTTACTTCGAGCCGATCAATGACTGGTGTGCCGAGCACGATCTGATTCACACCGGCCACGTCGGGGGTGAGGATGCCCTTCCCGATCACCGGCGCGGCTTCGGTCACTTTTTCAAGACCGCCGGCGCCTTGCATGCGCCCGGCGTTGACGCTATCTGGCGTCAGATCTTCCCTGGTGAGGAGAACTTCAGCTTTCCCCAGTTCGCACCATCCGCGCTTGCGCACCGCCCGTGGCAGGACCCGGGAGACAGCGCCTGGCGCGAACTCGCGCTCAGTGAGACCTTCGCTGTCTACGGATACTCGCTTACACCCGAGCAGATGCGCTGGACGGCCGACTTCCAGTTCGTCCGCGGCATCAATTATATCTGCCCGATGGCCCTCTACTCCGACACATCCGAGGGCCACTGGATCGCCACGATGAGCCACCTCGGTGAGGGGAATCCGCTGTGGGAGAGCTTCGCTGCGTTCGCCGATCACTGTGCGGCGATGAGCGTCGCCGTGCGCGAGAGTGAACCGGTGGTGGACGTGGCGGTGTACTACCCGATCGAGGCGGCTTGGGCCGGCGGTGAGGCGTTGGATGCCGCCTGGGAGTCGCTGCAGCAGGTCTCGGCGGCCCTGCACTCGCGACAGATCGCGTTCGACTTCATCGACGCCCGCACGCTTTGTTCCGCCGAAATCGCAGACGGCTGCATCGCCACCCCCGGGCAACTCTACGGCATGGTCGTCGTGCCCGACGCCTCCATCCTCCCGGTCGGCGTCGTCGAAGCACTCGTGGCGTTGCGGGAGGCCGGCGGACGCGTGGCGCTCTGCGGCGACGGGCCGGAGGTCTCAGCGGACTTTGATGCTTCCGAGGCCTTTGATGACGCGCGCGACCGGTTGCTCGATGGCGCGGTCACGATGGACCGGACGCAGGCCAGCGAAATGGGCGGCGACGATCCACGCGGACTCGGCATGACAATGACCTTCCCTCTCGACGGCTTCACCAGCGCCTACCTCGGCCCCGGCGGGCCGTCGCAGTTCACCGAAGCCGAGGTGGCCGAAGGCGCCTGCCTCCTCGTCTCGGAGGATGAGGTGGGGCGGCTCGCCGAACTTCTTCTGCTTGTGATCGGGCGCTACGAACTGCAGCTCGAGAACCCGCTCGGGGAACTGGGGATGTCCAGCCGCACCGCTGGCGATCTCAGCGTCCATCTGCTTCATAATGAGTCTGGCAGGGAGATCAAGCCGCGCCTGATGCTTGTGAGCGAGATCGCGCGCGCGGTGGAGTGGTGGGAGCCGTCCCATGGCACGGCGCGTGTCCTGGCGGTTCACGACGAGGTGTCGGAGCCCACGCATTTCACTGTCGCTCTTGGCCCGGGCGCGTCCGCTCTCATCATCACGCGTCCGATTGGCAGCGAACCGGTGGAGGTCGAGGAGCAGCTGGCGCTGCTGAGCATAGGCAGCGAGGTCCGTGCACAGGCGCTCGAGGTTGTCAGCGAGGCAGTGATCACAGCGTCCGGCGACCTTGAGATTCGCGAGACGTCGTACGTGCCCGAGGCTGTCCCCGCCGACTTCCCGCTCCGCCCGCTCGAAGATCTCGGGATGGGAGATTTCGCCGGCACCGTCGCCTACGACATCGACCTTTACATCACTCCCGGTGACACCGAGAGGCGGCTCTTCCTCGACCTCGGAGAGGTGGGGCAGGTCGCGCGGGCGTGGCTGAACGGCGAGGAACTTGGAGAGAGCGCCTGGCCGCCGCACCGGGTGGAGATCACCGGACTCGTGCTCCCGGGTATCAACGAACTGTCCGTGGAGGTCACCACGACGCTGGCGAATCAGGCGGCGCGCGAGAACGTCGTGGAGATGGCGCGTGAAAGTGGATGGTTCAATGCGTATTACGAGCGCACGTTGAGCTGGATGCGCGAGACGCGCTCGGGCCTCATCGGTCCCGTGCAGGTGCTTCGCGCGTACGGCTCCAGCGGTGAGCAGAATATGCCCTGATGCAGGCGGGCGAGCATTGCTTTCCTGAGGGCGAAATTGGCGTCAGTTTGGGCTTGCAGACCCCGCGCGCTTCGTGTAGGATACTGCCTCAGTCGAAGAATGAGCAGTCGCCAACTGGCTGCCACCCTCGAATCATCAACAGCGAATACGCTCTTTCCTCAGTTCAGGAGAGTGAAGTACAATGCCGGAGATCCCGGTCATGAAGTTCGGCGGCACCTCCATGCAGGGCAAGAACCGCTTCGGCCCCAACGAGGATCGCCTTCTCGAAGACCTGCGTCGCATGAAAGAGGTCAACGAGATCTACCGCCTCCTCGCCCAACGACGCAATAACGCCCGCGCCAGGCGACTCTCGCAGGTCGCGCGCGACTTTCTGCTCCCACTGAAAGATTCCGGCCGTGTGCCCGTCGTCGTCGTCTCCGCGTTCGACTGGGCTACCGACAAGCTCGATCACCTCGCAGCCGCCATCAGCTCCGATCCACCGAAGCGCGAGTACGCCCGTCTGCTGATGTCCGGTGAACTGCGCGGCAACAGTTCACTCGCGATGAGCCTTGAGGAACGGGGATGCCGAGCGCGGTCACTGACCGGCCGCGAAGCGGGCATCGTCACCAGCGCCAGCCCCGTCGACGCCGCCATCGAGCGCGTGGACCCCGCTCACCTCCACGAGATAATTGCAGCCGGCATCATCCCCGTGGTCGCGGGCTTCCAGGGGTTCTACCGCGACCCGGAGAGCGGTCGCGACGAGGTCTCGATCCTCGGCCGCGGAGGCTCGAACCTCACCGCAGTGGCGCTTGCCGACGCGCTCGGCCAGGAGGAATGCACGATGTTCACCGACGTGGACGGAGTGTACGACTGCGACCCGAATGTGCACGGTGAAGAGGCCTGCAAGCTCGGCAAAATCACTGCAGCCGAACTTCTCGCGATGGAGGACTGCCCGCAGGTCATCCAGCGTGAGGCGCTCGCATACGCCTGCGAACGCGGCGTCAACATCTGGATCCGCTCTGCCTTCGAGCCGGAGAAGGAGGGCACGCTGATCATCTGCAGGTAGTTGGCTGGCGGGGGCTTCAAGAGACCTTAATGACACGCCTCAATCCGCACCGGGTATACTCACTGCGCCTGGTGCGGATACAACCACTGGGGAGGGAGACGGTGAGATGCCGATCAGCGACCCGGGGGGCAATCCGGTCGAGATGGCGAAGCACTTCGTGCGGAATCATCAGGCCCTGCTCGCAGTCGAACTGCTTGAGCCGTGGCTGGCGGACTATCCCGACGACGCCTCCGCATGGTCTGTGATGGCAGCAGCGCGCTATGAGCTTGACAGCTTCTCAGAGGCGCGTGTCGCCGCCGCAAAGGCGGTCGATCTCCGGCCTGAGAGTCCGCGGAACTGGTGCAACCTCGGCATGATCCTCCGCAAGCTCGGTGCGCTCTACGAGGCTGAGCGGGCTCAACATCGCGCGCTCTCGCTCGACTCCTCCTACGACCGCCCGCGGATCGAACTACGCAAGATCCACGAACTGCGCACCGGCGAGCGCAGTGCGATCACCGAGGGCGACTTCGTCTGAGCGCCTGCCGGTGGCGCCGCTCTCCAATGCCCATCGAAGCGGCTTCACGCGTCGTGACGTAGCCCGGCGCGTCAGTCGAAGTTAATGACTTCGATCTTGTCGAGAATCTGCGGGAATGCCGCCCCGAGGATCCCCAGCCCCATCCCGGCGAAGAAGTAATGACCGATCGCAAGCCCCATGAACGCGGGCGCGGCGCGACGGTACGCCCTGGCGCCACCGATCTTCAGCAGCAGGGTCTTGATCAGCCAGGTGATCGCGATCGGCGCCCAGAACGCTCGCAGCCGCACCATCGCCAGCCCGTAGCCGAGCGGATGCAGTGGAAAGCGCAGGAAGATCCGCCGCAGCACGATCAGCGCCACGGTCACCACTCCGCCGAAGATCGCCGCATTTGCCGCCGGCACGTCTCGCCCCATCCCACCCGTCGCCTCGCGGATAACCGTGTCCGCGTGGTTGCGCATCTGCGTGATTGCGTAGCCGCCCTCGACAGTCCCGCCTTCGAGGAAGTTCAGCCCGAAGTGATAGCCTGCGCCGAGGCGCAGCGTGAACGCGATCACCAATCCGATGACCGGTGCGATGAGCGTCAGCCAGACCATCGAACGCTCGCGGATACCCTCCTCGTCGGCGATCTTCAGATTCTCGATCTCCGCCCCCGCCGCGGTTACGGTGTACCCCCGCGCAAGGAAAAACAGCGAACCGAGCAGCCCCGGTGTGGCGCCCCCGGCCCATGATTTCGGCCCCGCGATATACTCCAGCACATTCATCGGGCCGCTCGATGGGAACGGACTCGGGTGCGGCACACCCGTCTCGGCCCGCGCGCGTCCGTACACGAGGAAGAAGACGAGGATGATCGTGAACAGATAGATCGCCACCCACCACTTCATGCCCGCCACGATCATGATCCCGACAAGTCCCACGACGCTCACGATCAGGCCCGCCCACAGCGCCATGTAGCGCCGGCCCTCGCGAGATGCCCGCCACGCGATCGCCTGGCCGACGCCGTCGGCCAGCCACGTGCGCGCCGACCAGATGAGAAAGATGGCGAGCACGACGTATGAGCCCACGCCCTGGTCAAACGGTCGGGGGAAGTCGCGCGTCTCGTAGCCCGCCGCCGAAGTGCCGACCGCCAGCAGGCTGTTGATGATCGTCATCACCCACATCGTCAGCAGGATGTCCGACTCCATGAAGTAACTCATGCCCATCAGTTCGGGGCGTATCTGCACGGAGGCGTTCTGCACCGACGACCATGGATGCTCGCTGAAGAGCGGCGCGAGGTTGTAATATGGTCGGAACTGTGGCAGGCCGGGGTTCACCGCGTGTAGCACGACGAACAGCGTGAATGTTCCCGACAGCAGAAATCCCACCCAGAAGCCGGCGTCGCGGAGAAAGGCCGAGTGACGTTTGCGATCGCCGGCGCTGGAAAGCTCCAGCGGGATCATCACCAGCGGGAATGCGAGGCGCTCCTTCTCCACCCAGTAGCGCTTCATGAGCCCCAGCAGACACAGTCCTGCAGTGAAGACGAGTCCCATCAGGACTATCCACGCCGCCAGCAGCGGCACCCACGCTCCCCACGGGACCTGCATCAGCGGCCACCAGAGGCTCTCGGTGGCCTTCGCGAGCGGCGCAAGCGCCCCCGAGACACCGGGCGGGACGTCGAGGTCCGCGCCCTCGTAGAGCGTGCGCACGACCTCGTGGTCTTTGAGGATCCACCAATCGGGCATCTCGTCAAGCGCCTGCGCGAAGTTCGGGTTGTCGAAGGCGAAATACGTGTACACGCTCGTCTCCGGGATGATGTACCCGGCGACCTTTGCCGACATCATCAGCGCCGAGAGCGTCATGAAGCAGTAGACGACGAGTATCTCACGGCGACTCATCCGCCAGCGCTCAAGCCGCCTTTTCACGCCCTCCCACCGGCCGAACACCCCCGAGAGCGCGTCGATCAGGCGGTTGTATATCACCAGCAGCAGCAGACCGGCAAGCGCGGGGATCAGCGGGACCGACTCAGAGACCTCCGCGGTCTGCAGGATCATCTCCACCTGCACGACCCACAGCCCGGTGAAGATCGTGAGCACCGCGCCCACGATCACCGGGCGGAGGTTGATGCCGCGCACCTGCTCGGGCTGCGCGGCCGCTCCTGCTGCTGAGACGGGAGTTCGCCTGTCGGGTCTGCTGTCTGCGCTCATCTCTCGCAAATCACCTGGAACTTGAGTTTTCGTGGCCGAGGACGACACCGATGGTCTCGCCGGTGCGCTCGACGATGGTGTCGATCGCCTCGGGCGCATCTGACATCGCGAACGTGTGCGTGGTGAACTCGCTCACATCAAGCCGCCCCTCGCTCATCAGACGCAGGCACTCGTGGAGGTTGCGCTGGGTCGTCCACTGCACGAACACCGGCGGGTAGTCCGCCCCCTCCTCGTAGGCCGGATCGAGGAAGCCCGGGCCGGTGCGCGCCGCGCTTCGCACATCGAGATTCCCAAGCGCGGCCGCCCACTGGTGGTGGAAGCTGAATCCGCCCACAATCACGATGCGTCCCATCTGATGGGTATCCGGCGAGACTTTCATGCTGTCAACGACCTGCTGGAACGTCTCGTCACTGTCGCCGCCGAAGGCGATGAACGCGCAGTCCACCCCGAGGCCGTCCGTGAACTCGCGGGTGGCGGAGACCGGGTCGCCGTCAGTCGGGTCGAGCGTCAATCCCGCGCCACCCTTCATCGCGCCCTCGCGGCGGATCGACAGCGGATCCCACCCGACGACCCTCGTGCCGGAGAGCGAGGCGAAGCGCGTGACGCACTGGCCCATCACCCCGAGGCCCACCACGAGCACGTGCTCGCAAAGCTGCAACTGCGCCCGGCGGACCGCGTGCATCGCGGTCGCGGCGAGGTGTGCGGAGGTCGCCTCCTCGTAGCTGACTCCGTCCGGGATCGGCGCGGTCAGGTTCACCCCGATCGCCACGTAATCCGCGTGGTACGCCCCGATCCCCGGGTAGCGCTCGCGGCCGGACATGCAGGCGACGCGCTGGCCGATCTGCCTGCTGCTCACGCTTGGGCCGAGTGCGACGATGTCGCCCGCGCACTGGTAGCCGAGCGGGCGGGGCTCCATCCCCTCGTTGGGCTCGCGGCGGTAGAGGAACGCCGAGCGAAGCTGCGTCCCCTGGCTGAACATCGACGCCCGCGTCCGCACGAGAACGTAGCCCTCGCGCACCTCGGGCGTCGCCCGCTCGACGACATGGCCCTTGCCGTGCCCGTCGAGCACGAGGATGCGATGGCGGTCAGGTATTTCGGTCATCGTGACCTCCCCGCAGGAGTTCCTGCCGTTGCCGTTCCCTTTTCCCTCGGTCCGTTACCGGCCCGGGAATCCGGTCGCATTCCCCACGTAGGTCGCGAGTGTCCGAATTCGGCTCTGCACCGTGCCCATGTTCAGATGAGGAACATCGGGTCCGTAGCCGCCAGTGCTGAGCCACACGCCGTTCTCGGTGCGGGCGTCGAGCACCTCGCGGACCTGATCCTCCATCGCCTCCGCCTGCTCGATCTGCTCCTCGCGAGTAGGCTCGGGAGGATTCTGTCTGGCGTCAACCCAGTTGTCAAAGCCGAACTCGTGGATGTCCGCAAGCCGTTCGGCGAATGACGGGTTGTAATATGAGCCCTTGAAGCCGTAGTGTGTCGGCATGTCGCTGTCGTCGTAGGTAAGGCGATAGGTGTCGGCGTAGAAGTAAAGCGGACGGTTGGTCTTCAGTTCATAGAAGCGGGCGCGCTGGCCGTTCTCAAGGACCGTGTCCTCGCTCTCGAACCACTCGATCGCGGCCGGAAGCGGCTCGAGGAAGCGCTCCTCTCCGGTGAACGCGGCAAGCTCCACCAGCAGGTTCATCACACCGTAGGCCTCGCCGCTGACCACTGAAGGTGGCTCGAAACGCCGGGCCCATGCCGGCTTGAGGTCGGCATCGTACTGCTGCGCCCACGACGCCTGCGGCTCGGGAAGCTGTGCCGCGATGATGAAGTCGCCGCATTTGACGGCCGAGTCGTAGTAGCGCTGGTCATCGTAGGCTTCCCACGCATGGATCATCGTCCGGACGCAGTCGCGCATGGTGTTGTCATTGAATGTCGCGAAATCGTTGTAGGACCGATCGTTGAGCGGATAGCGCTGCGGCCAGCCGCCGTGATCATACTGCGCCTGCAGCAGGTAATCCAGCGCCACCATCGTCGCCTCGTGGATATCCTCGTCGAACTGCCCGGCCTCGTCCAGCGCTCTATCAACCGTGATGAGCAGTCGTGTCGCGGCCTGCGTGACGTTGTCGTCCATCGTGCCGGTATTCCGCCCCGATGTCAGCTTCTCGTCGTCGCTTCCGACGTTGTGGCGGTAGAACCAGCGTTCCTCGCCGGCGGGGGAGAAGTCGATGTTGTAATCCCAGCCTCCGCACTCAAGCTGCCCCCACGCGAGCGACTCAGCGTTGAGTTTCGCCGCATCGAGGAAAAGCTGGTCGCCGGTGGCCTCGTAGGCCGCCATGAACGCCATCCCTGTGCTCGGCGAGCCTGGAGGCTGCACCCAGTTCATCGTCTCGGTAATATGCCCCTCGCCCCACTGGTCGCTCAGATCGTAGAGATAGGAGCCGGCGTACCCGCCGTGGATTGATGCCTCCTCGACAAGATACGTCGTCGCCTCGCGCAGCGCCTCGGTCGCCTCTTCGACCAGCGCTTCATCCAGCGCAAAGCAGGGCGCCGCCAGCACTGTCAGCACAATCGCAAAGATGATCTTTCGCATTTTGAGCCCTCCAGGTGCATCATCTCGTACGTCCGGTCTTTACGCGTACCTGACTTGCGCACCTGTCAGTCCGCAAGCCGCGCTTGTACCGACACATTACTGATGCGAATCGCGTCGATCGCTCCGTCCATCGGCAGATAGGGGATGTCCCAGTCCGACGGCGTGTTGCACAGTTCGATCCGCGAGAAGCCGTCCGGCTCGAATGTGCGGGGGAAGAAGCTCTGCATACCCGCGCCGTCGATCATCAGCCACATGTACTGCCGGTCCCCGGTGAAATCCCAGGAGACGAGCATGTGGTGCCAGTCCTCGATGCTGTATCCTCCGGTGCCAATCTGCACCCGCTCATGCGTGCCTTCAGTTCGCGTGTACGGCTCGCCGTCATTCGTCACCGTCAGAGCCATCGAGCGGATGTGCTTGTCGAGGTCGATCTGCACCCCGCCCTCCTCGACCGGTTCGGCGTGGAGGAAGAAGTGCCATCCCTGGTCCCACCAGATGCGCGCTGCCTCGCGTGGCTTGACCCACCACTCGATGGTCCCCTGCTCGCCGATCTCCAGGCCGCTCGCATCGATGTCGAAGCGGCCGTCGGGCATGTCGAGGATCAGCGCCTGCCCGAAGGGGCCGTCCGTCCAGCGGTGCTCGCCGACGACACCCTCGCACGGCACGTCGAAGTCCTGGAGATAGACCGTGCTCTCATCGGCCGGCAGCGGCGCCTCAGGCAATTCCGCAAGCTGGCGAGGCGAGGCCAGCCTCGAGATCTCGTGCAGCCCGACGCTCTCGCCAGTCGTCTCGCCCGGCACGTCCGCGAAGGCGATCTCGCCCGGTTCGAAATGCCCGCGGACAATCGCCATCTGGTCAACGGTCATCCCCGCCTCCTGGCCGATGGCAGCGATCGTGACGGGCCCGGCCTCATCGACAGTGAACGTGTGCACGATCGTGCCCCAGGAGCCGATGTGGCCCTTGAGTCGGGTGCGCTCACCGTCAATCTCCACGAAGAACGCATCCTGGTCGCCCGCGGGCGCGTGATCGAAGAAGAGCAGGGTGTACTGGCCCGGCTCAAGCTCAAGCCCGCCGACCGCGACCGCATCAGCGGCCATCGACATGGCGACACCGCCAGCGGCTTCTTCGTGTGCGACCGGCTGCAGGCCGCTCGCCTCACCCCAGTTCTCAAACTCGATCTTGAGCACCACGTCCTCTTCTGAAATCTCGGCTGCGGTGGCGGTGATGACAGGTCCCACCAGCGCCAGTATTGCGATCCCGACGGTCATCCTTCGCATGGTTGACTCCTCCACGAGTGAGTGATCATCAGCACAGTGCTGAGTTGGTGCCGGCTCATTGCCCCAGCCGGTCTGCCACCGACACGTTACTGATGCGGATCGCGTCAATTGCGCCGTCCATTGGCAGGTAGGGGATATCCCACTCGGACGGAGTGTTGCCGAATTCGAGACGCGCGAAGCCCGTGGGCTCGAAGGTCCCCGGGAAGAACGCCTCGGTGCCGCGCCCGTCGATCATCACCCAGATGAACTGCCTGTCGCCGCGCAGATCCCATGACACAAGCAGATGATGCCAGTCTTCGTTGCTGAGACCGGATGAGTTCAACTGAGCCCGCTCGTGCGTCCCCTCAGTGAATTCGTAGGGATCGCCGTCCGGGGTCACGCTCAGTTGCAGGCTCCCGACGTGCTTCTCGAGGTCAAGCTGCGTCCCCCCAGGCTCGGCGGGGGCGAGGTGCAGGAAGTAGTGCCAGCCCTGGTCCCACCACACGCGCGCGGCCTCCCGGGTCTTCACCCACCACTCGATCGTGCCCTGCTCGCCGATCTCAAGGCTGCTCGCGTCTATGTCGAAGCGACCGTCGGGCATCTCGAGCACAAGCGCCCGGCCGAAGGGACCGTCGATCCAGTGGTGCTCGCCGACCACCTGGCACTCGGCCTCGAAGTCCTCCTGCAGGACCGTATTCGCGTCTGCCACCACGGGCGCGGTGGGAGGCTCGGCCAGCCGCGCGGGTGTCGCGAGGCGCTCGACCTGGTCGAGTCCGATGCGATCACCAGAAGTCTCACCGGGAATGTCGGCGAACTCGATCTCGACGGGCGAATCCCGCCTCTGATCGTAGCTGCCGCGTACCACCGCGATTCGATCGATGGTCATTCCGGGCTCCTGCCCGATGATCGCGATCGCCACCCCGCCTGTCTCGGGCACGGTGAAAGGCAGCGCCAGCGTCCCCCATGTGTCGTTGGTTCCGAGCAACCTGGTACGGTCCCCGGCGATCTCCACGAAGAATCCATCGGCGTCAGGCGCGGGGCCGTGCTGCCACAGCACGAGCGAGTATTCTCCCGCCTCAAGCTCCAGCGCATCGACCGCGACCGCATCGGAACTCATCGCCATCGCGACGCCACCCGAGGCCTCCGGATAGCCGACGGGGGAGAGGCCGGCCGTCCGCCCCCACGACTCGATCTCAGTCTTGAGCAGCACATCATCTTCAGAGATATCAGCGGCATTCGCGAGAAAGGCGGAGACGGCGATGGTCGCGGCGACGATGATGACAGGGGATGATCGTTTCATAGGCAACTGCAGCCTCCTGGTAGGGAGTGCCCTTCACGGTAGTGCAACATTGCGGGCATTCCTCTTTCACCCGCCGTCTTCCTCCATCAACTTCGGCCGACAACGATTATCGCAGAATGTTAACCTGTAACGGGTTTGACTGGCCGTGCAATTGTATGATAATACTAATACAATGTACATCGAAGTCGATCCGAAATCCAGCACGCCGCTTTATGCGCAGATCATGGAGCAGATGCACCGGGCCGTCGCCACCGGTGTCCTGCAGCCGGGCGACCAGGCCCCACGCGTCCGCGACCTTGCCCAGCAGCTTCGCGTGAACCCCAACACCGTCGCCCGCGCATACCGCGAGTTGCAGGCAGAGGGCCTGCTGGTGGCGCGGCAGGGCTCCGGCACCTTCGTCTCCGACGAGGCCGATGCGATCGGTGAGGAGGAGCAGCGGAGGATCCTCGCCGAGCGGCTGGAGGATGCCGCGCGCCTGGCGCGTGAGGCGGGGCTGAGCAAAGAGGAGTTCCTGAAGGCCGCAAAGAGCGCGACCGGCTTCAAGTGGGCGGCATCCTCGCGGAAGGTGAGCAGAGATGAGTGAACTCGCGATCAGTACCATGGACCTGACGAAGCGCTTCAAGCGCGTGCTGGCGGTGGATGGGATTGACCTGCAGGTGCCCGCAGGCAGCGTCTACGGCTTCCTCGGCCGCAACGGGGCGGGGAAGACCACCACGATCCAGATGCTCATGGGCATGCTCCAACCGAGCGGCGGCGAGATGCGCGTGCTCGGCTTCGACCCGCTGCGCGAGGACGTGGCGATGAAACGCGTGGTGAGCTACGTCCCCGAGCGCGTGCAGATGTATGACTGGATGACCGTGCGCGAGATCGTGTGGTTCGGCGCGAGCATCCATCCCCGCTGGGACAGCGACGCCGCGGACGCGCTGATCGAGCGCTTCGACCTGCCACTGCGGCAGAAGGTCGGTGCGCTGTCGCGGGGGATGCAGGGGAAGCTCGCGCTGGCGCTGGCGATGGCCTCGCACCCGCGCCTGCTGATCCTCGACGACCCAACGATGGGCCTCGACGCGGTGGTGCGGCGAGAGTTCATCGAGAGCATCGTGGGGGTGCTGCAGGAGACCGGCACGACAGTCTTCCTCTCATCGCACATCATCGACGACGTGGAGCGCGTGGCCGACTGGATCGGCATCATCCACGAGGGCGCGCTGCTGGTGCAGGAGCCGCTGGAGGCGCTGAAATCGCGGGTGCGGCGCGTTGTGCTGAACTTTGAGGATGAGGCGCCGACGGCTGAGGGCATCGACGGCGTGTTGGCTTCGGAGCATTCGAAGCGGCAGCTTGTGCTGACGGTGGAGCGCTGGTCGGATGAGACGCGGGCAGCGCTGGAGGCGCTGGGGCCGAGTTCGCTTGACGTGGAGGGCTGCTCGCTGGAGGACATCTTCGTGGCGCACGTGCGAAAGGTGCCGGAAGCTGCGGACTTGGCACGATAACCATCATCCGCCGTCACGTAGGACAGGATTTCTATCCTGTCACTGCCGTTGGACATCGTGCCGTTGTGCTCTGGCGAAAGACGAACGGCGACAGGCTGGAAAGCCTGTCCTACAAACGGCGGCGAATGATAGGTGTTGGGATGGGCGAACGACAACGGCGCACGGGAGGGAACACCGATGCGAAGCACACTGATGGTTGGACTGATCATACTGGTGGCGCTGCCGATGGTGGCGCAGGCGCAGGACGACTTCGATGAGATTGCGGCCATGCAGGCGCTGGAGCGGCGGATCGAGAGCTATCGCGCCATGGGCATGCGCTCCGGTGAGGCGCTGGAGGCGGCGATCATCACCTCACCGGGCCTGAGTATGCAGCAGCGGCTGCTGCTGCTCAGCCGCCTTAGCGACGATCCTGTCATGCAGATGATGGAGCCGGCGCTGCTGGGGCAGGGCGGAGGTGGGACTGGTATCACCGCACACGGTGATGCGCTCTTCGTGGCTGAGAACGGGTGGGTCTACCGGATCGACCCGGAGACGCTGGAAGTCATGCAGAGCGGGCGCTACCGGACGGAGACGGCATCGGACGCGGACCTCGGGACGTACCTCGATCCCATGCTTGACCAGGCCCGGAGGGAGGCGCAGGCAAGCGCCTGCCTCTCCAATATGAAGCAGCTTTGTCTCGCGGCGCTGATGTACGCGCAGGACTGGGGCGAGCATCTCGTGCAGCCCGGGCGGGTGCGGGGCGAGTGGCCTGAGGAACTCTACCCCTACCTCAAGAGCCGGGCCATCTTCACGTGCCCGTCGAGACCCGAACAGCCTGTCGGCTATGCGTTCAATGAGCGTCTCTACGACGCCGCCCTTGCCAATATCACGAACCCGGCGGAGACGGTGATCATGTTCGAGACACTGGCGGTCGGCGAGGCGCCGGCGGGTGGCGTGGAGGCCGTGCCCGAACAGCCCATCCACGGTGACTATGTGACGGTAGGCTTCGTTGATGGCCACGCCAAGATGATGACGCCCGAGGCGCTGCGGGAGGCGCTGGAGCGGGATCCGTTTGAGTGAACCATCGGACGGCGGGCGACGATCCCTGTCATCCGCCGTCACGTAGGGAGGTCGCAAGCGACCTTTGGGCTTTCCAGCCTGCCAATGCCGTTGGACATTGTGCATTTCTCGGCTTGGCGAAGGGCCGAACGACCAACGGCGACAGGCTGGAAAGCCTGTCCTACGAAACGACGGATGATAGTGGGGTGGGGCGGTCGAACGACGCACGGGCGAGACGCCCGTGCCACGTGACGACAGCGACGCAATGACGCGGGGGCTAACATGAAGGCACTTATCTGGCGAGAGATGCGACGGCTGCGAACACCAATGCTGATCGCGGCCGGGGCGCTGCTGGTGACGGTGTCGGTAGACCTGGTGTGGCTCGGCGACCGCGGGCATGGTGCGTATCGGATCGCGGACTTCTGGACGCTGGTGACGCCGTTGCTGGCGCTGGCGGCGGGGGCGTCGCTGGGGGCCGCCGAGCGCGGGTCGCGCGAGACGCAGTTCGCCAGCGCGTGGCCCGTCAGCCGGGGGGGGATCTGGCGCGCACGGGTGCTTGCGGGGCTGATCCTCGTGGTCGCGCTGTGCGTGGCATCGGCTATTGCCACGGTCGCGGCCGGCCGAGGGCCGCAGGCGTTCTTTAGTCCGGTCGGCGTTCACGAGCGCCCGATGGCTCTGGCGAGCACTGCCGCTTGCCTGCTGTCCTTGAGCGTGGGAATGATGGTGGGCGGCTTCGCCGCGAGCCCGTTCGGCGCGACCGTGCTGGGGGCGGTGCTGCTGGGCTTGGCGGGTGGGGGATCGGTACTGCTGCTGGAAATCCCGGTTGCGGATGCATTTGGGCCGAGACTGGGGATCCACATCGCGAGGCCCAGCGGCGTGGCGGTGACGCTGCTGATGTGGCTGGGGCTGGCGCTGTCGGCGGCGGCGCTCGGGGCATCGTGGCTGGCCTCGCGGAAGGGGGCGGCGCTTGAGACGGGGCTGAGACGCGCGGTGACGCTGGTGACGTGGCCGGTGCTGACGGCGGTCGCGTTTGCGCTGGTGGTGGCGGGGTGCTTTCCTTTCGGGCGTGTGACCGAGGACGACGTGCGCTTCCTGGTCTGGGCGCGGCCGCTGGACGACGGGAGGATTGTGTTTCTGGAGGGCAGCCCGAAACCGATCTTCGACTCGGTTAGAGAGATTCACATGGCGCGGGCATGGATGCTGGAGCCGGAGAGCCGCGACCTCAGTCTCGTGGCACGCTGGCCCTGTAACTACATCGGGCGCGGCGCGGGTGCGTCGACGCTCCTCGTCGGCTGGCGGGAAAGCAGCATCTGGCTGCGCGACGGTCCGGAGGGCCCGTGGCTGGCGAACCGCGAGGCCGATATCGAGACGGCGTACGCGTGGCGGCACCGCTCGCCGGATGGACGATGGCTCTACGACCGGCCGGAGCTGATCGAGCTGTCGGGTGCTCTGGCGGCGCGGGAGCTGCCGCGGCCAAAGCCGAGCCAGGTTGAGTGCTGGCACGTGAGCGGGGATGCGGCGTTCCTGCGCGGGAAAACGAGCGGTGAGGACGAAGGCAGAGAGGCCTTCTGGCGCCAGGAGATCCCCGGGGGATCGGTGGCAGTGTACGCAGCCGGTCCGGCGTGGGCGAACTACGGTTCTACGATCAACCCCGACGGGTCGGTCGTCGTGTGGGTGGGGACCATGCAGCGCGAGATGGAGAGCGCCGTCGGATCCGGGATGCCCTCCGGTCCGGATCGTCCGATGCCCCAGGCGCCGGGGATGGGATTCGGGCCGGACGGAATGGACGTGCAGACGGAGGTTGTGCGGGTCACCGACGGCGAGTCGCTGCTGGTGGAGCAGGCGGCGCCAATGGGGCGGCCGTGGTCCGGGGGTGGGCGGTATCTGTGGCTCCACGGAGCCAACCGGATCGTTGTCGCGGACACCGAAAAGATGGTGGTGGCGAACGAGATCGCGGTGAGGGAGGCCGGGTCGACGGAACTGAGCGAGTGGGTGGCGGAGCAAGGGGATGCCGACCAGAACTCGCCGGACGGCACGCGGCGGGTGTTCTGGACAGCGTTCTCGCGGACGGGGCCGTTCGGGAGCACGAGGCTGAGGATGTGGCTTGCGAACGCGGACGGCTCTGGTGTGCGGCAGGTGCTGAAACAGCCGTGGAACGAGGGGCTGAAGATGTGCGGGTGGATCGATGACGGGCACGTGCTGCTCATCCGCGACGGGCGCTGGCTGGGCTCACTGGACGTGGAGGCACGCACCGAGGAACTACTCTACGAGACGCCGATGCAGTGGGAGGACTGGCCGGGATGGCAGCCCTGATCGTCAGGGAGCTTCGCAGGTTGCGGGTACCGGTCCTGATGGCGCTGGGGCTGCTTGCGGCGACGGTGGTCGGTTGGACGGGGTACAGGCGCCTCATCGATCCGGATGTGCACGGCAGCGCGATGATCTTCTGGTTTCTGCTGCTGCCGCTGCTGGCGCTGGGTCTGGGGGCGCACATGTTCGCGTCGGAGCGGGCACACCGGGAGGTTCCGTTTGCGCGCTCATGGCCGGTCTCGGCGAGGCAGGTCGGGGCGGCGAAGGCGCTTGTGGCGCTGGGGCTGCTTGCGGGGATCTACGGGCTGGTGGTGTACGCGACGGCGTGGGTTGATCCGGATGTGCTGAGGATAAACGCGGAGGCCGTTGAGAAGGGGACGGCCGGGGTGTCGCCAATGGTGTTGCACGCGGCGGTGTGTCTGTTGCTGCTTGCGGCGGGGATGGCGGCCTCGTCAGTGACGGCGACGCCGCTGGGGGCGCTCATCATGGGCGTGGTGTCGCTGGGGGTGGTACTCGCAGGGATGTGGGCCATTCTGGAGGGCATCGTTGGGCCTTTGTGGGGGCCGCTGCTGGGGTTGCACTGGGCGACGGTCCGCCTGACGCTGGTCCCGACAACGGTGATAGCGCTGGCGCTGAGCGCTGTGTTCCTGGGAGCGTCGGCGGCCGCCACGGTGAGACACCCGCCGTTGGAGCATGGTGCGCGGATGCGCACAGGTGCGGGCTGGTTGGGAGGACTGGCGCTGGCCGTTATCCCACCGCTGCTGGTGGCGGCTCTGGTGTTCGGCGAGGGTGACAGGACTGATGTCACCGGCGCGTACATAGCGGACGCGCAGGATGGGGCGGTGCTGGTCTGGGATCCATACATCTACGCGTGGTCGGCCGAGGTCTGGCGGCTGTGGTGGCTGCCGGCGGACGGTGGCGAGGTCCGATGCCTCGCACGTTGGCCCTCATGGCCTGTGGACACGGCAGGTCCGGGTGAAGTAGTGGCATGGGGTGCTCGCGCTGGAAATGAGAACGCCGTGCTCTGGTATGCGGACATGTCCGGGGGCCTGCGGAGGCTGCCGGTGCGCTCGCGGGCGGAGAGGGCCCTCGCGTCGCCGTCGGGGCGGCTGCTGTGCGTCCCCCCGTACGTGCTGCGGATCGGGAAACAGATCGAGCCGCTGGACCTGCGGCTGCCGCGGATTGATCGCGGGCCGGACCGGGAGCCCGGAGCCATCAGACCGCTACGGTTCGCACCGGACGAGAGCGAGGTCTACTGGACGAGCGCCGACATCGGAGAGGAAGATGCGCTGTGGGTGACGGACCTGCGAAGCGGCGAGACGCGGCTGGTCTCCGGACCACCTGGAGGGGCAGAGAACGCCTCCCCACGCGTATCCCCCGATGCGCACTGGGTTGCGTGGTATGCGTCGAGGGATGTTGGGGGCGAGCCGCCGATGAACTGGGCGGTGATCGAGGAGCTGGGAGGAGACGCGCGGCGGGCGATCCAGGACGCGATTCCCTGGACGTGGTCTCCGGACGGGCAGTACATCGCCCTCTCGGATTCGGGAGACGTCGAGATAGTCGAGGTCCCGTCCCTGGAGACCGTGAGACGGATTGTCGCGCGACGGGTCGGGGTTGAAGGATGGGGGATCTACCACGACGTTTGGTCGCCGGATGGCACGCGAATGATGCTGATCGGGTGGAGGACTTTGCGAAGGGATTCTGCTCTTCGGGACGATGTTGACAACACCCGCGAGTACAGCCTTTGGGTGGCGAATATGAATGAATCGGATCTGCGCCAGGTGGCGGTTCGATCCCGGATCAGCGACGTGCACTGGATCAGCGAGGACCGGCTGGTCTTCACAGGGCGTGGCGACGAACATGTGACGGTAGTAGACGTGGAGTCAGGCGAGGAGCATGTGATGCTGGAGATGCACCCGCGTAACGCGCACGGGCATAGGGGCCTGTCGAAGTGAGCGGGTACATGCGCTGATCTTCACGCTCCAACCCGGCGCAGACCGGATGAGCCCGGTGCGCCAGTGGTGGCTGGCCGATCCCGATCGCACGAACCTGCGCAAGCTGTCGATCGAGCCCACCGACCAGGTACAGGGCTGGAGCGCCTCCGGCGAGATCGTGCTGCTGCGCGGGCGGACGGTGGAGGCGTACGATCCGGAGACAGGAAACAGGCGCCTGATCCGCGAACTTCCTGGTACGGAGGCGCAGTCGCGACAGTGAAACCGCGGGGAGGGCTCGCGCGTCCAATATACCAGTGATGACACGCGGATGCGCGGAGGTGGGCGCGATGATCAGGCGGATGACAGTCGCGATGATGATGTTCGGCGCGCTGGCGATGCTAACGGCGGCTCCCGCTGAGGCACAGCAGGAGCCCGCGCCGATGGACCTGCTCGACGCCCTCGGCACCGGGAAGATCGACGCGACGTTCTACGGGAACGGCGACGATTCGGTGAAGGCGCGCATTCGGCGGAGCGCCTTCGGGCCGGAGAAGGTCGTCGTCTCACCCGGGACGCAGTTCTGGGCCCAGCGGGATGACGTGCAGGGGATGACCACGCTCGGCTGGGTGCCGATCGACCTGGCGCGCAGTCACATCGCGTACGTTACAATCCCCACCGCATGCACAAACTACGATCTCCCCGCGCCTACCCGGCGAGACCGCATGAACCCGGTCTGCTGCCCTGAACCGCGGATGGCGGCGCTGGCGGAACAGGTCGGACGTTCGCATCCGCCGCATCCGGTCGCACAGATCGCCGTCTGGGCGATTGCGAACAATCCTCAGTGGGATGATGTCGCGGGCCTCGTTGAGGCGGATGTCGAGGCTGAAACGCCCGAGGAGCGCGCGGAGGTCGTTGTGGACTACCGCCACCGGGCCGCGGACCTGATGCGCGAAGCGGGCGTCAACCCGAACAACTTCCGGATGTTCCGGTGACGGCGGCCTCACCCCCTCAGTCCCCCTCTCCCTGGACGCTGCAAACGATGCAGGGTCAGGCGGGACGAGGGGGAGGAAAAGGCAACGGCCTTTCACTGAGCCAACATATCACGCCTTCAGCACGTACACCGGCATCAGACGCGCGGCGATCTCGCCGAGGGCATACTCGACGCTTGAGAGGATCACGCGGCGTCCACGGTAGGCGTAGGTGAGATCGCGCGGGGTGCCGAGCATGATCCGCACCCCGTGGTCGGATGTCTCCACCTCGTAGTAGCGGCGATCATTGAACTCATGGACGCTCGCGACGTGCGACACATCCGGAAGCATGTACCCCGCGCCGTGCGGAATGACGTTCGCGCCCCGGATGTGCTCGAGCACGCTGTGACGGCTCGCGCGCTCCCGCCAGCCAAGCACATCGATCATCGGCTCGGTCAGGTTCGGAAGTGCGTGGAAGAGGTACCCCGGCGTGTTCTCGCGCAGCATCACCGGGAGAAGCCCGCCGCGAGACGTGTCCTGGCAGCCGAGTATCACGGCGTTCGGATTCACCAGCCCCTGGTGGTGAAGATTGGCGATCACCCTGAAGTCGTCGAAGAGGCGCTCGGCGGCCATCAGGCGGCGCCGGGCGATGAACTGATCGGCGCGCTGGAAGAACTCCCAGTACTCACGCGCATCATCGCCCAGGAGCGCTCGGCAGGGCCCCCACGGTGTCTCAAAGACCTCCATGCGGTGCTGAAGGTCCGCGCTGGCATGCCAGTAGAGGCCCATCCCGAGCGGATTGTCGCCGCGAAGCTCTCCACCGGAGAAATGCAGCACGAAACACCACGGCGGCAGATCGGCCTCCGGATCGACAGGCTCGACGCGCATGACATCGACGAAGTGGTTGCCCGTCCCGATGTCCCAGTTGATCGCGACCCCGTCAAGCTCCGCGCGGTCATCGAGCATCGCATCAAGGCGTTCGCCGACGGACTCGAGCGTCGGAGGCTCCTGCAGCCCGCCCACGAGCATCCCGCAGCAGTTCGGCTTGACGTCAAGGAAGACCACCTCGCGGTCGCCCTCGCCCCACGTGATCTTGCCGCCGTAGCCCACTCCGGCGTTCCATCGCTCCTCATTGCGCGTGATGGTCAGGTCCGGTGTGCCGATGAAGGTCGCATCCGAAGGGTGACCAAGCTCCTCCAGCACATGGTGCATCTTCGCCAGTCCGTAGCTCATGTTCAGCAGGCTCATCTGTGCCGCCACATCGCCGAGCCCCATGGAGAATATGTGCTCCTCAGCGCGTTTGATCGCTTCGGTCCGCTCGCTCTCGTTCATGTCAGCCGCTCCCGCGCGTCAACTATCGCCAGTAGTACCGCTTATTTCCCCTCCTGCACCGGGAATCCTCTCGTGATTTGGACGACCGACGACAGATTGCGCGCAACATCTGGAGGGGTATCGATCGCGCTGCAGGTTGCCGGAGGGTCGCAGGCGAACTGCATCGTGGCGGTCGGGCATGTTGCCGCCACGACGCGCACCGGTAAGATGCGTGAGTGACAGCGAGCCTGCGCAGAATCGCCGCGAGGAGTGTCAAAGATGAGGCTGATGGAACCTGAGCAACTCGAACGCATCAATGCCCGCAGTCTCGATCTGCTCGAGGAGGTCGGGGTGCGGATCGATCACGCGGAGATCACGCGCATGCTCCTCGATGCCGGCTGCCGGGAGCTTTCGACGGGCATGATTGCGTTTCCGCGTGAGCTTGTCCGCGAGTGCGTCGAGCAGGCCCCGTCGGAGGTGCTGCTCGCGCCGGTGGAGGGTGAGCCGGCGCGGATCGGACCGGGGGGCGACGTCGTCTTCTGGACCGGAAACGCCCTGCACTACGTGGAGGGTGGCGAGGCTCGGCCGATCGAAGAGCCGGAGTTCGTGGCGCTCACGCGGGTGACTGATGCGCTCGAGCACACGCAGGCGGCGGTGGCGCCGACGATCAGCGAGATACCGGCGCAGTTTCGCGACTTCACCGGCTGTCGGCTGCTGGCCCAGCACACGCGCAAGCACCTGCGGCCGTGCATCTACACGCCGCGCGGCGGTGCCGCGATCATCGAGATGGGAGCGGTCCTCGCCGATCCGCAGCCCCTGCGCGAGCGGCCGGTCGTCAGCTTTGGTTACACGATCGTCAGCCCCCTGCACTGGACGGAGCCCGGGCTGGAGATGTTCGCGCAGACTTCGGGCCACGGCGTCCCGATGATGATCAACTCCGAACCGACCGCCGGCGCGACCTCGCCGGTCACGCTGGGCGGGACGCTGATGCTCGCGAACGCCGAGGCGCTCTCGGGGGTGGTCATCCTCCAGCTTCTCGAGCCGGGCCGCCCGAGTGTATTCAACCTCGGATTCTCGCACACGATGGACATGCGCCAGGCAATCACTCGCACCGGCGGACCTGAGAACGGGCTGATGGGCGCGGTCGGCGCGGAACTTGCACGGATGCACGGCCTGCCGAGCGCCTCGTGGATGAGCACCGAGTCGATGGTCTGTGACGAGCAGGCGGCGTGGGAGAAGACAACGGTGGGGCTGATGCACGCGATGGCGGGTGTGAATATCATCTGGGGCGTGGGGCAGCTTGAGTCGCAGCGCGCGCTGTCGCCGGAGATGATGGTGATCGACGACGAGATCGCGGGGATCGCACTTCGGGCCGCGCGCGCCCCGGATGTGGAGGATGCGGCGCTGGCATACGATGCGATCGCCGAGATGGGTGCGGAGCCTGACTACCTTAGCCACCCGCACACGCTGGCGCACTTCCGCACTGAGCTCTTCGAGCCGTCGCTGGGCTTTGTCGGGCGGCGGGAGGGCTGGGAGGCGGCGGGCGGTCTGACAGCTGTTGAGCGTGCGCGGGAGCGGGTGGCCGAGATCCTCGCTGAGCCGACCTCATCGCGACTTGATGAGTACACGGAACGTGAGCTTCTGCGGATCGAGCAACGCTGGCGGAGCGAACTGGCGTGAGCGCGGCGATCCATGAGGAAACGCAGCAGACGATGTGGTGGGTGCATGTGATCGTGGTGGTGTGCATCGCCGCATCGCTGGCAACGATGATCGCGGCGCCTGCCGCCACCGGAGGATGGTGGCTGATCATCCCGATCGTGATTCTGCTCAGTCTCTACGGCTTCTTCATGCCGATGACGGTGCACGTGTCCTCAGAAGCCATGGAGGTGCGTTTCGGATACTTCGGCTGGCCGCGCTGGATCTTCCCGGTCAATGAGATCAGTCAGGCTCGGGTCGTCACGTTCAGGCCGCTGCGCCACTACGGCGGATGGGGCATCCGCCGCGGCGAGGAGGGCTACTGCCTCAACGAGCGCGGCAATCAGGGCGTGCGTTTCGAGCACATTGGCAAAACATACACCGTCGGCAGCGACGACCCGGAGTGCCTGCTGTCGGCGCTTCGGACGGCGGGAGCGGACGTGAGCGGTTCATCGAGTTGAGTGGCACCCGGCGTACACGTAAGGCGGGCGGCCCGATCGGGCCGCCCGCTGGTTGTTGCGTGTGGCGCGGACATCCTGCCCGCGAGAGGGGAAGCGGCTTTACATCATGCCGCCCATCCCGCCCATGCCGCCCATCTCGCCGCCGCCCGGAGGCATTGCCGGCTCCGGCTCGGGGATAGAGGCAACGAGTGCCTCGGTGGTGAGCAGCATTGCGCCGATCGACGCGGCGTTTTCGATCGTCGAGCGGACGACCTTCGCCGGATCGATGATGCCGGCCTCGACCATGTCCTCGTACTCCTCATCGAGGGCATTGAAGCCGAAGTTGAAATCGTCGTTGCTGAGGACCTTGTCGATGACGACGGAGCCCTCGTGACCGGCGTTGGTCGCGATCTGGCGGAGCGGCTCGGTGATCGCGCGCTGCACGATCTCCACGCCGACCTTCGCCTCGCCGCGCACGCGATCGCGGGCCCTGTCGAGCATCTTGCTGGCCCGGGCGAGCATCACGCCGCCGCCGGGCACAACGCCCTCTTCGATCGCCGAGCGGGCCGACGAGAGCGCGTCCTCGAAGCGGTGCTGCAGCTCCTTGAGTTCGGTCTCGGTGGCCGCGCCGACCTTGATGACCGCTACGCCGCCGGAGAGCTTCGCGAGCCGCTCCTCGAGCTTCTCACGATCGTAGTCCGAGTCCGTGTTGCTGATCTCGTTGCGGATCTGGGCCACGCGGGCGTCGATCTCTTCCTGCGTGCCTGCGCCGCTGATGATGGTGGTGTCGTCCTTGGTCACAACGACACGCTCGGCGCTGCCCATGTCCTCAAGCTGCACGCTGTCAAGCTTGATGCCGAGGTCCTCGGAGATGAAGCGACCACCGGTCAGGGTGGCGATGTCCTCGAGGTTAGCCTTGCGGCGGTCGCCGAAGCCCGGCGCCTTGACGGCGCAGCAGGTGACGGTCCCGCGCATGTTGTTCACGACGAGGGTCGCGAGCGCCTCGGCCTCGACGTTCTCGGCGATGACCAGCAGCGGCTTGTTAGCCGATGCGGCCTTCTCCATCACCGGGACGATGTCCGCGGCAGCGGAGATCTTCTCCTCATACAGGAGGATGTAGGGCTCTTCGAGGACGGCCTCGTTGCTCTCGCCGCCGAAGTAGGGGGAGATGTAGCCCTTGTCGAACTGCATCCCCTCGACCACGTCAACGACCGTCTTGCCGACCTTGGACTCCTCGACGGTGATGACGCCGTCCTTGCCGACCTTGTCCATCGCGTCCGCGATGATCTCGCCGATCTCGGGGTCGTTGCCTGCGATGCCCGCCACATGGGCGATCTCATCGCGGCCCTCGATCGCGATCGCGTGCTCACGGATCGCGGCTACAACGTCCTTGACCGCCTCCTCGATGCCCTTCTTGAGCAGCATCGGGTTGGCGCCGGCCGCGACGTTCTTGAGGCCGGCCTTGACGATCGCCTGGGCGAGGACCGTCGCGGTAGTGGTCCCGTCGCCGGTGTCGTCGTTGGTCTTGGACGAGACCTCCTTGCAAAGCTGCGCGCCCATGTTCTCGTACTCGTCTTCGAGTTCAACTTCCTTCGTGACGGTGACGCCGTCCTTTGTGATGGTGGGGGCGCCCCACTTCTTCTCGAGGACCACGTTGCGGCCCTTGGGGCCGAGCGTGACCTTCACTGCGTTTGCGACCTGGTTGACGCCGCTCTCAAGAGCGCGTCGCGCTTCCTCATCAAACGCAAGCTTCTTCGCCATGAGTATCCCTCCTCAGGGTAATTTGTTTTGTCGTGCTGTGCTGTCACTCGCGGACCGCGAGGATGTCGTTCTCGTTGATGATGAGGTACTCCTCGCCATCAATCTTGACCTCGGTGCCGCCGAATGAGGCGTAGATGACCACGTCGCCCTCCTCGACGCTCATGCCCATCGGCTCGCCGTCCTCGCCGATCTCACCGGGACCAACAGCGATGACCTTTCCCTCACGCGGCCGCTCCTGCGCGGCCTCCGGCAGAATAATACCACCGGAACTCTTCTCTTCGGCTTCCAGGCGCTGAACCAGCACCCGTGCTCCAAGAGGCTGCAGCATCGTACGCACCACCTTCTGGCTTATTCGTGCAGAACCGTGGATTTGGCGTTTCGCGCCCTTCAGGGCGCCACGTCGGGGGTTTTCTCCCGCATTAGCACTCACACGGCCAGAGTGCTAACACCGGTGATTATACATGACTCAGACGTCCTGTCAAGCCCCGTCGGAAGGATTTTGCCGCAAACTGTCGGCGGTGGATGCGAGTTCACCGGTGATGCCCTGAGAGCGTGATGCCTCTTCCCGCGAACTTTTCCGCCGTGAGGCCGGGGGCGGGCTTGTGCCTCACCAGCGGTCGGAAGATCGCTCTGGGGCGATTCGCGTCGTGCCGGCGGGGCAGAGGAGGCCCGGAGAGTGGTTGATCGGTGTTGCGTTCAGGAGCATGGTGGGATAGAATATGCACAGATTGCGTGGGCATGGAACATCTGATGGACGGCAACGTCTAACCAGCAGTTCAACTCACAGGATGCCCTGCCGGCGAACAGAGACTACTGCGGATGGAGTGAGACCATGAGGCTTCGCAACACAACAGCTATCCTCTCATTTGTGGCGATCGCGGCATTGCTCGCCTTTTCGGGCTGTGGCGGCGGTGGTGGAGACGGAAACGGCACAACGCCAACCCCGCCGCCGGACAACAACCCGCCGCAGATACAGTCGGTCACAGCGCCGGACAGTGCATTCCCCGGCAGCGCAGTCGCGATTGAGGCGAATGCCACGGATCCGGACGGCGACAGCCTCAGCTACGCCTGGACCGCAAGCGGCGGCACCATTGAGGGATCCGGCGCGAGTGTCATCTGGACCGCTCCGGTCACCTCCGGAGACTTCAACGTCACCGTGACGGTCACGGACGGCAATCAGGGGCAGGCGCAGGAGACGGTGACCATCACCGTGGAGGACATCGGGCCTCCGCCGCCACCTCCGTTCGATTGATCGATCCCAGACAGCGCGCGAGCCCGGCAGCACTGCTGCCGGGTCGCGTTGATGTACGGGATAGCAGGCGCTTATCCTCCGGGCGTGGTGTCGTCCTCGGTGGCGGCAGTCGTCTTCTCTCGGATTGAGTCGCATACCTGCGGGTCTTCAGGCATCTCGGAGGTTCCCGCGCCCTTTTTCGCGTATGGGCACGAGCCAGCGCTCCCGCACGAGGCGCAGCCACCTCGATCGGCCCGTCGGACGATGCTCCAGATCGCCCACACGACGGCCGCGAGCACGATGATCGCAACAATGATTGTCTGTGTCATATCCAGTGCCTCCTCCGATTCCCGATGGACAGGGGTGCCCTGCCCGAGGCGGGGCGCAGGTCCCCGCCCTGCAGTGCTCATTCCTCCGGGATGACCAGTCGCGCCGGGTCGGTCGCGAAGTAGGGGAGAGCGCCCTGCACCTTCACGATCGCGTCCTCGATGTATCCGTCCGGCACCTTATCCACCTTCAGCGACCACGCGGCCCCGCGATTCTCCTCAGTGAGCGCGAATGTCTCGCCGACCACGGCGACCTGATCGTGAGTGTGGCCCGAGAACACCTCGCTGCCTGATGGATCCCGGACGGTGATCGCCGCGGTCTCGCCCGGAGGCGTGCTCTCGAGTGTCACCCGCAATTCGTTCGCATCCGGGTCCGGCAGGAAGTAGAGGCGCGGTGTCGGCCTCACGAAGTTGTGCTCGGCTCCCACGAGCACGAATGTTCGCGCGGTCGATGTCGCCTTCGCCGCCTGAGGCCCGGCGCTCATGCGCAGCACGTAGGTCCCGGCCTCGGCCTCTTCGACCTCGATCATCTCGGTTGCTTTTACTCCGACGCTCACGGTCCCCACGGTGTTTCCACTCGGGTCCAGCAGTTCCGCGGCGGTCGGATCCATGTAGCGGCCCATCTGCGATGGGGAGATCGCCACCTCAAACGCCTCTCCTGCACCCGGGATCGCAAGCCAGATGGACTCATGCCGCACGGCCGGGGAGACGTTCAGCGCATCCGGGGCCGGCGGCTCCTGCGAAGAAGGCGCCACCTCGGGGCCTTCGTACGCCAGTTCATCCGGGATCTCAGTCGCATCCGGAGGCCTGATCGCGCGAGCGTGCATCTTCCGGTCGAAGCCGAGGCTGTCGGGATGCGCCTCCACGAACTCCTGCACCGCGGCAATGTCCTCCTCGCGGGCGAACTCGTACATCCGTCGCAGCAGTATCACGTATTCAAAGTGATCGAGCGAAAGCTGCACCCGCTGGCGCTGCTTCTGTGTTTCGGCGAGGTCCGCAGCCTGATCGAGCAGCGCACGCAGTGGGGGAAAGTCCTCCTCGGTGAAGAGGGTCCCTTTCTGATGGCGCTCGCGGGCGATGTCGCGGAGAGTCTCGAAGTACTCGCGCATCGGCGTGGCGGCCGGGCCGTACATCCCCGCGAAGTAGTCATCGAGGACCGCCTCGACGTCGGTGTCCACGTCCCACATCATCTTCGCCGCAAGGTAGAAGTTCAGCCCCACGTTCCCCCACATGCCCAGCGCCTCGGAGTTGATGCCGACCACATTGTGTTCGTGATACCAGGGGATATCCTCGACGAGCGCGTAGGCGGCGGCGACCCGGGCGAGGCCGTCCGTTTCCTGCACGAGACCGGTGTAGTACTCGCGAGCGAAGATCCGGTCGGTGAGTTCCGCCCAGCCCTCAATGATCGGGATGTAGCCCGCGTTTCGCGGCGAGGCCGGGTCGGTGATCGGTCTGAACTTGTCCGAGACGCCTCCGTAATGCGCGACCGCGATCGCCACGTTCGGATGCGCCTGCGGGCCATCCGGCGGCTCCACGGTTGGCGCGTAGGCGTAGAAGGCGACATGCCGATCGGGATGGGTCTCCTCCAGCAACTCGGCCACCTGGTTCGCGAAGACGAGAATGCGGCGAGCCTTGCCGTGGCGCGGGTTGTCCCTGAACTCAGGAGGGTCGAGGGCCACGCAGTCATCACATTCGCACCAGCCGCCCCAGCCGTCGTTGGGCGAGAGCGAGTACGACCACAGCTCCGGGTCGGCATCGAATGCGGCGCGCGCCTTCTCGGCGGCTATCTCGATCACCTGCGGGTTGGACGTGCAGGGCTGCCAGCCGTGGCCGCTGGTGACGTTCCGCTCTCCGTCCTGCAGCGGGAAGTACTCCGGGTGGGTCTCGCCGTAATCTGCCCTGCTGATGATGGAGCCCAGGTTATGACCCATCTTCGCCTTCACGCCGCCCATCCTGTTGCGCATCCGCCAGGTCTCATAGTCCTCGTTCTCGGTCCCGGGGCGCTTGCCGTAGGCGAGCCACATGTCGCGGAGGATGAAGTCCGGGTTCTCGAGATTCGTGAATTCTTCGAAGCTGATTGTGGTCATCCGTGGGATGTGCTCGCCCATCTCAGCGGGCATGTACCAGCGCACGCCGAGCTGCTCGAGGAGGTCGTAAACGCCGTAGCGCAAGCCCGCAAGATCCGGCGCGATGATAAGGAGATCCTCTGCGCCGTCGGACGCCTGGACGAAGCCATCAGGCTGAAGATCCGTCACCTGCGGAAGTCTGTCGGCGACTGCGTCAACGGCCTCTTCGCCAGAGGCAAGAAGCACGGCCGGGCGGGGCTGAGGGCCTGCGAGCGCTGTGGGAACAAACTGCTCCACCTGCAGTGTGGCTCCCGAAACGGCCTCAATATAGTGCTGGAACTCGGCGGCCACCTCGGCGGCGCCATCCTGATCGAGGTGGTAGACCGTGGCGATCGGTTCACCGTCGTTCACGATGGGCAACTCTGCGAATGCTGCACCTGCCGAGACAGTAAGTATGAGCGACATGGCGATTGTGTGGCGCATTTTCCCACTCTCCATGCTGGCCCGTCTGATCGGTACTGCGCCTCGCGTTTCCGCGCGGGCTATGCGATTTCGCCTGTGAGTGTTATAATACCTGCCGTCTGCTGGCACGGTCCCGACGATCGGCGTCCGCCTCGAAGCACGTCTGCTCGCTACTGTTCTCATTGCCGCGGGCGGATTCTCGCTTAATGTTGCTCGCCAGATGATGCAGCCTGGTCTACGGAGGAAGTCGTCATGTCAAATGAGGCTCAGGTCGACCAACCCCGGGCGCGGGATGAGGAGGCGCTTAACGAAGCCCACGGGCTGACGATCCGCGCCGCGGTTCTCGCGCTGATCTTCTTTGTCATATCGCTGGTCTGGATGCTCAACGCCGGCCTGATCGCGCTTGGAGCGCAGATCGGCGAGAGCGTTCCCGTCATCCCCGCCATCGCGGCGGTGCTTCTGCTTACCGCGCTCAGCCCGATCCTGCGCAAGCTCCCGAAGTTCGCGCAACTGCCCGAACACCAGGTTCTGCTGGTGTACTCTTTTCTCGTAATCGCCGTCTCGATGCCCTCGGTCGGCGTCGTCCGGCAGATCCTCCCTCAGCTTACGGTTCCCCACTACTTCTCGGGGGCCGAGAACGAATACGACACGCTGATGGAGGATCTGCCCGCATGGCTGACACCCGATCAGGGTGTGATCCAGACGATGTACGAGGGCAGCGAGACGGGTGCGATCCCGTGGGGCGCGTGGAGCACCCCGCTGATCGCGTGGACTATCTTCATGCTCGCGCTCTTCGTCACCATCTACGCGCTGATGATGATCTTCCGCCAGCAGTGGATCGAGAAGGAGCATCTGACCTTCCCCATTGTGCGGCTGGTGCTGGACATGGCCGACCAGACCGGCCACCGGGTTGCCGGAGGATTCCTCAAGAATCCGATCATGTGGTCGGGCTTTATCCTCGCGGCCCTCTACAACCTGATGAATATGCTCAACGCGTACAATCCCGCGATTCCGGCGATGGGGAAGGCATTCAGCTTCGGCACACTCTTCACCGAACGCCCGTGGAGCGGCCTGGGGGGCCTTCAGATCGCGTGGCGGCCCGAAAACTTCGGCATCGGCTACCTCGTCCCGACCGACATCCTGCTCTCCGTGTGGGTGTTCGCGCTGCTGATGCGCTTTGCGAACGTCTTTCAGATCGGCGTGGGCTACGACATAGCGGGCTTCCCGTTCGACCGGCAGCAGGCGTGGGGCGGCTATCTCGCCTTCGGTCTGATTCTCCTGTGGATCGGTCGCGATCATCTCAAGGCGGTGCTGCGCAAGGCGTTCACCCACGCGCCTGAGATCGACGACAGCCACGAGCCTTTCAGCTATCGCACGGCCGTTTTCGCGGCGATCATCGGATTCGCGGGGATGGTGGTATTCGGCATCGCCGCCGGGCTCTGGTGGTGGGTGGCGATCATCTACTTCGCGATCTGCGCGCTCTTCGCGGTCGTATACGCACGTGCGCGGGCGGAGGCCGGGGCGGCGCTCGTCTGGCTCTTCCCGATTTCGCAGGCGTGGGAGATGATGTTCAGCATCGCCGGATCGCAGCCCTTCCAGCGAGGGACAAGCTGGAAAAACATGGGCGCAATGGGGATGTTCTTCTGGGTGGCGCGAGGCTACTTCCCGTCGATGAGCGCCTACCAGATGGAGGGTTTCAAGATCGCCGATGAGGCGAAGATCAAGCAGCGAACGATGGTCTTCGTCCTGATAATGGCGATGCTCATCGGACTCGGTGGGGCATACGCGATCCATCTCAACGCCTACTACACCTACGGCGCGAACGTGCTTGAGGGCGGCACGACCGCTGGTGGCGCCCGCGTGCGATCCGCGCAGATCGCATGGGATGCGCTCTCTGCGAATGTGAAGTCGCACAAGGTGATGGATGTGGACCGCACCGTCGCCGGGGCGGTGGGCTTCACGATCACCATCGTCCTCGTGGCGCTGCGCTCAGTCTTCCTGCGCTTCCCGTTGCACCCGCTGGGCTTTGTGATGGTGATGTCCTACATGAACCCGATCTGGGGGCCCTTCCTGATCATCTACGTGGTCAAGAGTCTGATCCTGCGGATTGGCGGGATGGGCGCGTACCGCAAGGCGATCCCGTTCTTCCTTGGACTGGTGATCGGCCACTTCTTCACGGCCGGAGTGGTCTGGGGATCGGTCTCCCTGATCAACGACATGTACCGCCGCTACGGCGTGTGGTTCGGGTAACGGCAGCGAACTGCAGCGAACTGCGGCGAAAGGCTGCAAACGGCAGCGACGGCAACGGCTGAAAGGTCGTTGCCGTTGTTGCATCCGGTGAAGGATTCCGCGCGTGGGTGGGACAATAGTGCGTGCGGGCAGAGACGGAGACCGTCTTCAGGAGGGGATCTTGAAAGTGAATATGCTTCCGCTCGTCGCGACGATGATCGTTCTCGGACTGCTGGCCACCACGAACGCGCCGGCGCAGGAGAATCCACTGGATCCGGCGCGCGTGGCGGAGATCGCCGAAATGCTCCCCGAGGCGCCCGAGGGCCTCGGCAGCCCGGCCTCCGATCGCGAGGCGTGGGACGCTCTCGCCGAGACCGAGGCGTACGCGAACGTTATCCGCAGGGCCGAGGGGTTTCTCGATCAGACGCTCCCCGAGCAGCCTGACGAACTCTACCTCGACTTCTCCGAGACCGGAAATCGCACGCGCTGGCAGCGAGTCGCCAGTCAGCGCCGCGGACGACTGGCGCCGCTGGTACTCGCTGAGTGCGCGGAAAATCAGGGGCGCTTCATCCCCGCGATCGTTGAGCTTGTCGAGGCGCTGTGCGCGGAGCGAACGTGGGTGATGCCCGCTCACGATCGCAGCCTCGCGAACTTCAATCAGGAGCGCGTGGATATCGACCTGGCCTCCTCGTCGGTCGGGTGGCAGATGGCCACCGCTAACTGGCTGCTCGGCGAGAAGCTTGACGACGGCACTCGCGAATTGATCGCACGCAACGTCGCCGAGCGCGTGCTTGAGCCCTACCGGGCGATGTACACCGGTGAGCGCGAGCCCAACTGGTGGATGAACACCACCAACAACTGGAACGCGGTCTGCCTCGCCGGAGTGACCGGCGCCGCGCTTGCGCAGATCGAGGAAAGGGCGCTGCGCGCCGAATACGTCGCGGCCGCCGAGCACTACTCGCGGAACTTTCTGCGCGGATTCACCACGGACGGCTACTGCTCAGAGGGGCTCGGCTACTGGAACTACGGCTTCGGCAACTACATACTCCTCGCTGAGACCATCTACCAGGCGACCGGCGGCGGCGTTGACATGATGGCCCTGCCCGAGGTCGCCCCACCGGCCACCTTCGCCGCCCGTATTCAGATCATCGGCGGCGTCGCCCCGGCCTTCGCGGACTGCAGCATCAACGCCCGCCCCAGCAGTGAGTGGATGTACTACCTCAACCGGCGCTTCGCACTGGGACTGGATCACTACGAAGACCTGCCGCTGAGCAGCACGACCGGGAGTCTGATCAACGCGCTGATCTTCGGCTTCCCGAACTCCGCGAGCAGTGGCGATGTGATTGAGGGCGCCGATCTGGGCTCTCCTCTGCGCGCGTGGTTCGAGGACGCGGGCATTCTCGTCAGCCGGCCCGCGCCCGATAGCCCGGCGCTCCTTGGAGTTGCTCTCAAAGGCGGGAACAACGCCGAGCATCACAATCACAACGACGTAGGCTCCTATGTGGCCGTCGTCGAGGACAGGGCGGTGCTGATGGACCCCGGCAGCGAGGTGTACACCGCGCGGACCTTCAGCAACCGGCGCTACGAGAGCAATCTGCTCAACTCATGGGGGCATCCGGTCCCCGTGGTGGCCGGCGAGCTTCAGCGCACCGGCAGGGACGCCGCGGCGGTCGTGCTTGCGAGCGATTTCACCGACGGGCGCGACAGCCTGACGCTGGATCTAAGTGCCGCGTACGATTGTCCGGAACTGACGAAGCTCGAACGCGCTTTCGTCTACGACCGTGGGGGAGACGGCTCGCTGACAGTGACCGACACGGTGGCCTTCTCCGAGCCGCGCAGCTTCGAGACCGCGCTGATCACTGATGGCGCATGGGAGCGGCGGGACGCGCAGACGCTGCTGATTTCTGACGGGAATCGGGCGGCGCAGGTAAGCGTGGACACCGGCGAATTCGACTGGGAACTGGTGGTGGATGAGATCGAGGAGGACGCGCGGGCGCAACCGACTCGGCTCGGGATCCGCCTGACGGAGCCTGTCGGCGAGGCCACCGTCACTGCGACCATCAGGCCGGTGCGTGACTACGGGTTGACAGGCGACAGCGTGCTCTTTGACGGTGACTTCACGCTCGGCGGGCAGGGCTGGACGGTGGGAGGAAGCTCGCTGGGGGAGATCAGCGACGAGCAGGCCGCTTCGGGCGATCATTCACTGAAGATCACCGACGAGACTGAGGAGACCGGGTCAAACGTGACCTCCGGGCGGATGACGGTAGACGGCGGGGGGACGTGGCTGCTGCGCGGAAAGGTGCGTCACGTCAGCGGCTCGGGGATCGGGATGTACGTCCGCTTCTACGATGCGGCGGGCCGCAGGCTCAATGAATCGGACGCGCGCGGGAACATCCCGCCGGTCGGTTCACTTGAAGGCGAGGCGGGGGAGTGGGTGCCCTTTGAATTTGCTTTCGAGACTCCCGAAGACACAGCGCGGATGGACCTGTGGATACACAGCTTCAATGCCGCGGAGGTGGTCGCGTACATCGACGACCTTGAGATCGTGCCGGCGGGGTAGAGGGGTGGCGCGACGACAACGGCGCACGGTGCCGCCAGGGGGATGGCACGCAACGACAAACGGCAACAGCTCACGGGCGAGACGCCCGTGCCACGCAACGACAACGGCCTTTGAAGGCCGTTGCCGTTGATTTCACCGGCAACTGCTATCTGGCAACTGTCAGTTGCCGCTCAGTCGTCCTCGAGCCCGTCGAAGCGGAAGTCCTCGGTGATCTCCACCGCGTCGGTCGCGTACGGCCAGTCGAGCACCTCGCTGAAGAGCTTGCGCTGCTCCGCGCAGTAGTCCATCAACCAGTTGATCCCGGCCATCTCCGTCCACGGGACCTGCTGGATGCGGCCGGCCGACGCGTAGGCGCCGTCGATCAGCAGCGTGGCCTTAACGGCCTCCTCAGCCGGAGCATGCAGCGTCTTCGTCTCGCCGCGGATCGCCGCGATCAGGTTCCTGTGGATCTCGTCGCGGTCGGTCGGCTCCTCGAAGACGATCGGCTCATCGTCCTCGTCGGCGTCATTGAGGTAGACGACCGCCTTGTCCGTGTCCCACTCCGCGCGACCTTTCGTGCCGAAGATGTCGAGGTCGGTGCGGTAGCGCTGGTCGCAATTGGTGGTGCAGTAAAAGTGCATCGTGGCCTCGCCAAGATCGGCTCGTAGTGCGGCGAGGTCCTCCACCTCGATGTGCGGATGTGCCTGATAAAGCTCGGCCTGCACCGCGCGGGGCATCGCGTGGTCCTCGACCCGAGAGCCCATCTGCAGGCAGGTATTGATCAGGTGGACGGCCTGGTTCATCATCACGCCATCCCACACCGGCAGCCCGTCCGCGTAGCGCTTGCCGGTCCAGTGGCCGCGATCGTAGTACTCGTCGGTGCGCTTCCACTGCATGACGCCGATGACGTCGGTGAGTTCACCAAGTCCACCGTCGGCGATGAACTCCTTGAGCTGATGCGAGTGCGGGTACGAGGTGTACTGGAAGTCAACGGCGACGTGCAGGTCTTTCTCCGCCGCCAGCTTCACGATGTCCCAGCCATCCTGCGCGAGGATCGTGACCGGCTTCTCCACCAGCACGTGAATGTCACGGTTGAGGCACTCGATCGCATATGGCGCGTGCCAGTGGTGAGGCACGGCCAGTGTGACGTAGTCGAGTTCGTCCGCATACTCGTCGAGCATGGGGATGATGTCATCAAAAAGCGGAACTCCCCACTCCCTGACGGCCTCAACGTGCTCGGCGACCTTCTCGCGTTCAGGGTACTTCTCGACTGCGGCGACGAGTTCGACGTCTTCCAGTTCGTGCATGATGGTTCGGTGGTACCGCCCGATGCCGGAGACGCCGACAACGGCGGCCTTGAGGGTTCCCACAGTACGTGCACCTCCCTACGACGTTAACACAAGCAACGACAGCGACAAATCCAGCGGCGGCGAAAGCTGACGACGGATCATTCGCCGGCCGCCACCGCGAGCATGTCCTCGAGGACCGTCGGCATGGCCTCATGCAGGAAGACCTGCACGATGACCTGATCGGCGACCTCAGCGGACGGGCGGTATAATTCGGTCAGTTGTCCCTGGATCTCCTCCCCGGCGCGCTCATATTGTTCGGGGGTCATCGCGCGCACCGTTGCGAGCAGGTCCACGATCTCCTCCGCGTTCAGCCCGACCTCGGGGGCCGCAAGCTCCTCTGCCAGAGGCGGCACTTCCTGCTCGAACGCTGCGTCGTCAAGCTGGCGCACCCACTCGATCAGATCCAGCACCTGCCGGCGCGCGTCCTCTTCGCCTGTGATGATGGCGGTCTGCGGATCGGTCAGAATCTCCCGGAAGGTCTCAGCATGGGGAAGCAGAGCCTGGTTAAGCTCTTCATCGACGGTCATGAGACGGTTGTTGATCTCGTCGATCTGAGCCTCGAGCTCGTCGGAAAGCGGCTCGTCGCGCAGGGTGAGTTCGCGCTGGCGCTGCAGCAGCGGCTTGAGTTGCTCAAGAACCTCCGCCCGCTGCTGCTCGTGTCGGATGGCGGTGGCGCGCAAGTCATCGACCGCCGGGATGAGGAAGCGGAGTTGCTGCTCGGTGAGTTGCAGCGTGTTCATATCCTGGATCAGGGCGATCTCGGCGTCGATCCTGTCAAGTTCCGCCGCGATCTCCGAAAGTTCGGGGCATATCTGCGCCCGGGCGCAGCCGGTGGTCAGGGTGGCCACGACAGCCGCCGCAAGCAGGACAGTAACGAGGTGTGCTGATAAGCGCATGACAATTCCTCCGTGAGATCGCATGCTCCGAGACTGGAGCGATTGTACAACGCGATGGCCGATGGTGCAAGCAGCGGGAAGTGAACGTCGTCGAGGATTGCTCGTGGAAAGCCGACCGAGCGGCCGGGGAACGCGCAAAAGTGTTTCGCCTCAGGAAGCGGGCTGATCGGCGGGCTTGTAAAACGCGATGTACCCGCCAAGGATCTCGGTGGTGCCGAGGGAGCCCGAGAGATTCGACAGAAGCATCAGCTTTCGCCCCTGCCGGACGGCGAAGCCTATGTGCTGCGAGCGGTTCGGGCCGTAGGTGAACGGCCAGACGAGGATGTCGCCGGGCCGGGGCAGACCATCCTCACGAGGAACGTAGCCCACACGCGGCAGTCTCGTCGCCCACTGATGCGCATCGCCGAGGCCCCAGCCGAGCGCCTCGCGCATCGTGGCCGCGCAGAGGTTCGGGCGATGGCTGACGCTGCCCTCGAGCATCAGCCGCACCGCGGTTGAAGCATCGCCATCCGCCGGGTAGCTGATGCACGTTCCATCGTCGAGCAGCGTGGTCGTCATCCCGTCGATGTATGTCCTGCGCCACTCCCACAGAGCGGTGAGGCGATCTGCGCCATCATCGGCGGCTGAATCCGAGGCGGTCAGGCGCTCCATCGGCTGGAGCCGCAGGCGCCCCGTGAAGTGATCATCGACTCGCTCGGTCGGCTCGTTCGCGCGCCTGGCGTAGAGGCTGCCGGGAGCCACCGTGGGGAACATCTGTGCCAGCCGCACCTCAGTCTGCGCGCCGGCGCGAGCGCGTTTCGCCGGCTCCAGCGACTCCGACGGGATCTTCTCGCGCCCGACCCCCGCCTCAAGCGTCATCCAGCGAAGGGCCAGGTAGGGATCGTTCGCGAAGCGACCGGACTGGCAGACGAGCAGCAGTTTGACATCCGCCTCGTCGGTGCCGGGGATCGGCGTCACCTCATCAACCCAGCCGGAGAACACCGAGCCCTCGTACTCCTTGAAGCCGATGGTGACGGAGCGTCCGATGGTGAAGTGACGCAGATCGCTGATATCGACTCGCGCGTTGACGGCCGCAAGTTGAAGGTTCGCCACCCGCAGCAGATCATCGCCGGCCTGCACGGTCTCGCCTTCTTCGGCGAGGACCTCGCTGACCAGGCCGGGCGTCTCCGCGTTCAGTTCCTCCCACCGGGGCGCTGCGACGTGCAGCATCTCCGCCGGAGTGTGATAGACCTGCACCATCTCTTCCGACTCGGTGGAGAGTTCGCTTCCGCCGGCCGCCACCGCTTCCTCACCCGCGCTCTGCGACTCGGGGCGCGGGTCGGACTCCTGCAGTGTGACCTCGGGCGGTTCCTGCGTTGCCCGGGGCGCCGCCTGGCGGCGCTGCACATCATTCTCTTCTCTGCGAGCGAGCGCCTCGGCCCGCGCGGCCCTCGCCTCACGCGCCGCCTTGATCGCATCGTGGGCCGCCTCTGCCTCAGCCTCAAGTGCCGCGATCCGCTCCGCAATGCGCTCGTAGCCCTCCTGTGCTTCGTTGAGGACGGCCTCGGCGCGGTTGTACGTGGCCTTCAACTCACCGATGCGTTCCTCTGCCGGGCGGAGGGCCTCCTCGGCGAGTACGCCCTGCTCCAGCAGGCGGTGCCGCTGGGCGAGTTCCTCCTCAGCGACGCTGAGGGCCGCCAGCGCATCAGTGCACTGGTCGATGGCTTCGGGGATGGCGGTGGCCGCCAGCTCGGCCTGCTCCTTGAGTTGAGCCTGCTCAGTCTGGTTCGCCTCGAAGTCGAATTCGGGGATGGCAACCGGCGGAGGCACAGGCTGCGGCGGCGTCTGCGGGCGGGCGGGCGCGGGCGACGGGGGATCATCGGCGGCATCGGCCGCGTCGCCCCTCGCCGAGTCGCTCGGATCGTCTGACACGCGACGGACCGGAGCGGCGATGGTCAGCGGTGAGACGTCCTCTGTCGCCATCCGCTCGCGGGCGCGCTCAAGGTCCGAGAGGAGTGCAGCATCGTAGACGCGCGCAAGCGGGGCTTCGCGGCGGAAGAGGCCGTGCGGCGGGAAGACGTACTCCACGATGCCGGCCCACAGCGAGCGGATCGTGTAGGAGAGTTCGGAACTGGAAGCGCGGCGCATCAGGCGTTCCTGGTTCGCGCGTCCGGGGCCGAGGCGTATCTCGGCGATGGGGGTGAGCATGCGCCCGATCAGTTCATCGTATGCCATCTCAGTCTCGGCGATGCGGCCGTCTCGGTCGATGGCAGGGGGGGAGTCAACGTCTTCGGGCAGGGCAGCATGACACGTCGCGGCCGCCATCATGACGAGGCAGCAGACCACGACGCTCACTCGCGAGGTCATTTGTGTGAGGTGGTAGCTCATTGTCCGCGAGTTTTGATGCGCGCCGCGGGCGGAATGTTCACTGACAACGGTCTTTGCCCACGGTCAGGTTCGGTTGAGATCGTTTCCGTGGCTGATCGTAGCGGATCTGGCACGGAAAGTCAACATTGCGCGGTCCCCGGGTGTAAACGCAGACTGTCGGTGGCTGCCTCCGTGTTATCTCTTTCCGGGGAAATCTCGCCCCGAGTCTGGAGTCCAGGCGCCTCGCCTGGACGCCG
>JBNJEK010000002.1:0-48666 GCA_051745855.1 Armatimonadota bacterium
AGCGGATTGCGCGCGGACATCAGCGCCCCGCGGGTCGGCGTGCACAGCGGCGACACGTGGAAATTCTCGCAGCGGGTGGCTGAGGTGTAGAACTCGTCGATGTTAGGCGTCTGAATCCACGGGTTGCCGTTGCATCCAAGCTCCCCGTAGCCCTGGTCGTCGGTCATGACGAGAATGACGTTTGGCCTGCGTGTTGGCATGGTAGCGTGCTCCTTTTTGCCGTTGTCGTCAGCCGTATCCGTTGTGGCCCCTGCGCCCTCGCAGGGGGCCTTTTCCACGTTCTTACCGTGCGCTGTCCGTCGCGTTTCGCCGGCGCGACGGAGCGTTCCTCCATCCCCCCGTCCCGAACTCATGAAACCTGCAGGCGTCAAATAACACGCAGGTCCCGCCGCGAGGGCCGGAGAAGAGGTCACGACAGTCCCGAAGCGTCGCCATTAATGCTTCACGCCGGAGGCTTACTCATGCGCTGGACCCCGATCACAATCGCCTTTTTCGCACTCGTATCACTCCCGTTCGCCTGGAGCTTCGAACCCGATATGTCACCACAACCTGCGAAACATCCGCCACTCTCGCCGGAGGATGGCGCGGTCGCCAACACCAACCCGCCATCGATGATCTGGCGCCTCGATGACCGCGCCGCGACCTACACGCTCGAGATGAGCCAGAGCCCCGATTTCGAGGGCGAGGTCATCCACGTGGAGGGCATCGACATGCCCTTCTACAACCACTCGGAGGTGCTCGACGCGGGCACCTGGCACTGGCGCTACCTCGTCGTGACCGATGAGGGCGAGGTCTCCGAACCCAGTGCCGTCAAGAGCTTCACCGTTGCCGCAGATACACCCGAGATGCCCGTGCCGCCCACTGACGAGATCATTGAGAACATCCCCGACCATCCGCGCATCTTCGTCACGCCCGACACGCTCGACGAGTTCCGCGCCCGGCGCGAGACTGTCGCGAGCGAGGCGTGGCAGGGCATCGAGGCCCGCGCGGATGCATCGCTTGATGTCTCGATCCCCGAGCTTGATCTGCAGCCGATGCCCGATGACCCGGGCACCTCGCGCAAGCAGGTCTTCTATCTCGTCGACGGCGAGCCACGCGTCCCGGCCGGTTTCAAGAACACCAACCTGCGCGACGCCTCCTACCGCGCCGGCATCCTGTCGATGGCATGGCAGATCAGCGGCGAGGAGCACTATGCCGAGGCGGCGCGCGAGTGGGCGCTGTTCGCCGCGCCCTTCAGGATGGACTACCACCTTGAGGACCGCGGGCAGCATGACACGGTCGTGTACAACAACGAGCAGGGCCTCAAGAACATGGCGCTGGCGTATGATCGGCTCTACCACCGGCTCAGCGAGGACGAACGGGCGGAGATCCTCGACCACATCATCTATCATTCCGAGAACGCGATCGCATGGACGCGCGACCGGCTCAAGCTGCACCTCAACTATCAAAACTCCCACGGGCAGCAGTGCATGCACGCGCTGCTCACCACCGTGCTGGCCGTGGCCGATGAGACCGAGCAGACGCGCGAGTGGGCCGACTGGCTGATCCGCCAGTACGTGAACCGCGACGCGTGGGGCTCCGACGACGGCGGCTACTCCGAGGGCCAGACCTACGGGCACAAGTTCAAGGACATCCTCGAGGGCCTCGCGGCGCTTACCACAGTAACCGACATCGATGTCTTCAAGCGCCCGCGGCTGCGCAACGCCGGCCGCTTCTGGATGTACTGCATGTCACTGAACTACTGGTGGAACCACTGGGGTGACGTGTACTCGCTGCTGATGACGGTACCCGGGTCCTCCTCCGACACCTACATCGCCGGCTTCATCGCGTCGATGACCGACGACCCCTACGTGACGTGGTGGAGCGACACCGTGCTGGGCAACCCGCGCCATGTGCCGCTTTGGTATCTCTCCAGTACCGGCATCGAGCCCAAGCCCCCCGTTGACATCGCGCAGGCCCGCCTCTTCCCGGACGTCGGGCAGCTTGCGGCATACGATCGCTTCTACGATCACCGCAGCAACCGCATCTTCTTCCGCTCCAGCCCCTTCGGCGGCCACAGCCACGCGCACGCCGATCAGAACGGCTTCGTCATCCACACCGGCGGCGAGATCATGGCCGTGGACGCCGGCTACTACACGCACTACGGCGATGACTACCATGCGAAATGGAGCCGCATCACGCCCGCGCACAACACCATCCTCGTCAACGGTGAGGGCCAGCCCAAGAGCATCGACGCGAAGGGCCACTTCACCTCATTCCTCAACTCCGCCGACTACAGCGTCTTCACCGGCGACGCCGCCGAGGCGTACCCTGACGTGCTGGAGCAGTTCGACCGCACCGTCATCTTCATCCGCCCGGACATCTTCATCGTGCGCGACGAGCTTCAGGCCGTCGAACCCTCCACCTTCGACTGGCTGCTCAACACCTTCGAGGAGGCCGAGATCGACGAGGACGCGCAGACGATGATCGTCGGGCAGATGGATCAGCGCCTCCGCGTGCAGCACGTGGCGCCTGAGGGCCTGACGTACACGCAGAGCAACGAGCGGCCCTACCCGATCCTGACCGAGGGCCGGGACTGGTCGCGGTACACCGAGGCCTTCCCGCAGCCCTACCACATCCGCGCCACCACCGGCGAGGCCGAGCGCGCGCAGATCCTCGCCGTGATGGACGCGTACGACGAGACCGAGGGGCCCGCGCTTGAGGCGCTTGAGCAGATCGACGCCGAAGGCGCGCTCGCCGTGCAACTGGTGCGCGACGGACTGACGGAGACCGTGCTCTTCCGCAATGCCGACGCCGACAGCGTCGCCGTCGATGGCATGGAGACGGACGCCCGCGCAGCAAGCGTCGCCCGGGACGCGCAGGGCGACGTCGTCCGCTGGATGGTCCAGGGCGCCACGCGACTCGCGGTCGATGGCACCGAACTCTTCTCCGCACAGGCGCCCTGTGACGTGGCGGCGCAGCTTCCCTCACCGGGGGCCGCCGCGCTGGTGCAGGTCAAGCCCTCGGCGGAGACCGAACTGAGCATGGCGGCACCCGCGGGAGCGGTCTTTGCCGCCCCGCCGGATGCCCCCGAGCAGGCCGCTGCGGTGGACGCGCGGGTGGCCGATGGTCGCGCCACGCTCACGCTCGGCGAGGAGACCGTGCTGTGGATCGACCCGGCGATCGACCTCACGGCGCAGCGTGAGCCGCTCGCGATGACGGTGACCGATGGCGACGGGCAGTACACGCTCGATCTGCAGACCGCGATCGCGGACAACGGCGAGATCGTCGCCTGGGCGTCCTTCGTGGACCCGCGCGAGCAGGGCGTGTACGACTTCGAGGCCGGTGGCGCCCGGATCCTCGTGCAGGATCGCTGGGACCAGACGCTGAGCGCGGATGGCGCGAGCAGCCTCACCGCACCGTGGCGCGAGGCCGCCGAGATCTTCGTGCGCTATGCGCCGGGGAATGCGCCGAACGTGACCGCGACCGTCCGCGACAGCTACCGCGGCCAGCTTGTGAATCTGCTGCGCAACGGGAGCTTCGAGGAGGGCAGCCCCGACTATCCGCCGCGCACGTGGACCGTCTGGCATCCCCGGGACATGGGGCACTCGTGGCCCTTCTGGAGCCAGGAGGACGCGACCGAGGGCGAATCCTGCCTGAAGTTCGTCCGCGCTGAGACGCCGATGACCATCAAGAGCCAGCCGATGCGCCTGCGGACGGCCGGGACCTACCTGCTGCGCTTCATGGCGCGTGGTGATGCAACGACCGCAACGGTCAAGCTCTCCGGACAGTATGGCAGTGGGGTTGAGATCCCGCTTGAGCCGAGCGAGGACTGGCGAGAGTACGAGGCCGAGGTCGAGATGGAGCCGGGATACACGCTGGTCAACATCATCTTCGGCTCCGGCGGCGAGGACGAGCAGGTGCTGTGGCTCGACGACATGCAGTTCGGACGAGTTGAGGGGTAGGTCATCCTGCCATCCGTCCTGTAGCGCGGGGACCTGTGCCCCGCCATGCCGTCAGTCTCTTCCGTTGTGGCTCCGGTGCCCTCGCCGGGGAGGCGTTTGCTGTTCCATTCGCCGACGGCGCCGGGGCCACAACTGCAACACCTCCCACATCCGGAGGGAACCCATGCCCACAATAAGCCCCGATGACCTCGAACGCATCACCACAGACCTGCTCATAGCCGCTGGCGCGCGGGACGATGACGCGCGGATCGTCGCCTTCGGGCTTGTCGGCGCGAACCTCACGGGTTGCGACTCCCACGGCGTCATGCGCCTGCCGCAATACATTGCGAAGATGGAGAACGGTGCCATCGTCCCCGACGCGGAGATCGAAGTGGTGCGCGAGGCGCCCGCGACGGCCGTGATCGACGCGAACTGGTGCTTCGGTCAGGTGGCGGCCACCCGCGCGACGGAGATGGCTATCGCGAAAACCCGAGCCATCGGCCTCGCGGCTGTCTCCGGGCGGCGAAGCAACCACGTCGGCGCGCTGGCGGACTACGTCGAGATGATCGCCGACTCAGACCTCATCGGCCTGATGTTCGTCAACGGCCACGGTGGCGCGCACAACACCGTCCCCTTCGGCGGCGCCGACCGCCGCCTCTGCACTAACCCGATGGCCGCCGGCTTCCCCACCGACAGCGACCCGATCGTGCTCGACATCAGCACCGCCGCGGTCGCCGAGGGGAAGGTCCGCACCTACCGTATCGCCGGCAGGCCCGTCCCCGACCGCTGGATCGTGGACAGCGAGGGCCGGCCGACAAGCGACCCGAACGTGCTCTACGACAATCCGCGAGGAGCGCTCCTGCCGCTGGGCGGGAACGTGGGATACAAGGGCTTCGGCCTCGGGATGATGGTGGACATGCTGGCCGGAGGCCTCAGCGGCGCGGGCACATCCGGCCCGGACGCAGGGCGCGGCGGCAACGCGTTCACGATCATCGCGCTGGACCCGGCCGCCTTTGCCGGCGAGGACGCCTTCCGCGCGGACGCGGCCTCACTGGTTGCGTGGGTCAAAAGCGCGCGCCCGGCCCCTGGCTTCGACGAGGTGATCGTGCCGGGCGAGATCGAGCGGCATGAGAGGCTGCGACGAGAGCGTGAGGGCATCCCGATTCCGGACGAGACATGGGAGGAGATTCGGACCGCGGCAGAGAACGTGGGGGTGCGGGTGTCCTGACAGGCGGGACGAGTGCCTGTCCCTCGTGACTGTGTCGCCTCTGTCTCCCCGCTTACTGCCGCTCAGGAACCCAGAGCCCGAGCACCCCGGCAACCGCCGGCACCCACGCCACGACCGACAGCATCGCCAGCACGCTCCATGCGTCCGCCGCAGCCCCCGCCAGCGGCAGGAAGAGCCCGCCCACTCCCCACGCCGCCCCCATCGTCAGCGATGAGGCCACACCCTGCGCTCCCGGCATAAGCTCCTGACCCTGCACGATGTTCACCGACACCGCGGCCTGCGCAAGAAAGCCACCCAGTGGCAGAAACCAGTAGCCCGCGGGCAGCCCGAAATGCAGGAAGGCCGCGAAAGCAGGGGCGCACAGCACAAGCGACACCACCGTCACATTGCGCCTGCCCAGATGGTCCGAAACCCAGCCGCCGAGGAAATTCCCGACACCCCCGGCCACGATCATCGATGAGATCAGCCATGCCCCGGCCCGCGTTCCCGCGCCCCAGTCCTTCACCGCCAGCGCCACGAAGTTCGTGAACACGATGATGACCATCGCCCTCAGAGCGACCACCGCAAAGAGCATGCCAACCTTGCGCATGTGAGGCAGAACATGCGTGCGCAGGCGCATCGGCTCCGTCGCGGTGTCCGGGTAGCGGCCTCCCGGATGGACCGCGTAGAGGGCCCCGGCGGTCAGCCCGCCCGCGAAAGTCGCCCCGAACATCCCCGGCCAGCCGAAACGCTCAAAGAGCAGCACGCCCACCAGCGCGCCCGCTCCGTAGCCGATCGCGCCACCCGCCGAGAAGATCGCCATCCCGAGGCCCCGCCGTGAGCCCGCGACACGGCCGGCCAGCGTCGCGCCCTGCGGATGGAAGAGCGCAGTGCCGACACCCGCGATCATGTAGAGCGCACCGAGGCTCACCGCGTGCTCGGGCAGCGCCATCAGGCCGACGAACAGGCCCACAATCGCCGGCCCCAGCGCCACCATGTGCGGGATCCGAAAGCGATCGGCAAGATAGCCGAAGAGTGGCTGGCCGAAGTTGGTCGTGATCGAGACCAGGCCGGTGATGACACCGATCTGCGTGTTGGTCAGGCCGATCTTCGCCTGGAATTCCGGCCACAGCGGCGGGATGAAGTTGATGCACCCGTCACTGACGGCGTGGCCGACCACGAGAGCGACCAGCGGCGGAATCCTCGGGTGAATGCGTGGAGCGGCGCTATCGTCTGACATCGGCGGAGATCTTCCGATCGATGGAGGAATGACGTGCTACGTGGTATTCGGCGACTGCCTCCCGGGGACCTGCCGCGCTCCTCCGATGAACACGGCCAGTTACTATGGCCGGCCCCGGCGACCTGACGCTGACTTTTTGCGATCCGCCTTGACACAAACGTTCGACAGCAGTATCATGCGAACTGACGTTCGAGAAAGGAGCCGCATACCATGGAGCATCTCTTCACAAACATAACCGGCCTCGACATGGCCCTTTGCCTCGCGCTGCTGCTGTTCTACCTTTGGAGTGTGCCGAGAACTGACCAGCAAGCCGAGCGGGCGGAAGAACTGGACATGAACGCGCCAGACTGATAGGATGAGGCAGAGGGATATTCGCACGGTCGGCGAATTGTCGGCTGAGGGATCGACCGGCGTACGCGAGGAGAGTCCGGCAGTGAAAAACATCTGTGTCGTTCTGGTACTGCTGTTCGCGCTCGTGCTCATCCTGCCCGGCTGCGGCGGCGGGGATGCCCTCCCCTACGTCGGCTCCCCCGACGGGGACGCGCCGCCATCGGATGGCGATGTCACTCCCACGCCTCCGGGCGATGACACACCGACACCACCTCCGCCGCCAGGCGATGAGGAGCCGGACACCGACCTCCAGCCACCGGCGCCCCCGATCTTCTAAGCGCCGGACACTACGTTCAACTGAGAGAGCACGCCCGTGCAGCGGGCGTGCTCTCACGCGTCTCTCCCGTCCGCCTACTCCCCGTCGGCTGGCTCATCCCCGGCGTCCTCAGCAGCACCGTTCCCGGCGTCCTCAGCAGCACCGTTCCCGGCGTCCTCAGCAGCACCGTCCTCGGCAGCCTCAGCAGCCTCAGCAGCAGAGGCCTCCGCTGCCAGCGCCTCCGCCGCTGCCGGCCCGATCAGTGGCTCCTCGCCCCGCTGCAGCACAAGTCCCGGCGACGCCCACAGGTAGTCTTCGGGAAGGGCCACGGGCAGCGTGCGCGAGATCAACTGATTCCGCAGTAATTCCTCCCTGAGCCCGAGCGTGAGATTCGATTCATCGAGCGTCATCTCATGGTAGGCGAATCTCGCAAACTTGATCTCCGCGCCGGTGCGTATTTCGTGGCGGCCGGGGATACCCGCCTCCTCGGCCTCATCCACCCGCGCGCGCTCATTCGAGATGCTTTGCGACACCCGCCGCTTTGCGACCCGCTCTGCAAATTCGTCGAGATTCGCGAAGTCGGCCGCGGCCGCGACTTCTATCAGCAATCCCACCCGCACATCGTGGATCGGCTCTGACAGCGGATAGCCCGCGCGGCGAGCGTAGACCCTGAACATCAGCGAGTCCATGTTGCCCTCGCGCAGCCACTCTACCGACCCTGGCTTGACGGACGCCGCTCGCCTCTCACTGTCCACCGCGAGTATCTTGATCCCGACGTACGAACTCCCTCGCTGAACCGCCACCACCGTGTTCTGCCCCACCGCCTCCGGCTCTCCTATCCAGTCATGATTGCCGATGATCACCCGGTCGATCTGGTCGCGACGCCCGAGCATCCCCTGCACGCCGGCCTTGATCCGGGCACCGACACCGACGCGATCGAAGTTGAAGCTGCACAGCGCCAGCCCACCGCTCTGCGCGCTCTGCAGCGTGACCGTGCCGCCGAAAGGGTAGAAATACGTGGTCGGCCTCTCGGGCAGGTCGCAGGTCGCCATGATCGGGATGCTTGAGGTCGAGACCGGTCCGCTCATCGTCCCGAGGCTCATCCCGTCGGCCACCCACGTGGAGGTGCTCACCGCCTCCGCGGCCTCACTGTCCTCCGGTCCGGGCGTCCGCGTCCGCAGCTGGATCTCTTCGCTGCGATCCTCTGCCATGGCGGACAGGTCGGCCGAAAGGTCGTAGTCCGAGAGAGCGAAGTACATCGCAAGCGGCGACGGCGCGCGCGTCAGGGCCAGCGCGGACGGGAGATCACACGCGAGGAGGTAGCGGGCGACGCCGGCGTTTCCGAGGTAGTCCGCCGGATACGCGGTCCCGATCGCGCCGGCGAGCATCCCGGTCGCGGGGTCATACCTCTGAAGCATATCCGCGTAGCAGATCTGCAGCGCGCCGCGCGCCTCGCTGATCGCGGTCTCATCCTCAGCGAACTGCAGCGCCCAGCGCAACCCGCCGATCCGCAGCGCGTCGTAGGTGGGGCTGTGAACCTCGGCGAGACCCTCGCGCTTCAGGCGGCCATAGAGCCCGCTCACGGCGCTCGCCGCGGCCTCTCGCCCCTCAGGCTCATCCACGGCAGCGGCGAGGCAGGCGGTGGCCCCGGCCCACATCGCGAGCCCGACGCCGTCCTTCGGACGATCCGATGAAAGCAGTCCCTGCAGCGCAAGGCCCGCTCGCTCCTGCAGGGTGGCACGAAGCTCGCCCGCTCGGTCGCTGGCGGCAAGGTGTGCCAGTGCCGGGCCGAGGTAGAGGGTCGCATCGAGGGAGTACCCACCGTCGGGATCGGCGTACCAGCGGAAGAGGCCTTCTGTCCGCGAGCCGTCCTCTGTGTCCTGATGGCTCAGCACCGCCTCAATCACCTGATGCGCCAGTTCTGTCCGTTCCCCGCTCTCAAGCAGCGCCGCCGCCCAGTTGAGATTCGTCTCCGCGAGATTCCGCCGCTCGGTACCATCCGTGATCAGCGGAGTCTCGACAGGGCTCTCGGTGTCCTCGTGGAGCGCATCCCACCGCTCAAGTCCCTGCTGGGCGACCAGCAACGCTATGTGCGATCCGTGCTCGGCCGCGGACGCATTTCCGATGACCGCCACGGCGCTCAGGATGATCGCGAGGTATCGCAACGAACGCATAGTCAATCAGGCTCCTTGTCGAGGTCTTTCGTAGATAGACGGCCCCGACCGCCCCGGAGTTTCGCATTGCAGACGCAAAAAGGGCCGCCACGCATGAAGGTGGCGGCCCGTGTTCGTCGTTGGACGCGGCTCCTGGCCCGCACCAGCGCGACACCGCGCGCAGATGCGGATCCCGGTCGATCCGCAGGAAGTTCTCGCCGACGCGCCCGCCGCGCTTTCTGTTCAGCGCTTCGAGAACTGCTTGCCACGTCGCGCTTTGCGGAAGCCGGCGTGCTTGCGCTCCTTGACCCGCGGGTCGCGAGTGAGAAGCCCGGCCGGTCCCAGCGTGGTCCGGTGATCGGGATTCGCGTCCACCAGGGCGTTGGCGATGCCGTGACGGACCGCTCCCGCCTGGCCACTCAGCCCGCCGCCGAGCACGATGCACTTGCAGTCGTACTGGCCCATCGTCTCGGTGGCCTTGAGAGGCTCGGTCACCACCACTGCAAGACGCTCGCGCTTGAGGTACTCCTTCGGTGTCATCTCGTTGATCGTAATCTGACCGGATCCGTCGGGGATCAGCCAGACCTTGGCGACGGCTGACTTCCGCCGTCCCGTCCCGTATCCTGCGTAATTCGGCATGGTCGCCTCCTGCAAGTATCAGTACGCGCTCTACTACTCGAGCGGCTCGGGCTGCTGCGCCTGGTGCGGATGCTCCGAGCCGGCGTAAACCTTCAGCTTCTTAGCCATCTTCGTGCCGAGGCGGTTGTGTGGCAGCATGCCCCTGACCGCCCGCCGGATGACCTCCTCCGGCTCCGTCTCAAGCAACTCCCCGTAGCTCTTCGAGCGGAGATGCCCGATGTAGCCGGTGTGCCACTGGCGCATCTTATCGCGCGCCTTGTTACCCGTGAGCCGCACGTGCTCGGCGTCCGTCACGATGACGAAGTCGCCACAGTCAACGTGGGGCGTGTAATCCGGCCGGTGCTTGCCGCGCAGCAGCGTGGCAATCTCGCTCGCAAGCCGTCCGAGGACCTTGCCCCGCGCGCTTACGATGTACCACTTGCGCTCCACGTCAGCCGCGTTCGCAGATACCGTCTTATTGTGCATCGCAATGTCTCCTCAGTATGTCACCTTGATCAGCGACAGCCCCTGCGGGGGCGCTATCGTCTTCACCCGCGTCCGGTCGAGGCTGCGTAGGATCTCACCTGCGTCCTCCAGTGAGATCAAACCACGCCCCACATCCGTCAGCGTCCCCACGATACGTCGCACCATCATGTAGAGAAATCCGTTCGCTTCCGCGCGGATCTCCACCAACTCGCCCTGCGCCTGAACGTCAAGCCGTCGCAACTCCCGCACGGTGCCTTTGACCGAACTACCCGACGAACTGAAGGCCTCAAAGTCGTGCTCGCCAACGAGGGCCTGTGCGGCCTCCCGCATCAGCGCAACGTCGAGCTTCCACGGGAAATGCCACGCGTACCGCCCGATGAAGGGCGAGGGCAGCTTCCGATTGAGAATCCAATAGCCGTAGAGCTTGCCCGCCGCATCGTACCGCGGATGAAACTGGTCGGGCACCACGGAGGCCTTGACCACACTCACTTCCATCGGAAGCAGCGCGTTGAGAGCCGGCGCGATCCGTTCCGTCGGGATGGGGCTCTGGCTTCGAAAGGTCACAGTCTGTCCCAGCGCGTGAACGCCGGCATCGGTCCGACCCGATCCGATGATCCGAGTGGCCTCGCCGAGCAGACGGCTCAGCGCCTCCTCCAGCTCACTCTGGATCGTGGGCAGGTCCGGTTGCCGCTGGAAACCGAAGTAGTCGGTCCCGTCGTACTGTACGACCAGCAGCACCTGGCGAGAGGTATCATCCCGCATCGGTTGCCCCGACGACGCTTAGTCTGTCAACTCGAGGATGGCCATCTCAGCGTTATCACCGGCGCGACGCCCCGCTCGGATGACCCGGGTGTAGCCGCCGTTGCGCTCGGCATAGCGCGGAGCGATCTCCTCAAACAGGTGAGCGACGAGAGCCTTGTCCCTGACCTTGCGCAGCACCTGCCGACGGGCGTGCAGATCCCCGCGCTTGGCGGTGGTTATGAGCTTCTCCGCCATTCGCTGGGTCTCTTTGGCCTTCTGCACTGTGGTCTTGATCTTCTCGTGTCTGAACAGCGAGTCCACCTGGCTGCGCAACAGCGCCATGCGCTGATCGGTGGGTCGCCCGAGTTTTCGATGGTCCTTGCGATGTCGCATCAATCTCGTTCCTTCGCGGCGCAGGCGGCGCCGGGGATCTCTTTAGCCGTCCTCTTCTTCAACAAGTTCTTCAGCCGACGGTGCCTCCGCCAGCTCAAGTTCAACTGAGGCCAGCTTTTCGATGACCTCTTCGAGTGACCGCTTGCCGAAGTTGCGAATGTCGAGCAGGTCGTCCTCTGTCTTCTCGACGAGCTCCCCGACCGTGTCGATGTCTTCCTTCTTGAGGCAGTTGAAGGTCCGCACCGAGAACTCCATCTCCTCGATGGGGAAGGAGAGTATCTTGTTCTTGACCTCTTCCTCCTCCGGAACTTCTTCGACCTCCTCCTCCTCGGGTATCTCGATCTCGGAGAAGACCGTGATGTACCGAACGAGAATCGTGGCCGCCTCGCGCACCGCATCGTCGGGCATGATCGTCCCGTCGCCCCAGATCTCCAACATCAGCCGGTCGAGATCGGTGCGATGCCCAAGCCGCGTCGGCTCCACCCGGTACGTCGTGCGGGCGATCGGCGAAAACAACGCGTCCAGTGCGATGACATCGCCGGGCCGCTTCTCGCGCCCGGGCTCCTCGACTGGATGGTAGCCGGTCCCGCGCTCCATCCACAGGTCGATGTAAAGGCTCGCGTCGTCCTCGGTCAGATCGGCTATGTGGATCTCGGGGTTGATTACCTCGATCCCCGGCGGGCATACGATGTCGCCACCGGTGATCTCACCCTTGCCCTCCGCCTCGATCCGCGCGATATTCTCGTCTTCCACCTCAGCCTCATCGTGGAACTTGATTGCAAGCTCCTTGATGTTGAGGCATATCTCAGTGGCATCCTCGTAGACGCCCTCGATGGTTGTGAACGCGTGCGGAACACCCTCGATCCGCACATCGGTCACCGCGGCACCGGGAATATGCGCCAGCAGAACGCGCCTGAAGGCGTTCCCAAGCGTATGCCCGAAGCCCCTCTCCAGCGGCTCGATGGCGAACTTCCCGTACTTGTCGGAAAGCTCCAGCGCCACCATGCTGGGAGCCAGCTCTTCTATCATTGAATACTCTCCTTTGTCGGCTTTCGCGTGCTGCCAGGCCGCGTCAGCGGGAGTAGAACTCGACGACCTGCTGCTCGTCAACGTCCACCTGAATGTCCTCAGGCTCGGGCATGCGCGATACCGTGATCGCTCGATTGTCGGCATCGACGTTCAGCCAACTCGGTACCTCGTAGCCACGCCCTATCGAGGCGACGACTGACTGGAGGTCGCGCGAACCCTCGCGCACCTCGATGACGTCGCCCTCCTTGACCTGGCGCGAGGGGACATCGCAGATTCGCCCGTTCACCATGATGTGCCGGTGGCGAACGACCTGTCGCGCCTGGTTCTGACTGGACGCGAAGCCCGCGCGCCGGAGCACGCTGTCGAGCCGCCGCTCGAGCAGCGACATCAGCATGAAGCCGGTGACGCCCTTCGACTGCAGCGCCCGTGTCACGTAGCGCCGGAACTGCTTTTCAAGCAGCCCGTAGATCGATCGCAGCTTCTGCTTCTCGCGCAGCTGCAGGGCGTAGTCCGACGGTCGGCGCCTGCCGCGCCGCTGGTTCCCGTGCTCACCGGGCGGGTACGATTTGCGATCGATCGCACACTTGGGCCCGTGGCAGCGTTCGCCCTTAAGAAAAAGTTTCTGTCCTTCACGCCGGCAGAGCCGGCAGACCGGTCCGGTGTATCGCGCCATATACCTTTCACCTCCGCAGGCGGCTGTGCGGCCGTGAGGCCGCCGCCGAACCTGCAACTACATGCGTCGCCTCTTCTTCGGCCGGCAGCCGTTATGCGGGGTCGGTGTTACGTCCTTGATCTCGCCCACGTCCATCCCTACGCCCTGCATCGCGCGCACGGCCGTCTCGCGGCCGGAGCCGGGGCCCTTGGTGAAGACCTCGAGCCGCCTGATGCCGGCATCCATCGCCTTGCGCGCAGCATTCTCGGCGGCGAGCTGGGCTGCGAATGGCGTGCCCTTTCGGGTGCCCTCGAAGCCGACCGTCCCACCACTCTGCCAGGCGATCGTGTTTCCGCGCTGGTCGGTGATGGTGATGATCGTGTTGTTGAACGTGGACTTGATGTACGCGCGACCCATCGCTCCGCGCGGGGCGCCGCGGCGGCCCTGCGGCGGACCCTGCGGTCGCTCGCGGCGCTCGCCGCCACTGTCCTCAGCCTGCTCGCCCGAAGGCGCAGCGTCGCTCTGCTGCTCTTCGGCCTGTTCGCGCTCTTCTGCCATCGTCGTGCCTCCTGTGTTTGTGCGCCGGTCCAGCAGCCGCTACTTCTTCGCTGCTGCTTTCCTCTTCCCGGCAACAGTCTTCCGCTTGCCCTTGCGGGTGCGCGCATTCGTCCGGGTGCGCTGCCCACGGACAGGCAGGCCTCGGCGATGCCTCATACCGCGATAGGTCCCGATCTCGATGAGACGCTGGATGTTCGCCGCCACCTCGCGCCGCTTGTCACCCTCGATGGTGTAGTCGCGGTCGATGATCTCCCGCAAACGGGCGGCCTCGTCCTCCGTCAGATCGCGCATCTTCGTCTCGGAATCGATCTGCGCCTGCTCGCGGACATTCCGGGCAGTCGAGCGTCCGATCCCGTAGATGTAGGTCAGTGCGATCTCGACCCGCTTATTCGCCGGCAGGTCTACGCCAGCTATTCTCGGCACTGGTAGTCCTCCTCAGTCACGTCCTGGACGGCTCTCGCTCACGTCGCTTAGCCCTGCCGCTGCTTGTGCCGCGGGTTCGAGCACACGACGCGAACTACGCCCTTGCGCCGAATGATCTTGCACTTGTCGCAACGCTTCTTCACCGAAGCCTGAACTTTCATGGTTTCCACTCTTCCCCGGAGGTCGCTGTTGTCACGCTCTCGGAGGTCTCGGCGGCCTCTGCCGCCGGACACTACACGTCTCGCGGGGCTCACACCCGCTCCGACCCGTCATGGCCTGCACCGGCCATCCGGCCCTCACTCGTACTGCACCCCACCCGGCTCTCTGGCCGCCGGCACTCGCCGCCGCCCCGACTACTTGTGCAGCCAGACGATGCGACCGCGCGTCAGGTCATACGGCGATATCTCCACGGTGACCTTGTCGCCCGGCATGATCCGGATGTACCGCATCCGGATCTTCCCGCAGACATGTGCCAGAAGCTCGTGCCCATTCTCCAGTTCCACCTTGAACACCGCGTCCGGAAGTTTCTCCGCCACGGTCCCAAGGACCCGGATCATCTTGGGCTCTTTCTTCTGTTTGGTCTGCTTCTTCGCCATAAGTGTACCTTGCCCCAATCCGAACTGTGATCTCGCACCGTCTCTTACGGCGCGGTCAGTATCCAGTGGCCATCCTCTGTCACGGCCACCGTATGCTCAAAGTGCGCCGATCGGCTTCCGTCCTTCGTCCGCACTTTCCAGCCGTCGGCGTCCTGAAAGACCTCATGCCCGCCCGCGTTGACCATCGGCTCGATCGCCAGCGTCATCCCGGGCTGGAGTTTGGTATCATACACGCCACCGCGCCCATTGTCCACAAAGTTCGGGACCTGCGGCGGCTCATGCATCTGCGAACCGATCCCGTGTCCGACCAGCGCCCGAACTACTGAAAAGCCCGCCGCCTCCACGTGGCCCTGCACGGCATGCGCGATATCACGGATCGTGTTTCCGGGCCGCACCTGCTCCAGCGCCAGCCGAAGCGACTCTCGCGTGACTTCGATCAACCGCAGCGACTCCTCGTCAACCTCACCCACCGCGACCGTGAACGCCCCGTCGGAGTGCCACCCCTCGAAGATCGCCCCGAGGTCGGCGCCGAAGATGTCGCCCTCCTCGAGAATTTCATCCTCGGACGGAATCCCATGCACCACGCAGTCGTTGACCTGCGAGCAAATGGTCGCGGGGAAGCCCTGGTAGCCCTTGAACGAGGGCGTTGCACCGGCCTCCCGGATCACTTCCTCGGCGATCCGGTCAAGTTCCGCGGTGCTGATCCCCGGCCTGATCGCCTCCCTGAGCTTCGCGACGGTGCGGGCGTGAATTCGCCCGGACTCTCGCATCGTCTCAAGTTCGTCGGCGGTCTTGAGGTGGATCCGGGCGCCTCTGATGCGGGGACCGGACATGCCTCAGCCCCGCACAGCCTGAAGAACCCGCTCGGCGATCTCATCCGGATCGCCCTCGCCGGACACGTTCACCAGCACACCGCGCTCTTCGTAATAGTCGATCAGCGGCTGGGTCTGCGCCCTGTAAACCTCCAGACGCTCCTGGATCGCCTCGGGCTGATCGTCGCTGCGCTGGTACAACTCACCATCACAGTCGGGGTCCGGGCACTCCGCGCCGCTCTCCACGCATTCTTCGTCAACGTGATAGATGCCGCCGCAGTCGCCACCGCACAGCCGCCTGCCGCTGAGCCGACGAACGATCTCGTCTTCATCAACCGTCAGGTTCACAACGGTGAGGGGCTCGCGATCGAGGTCGTCGAGTATCTCGCCCAGAGCCTCCGCCTGTTCGACCGTCCGCGGAAAGCCGTCCAGCACGAAACCGGCCTCACAGTCGGGGCGGGCGAGACGCTCGCGCGCAATAGCTATGACGAGTTCGTCCGGCACAAGTTCACCGCGGTCCATGTAGCCCTTCGCTTCCTGCCCGAGTTCGGTCCCCTCGGACACGGCGTCGCGCAGGATGTCCCCGGTGGAGATGTGCGGCACGCCAAGCTCCGCCGACAGCATCTTCGCCTGGGTGCCTTTCCCCGCACCCGGCGCGCCGAGCAGAACCACGTTGTACTCTCGGTCTGCCATCTGATTGCCTTTCTACGTCATGAGGCTCGCTTCGCCATGCTCGAGGATCGCAACGCGTCGCCGCGCTGAACCCCGCCACATTCCGCTGCTACTTCAGGAAGCCGCGATAGTGACGCATGAGAAGCTGTGCCTCGATCTGCTCCATGGTGTGCAAAGTAACTCCGACAACGATCAGCAGCGACGTGCCGCCAACCAGTGTGAAGGTCGTGACGCCGGTGAGATCACCGACGTAATACTGCATCAGGGCGATGACGCCGAGAAACAGCGCACCCGCCAGTGTGATCCGGTAGAGTATCCGGTCGAGATAGTCGCGGGTCTTGGCCCCGGGCCTGATGCCGGGGATCGCCCCGCCATTCTTCTGCAGATTCTCGGCAATCTGCTCAGGATTGAACGTGACCGCGGTGTAGAAGTACGTGAAGATCACCACGAGCACAAAGTAAAGGAATGAAGCGACCGCATTCTGACCGGGCGTCGTGAACTGCACGAGCGAGAACATCGCGCGACTGACCGCCTCATCGCTCACGTTGATAATGCCCGATATCCGCTCGATCGACGCCGGACTCGTCAGCACCTGCGCGATCTGTGCCGGGAACATCGCCACCGAGATCGCGAAGATGATCGGCATGACGCCGGCCTGGTTAACCTTCAGCGGCAGGTAGCTGCTCTGCCCGCCGTAGACCCTGTGGCCGCGAACGCGCCGGGCGTACTGGACCGAGATCTTCCGCTCCGCCTTCTGGAACTTCACGATCACATACGTCGTAACCAGCATCAGCACGACAAGAAAGCCTATGTTGAAGAGACTGATCTCGCCGCCACGCCACAGTGCCGCCGTCGCGGCGATCTCCTGGGGCATATACGTCATGACGCCGGCGGTAATCATGATCGAGACACCCTGCCCGATGCCGTGCTCGGTGATCATGTCTGAGATCCACATCAGGAATGCGGTCCCCGACACCATCATCAGCACCACGTAGACCATCAGGATCGGGCCGCCGACGAACGCCGCGCCGCTTCGGAAAAACGCCAGCATTCCCAGTGCCTGCACCGTCGCTACGGCGATCGTCAGGTATTTCGTCCAGGCGTTGATCTTCCGCCGACCGTACTCGCCCTCTTTCTGCAGTTCCTCGATGGCCGGAATCGCCATGGCGAGAAGCTGCATGATAATAGCGGCCGTGATGTAGGGCATGATGCCCGTCGCCATCACCGAGAATCGCTCGAGCGAGCCGCCGGCGAATGCGTCAACCAGATCGCCGATGCCGCCGACGCCCTGGAACAGATTCTCAAGCGCGGCCTTGTCGATCCCCGGCAGCGGCACGTGCGCGCACGCCACGTAGATACCGAGCATCGCGAAGAGAAACATGATGCGCTTGCGCAAATCGGGCACGCGCATCGCCTGTCCGAGAGCCGCCAGACGCTCCCTCATTCGCCGATCACCTCGACGCTGCCGTTCGCCGCCTCTATCTTCTCACGGGCAGACGCGCTGAACTTGTGCGCGCGGACCCTGAGCGCGACGTCGATTTCCCCGTCGCCGAGGATCTTCACGCCGTCGAGCACATTCGAGATCAGACCGCTCTCGAGCAGCGACTCCGGCGTCACCTCCGCGTCGGCGTCAAACCGCTCGGCAAGTGAGCCCACGTTGACGATCGCGAACTCTTTCCGGAAGATCCCGATGTTATGCGCCGCGTTCGAAACGCCCCGCAGCTTCGGCAGCCGACGATAAAGTGGCGTCTGCCCACCCTCGAAACCGGGCGGAATCGAGTACCTGTGCTTCTGACCCTTCTCACCACGGCCGGCAGTCTTGCCCTGACCGGCGGCGATTCCCCGACCAACCCGCTTGCGAGGCCTGCGTGATTTCGGATACGGCTTGAGATCGCTGAGATCCATCGTCTATGCTCCTATTGCCCTTCGACGGGCTCGAAATCTATCAGATGCGAGACCGCGCGGACCATCCCGCGCGTCGCGTCATTGGCAGGCACCGTGTTGGTGGTGCCGATCCCACGCAGGCCCAGCGCCCGGATCGTACCCCGGAGCTTGGGCTTTACCCCGATCATGCTGCGCGTCTGTGTAACTTTGAGCATCTCGGCCATCTTCGTCGCCACCTTATGAGTCCAGGTCCGCACTCCACGCGTGCCCGGTGAGGCGCATCATCACTGTCGGAAACTCGCCCCGCCCGGCCGCAACTCGACTAAAAGTCCAGGCCCGCCTCGCGTGCCGCCTCGGCAAGCGCCTTCACTCGCCCGTGATACTTGCGCCCGCCCGTGTCGAAGCAGATCTTCTCGATCCCATTGGCAAGCGCTCGCTCGGCGATGATCCGACCCACGGTCGCAGCCGCCTCGCTGTTGCTTGTCGAGTCCTCGCACTCGGCGGCCACCTCATCCTCGACCGTCGCCGCCGACACATACGTCTCGGCCGCCCAGTCGTCGATGACCTGGGTGTAGATGTGATTGAGACTGATGAACACAGCCAGCCGCGGCCGTTCGGGTGTGCCGACCAGCTTCCGCCGATTCCGCATGTGGCGACTGTGTCGCTGCTCTTTTCGATTGACTTCGGTTTTCACTTATGACACCTCGGCGTGCCTCGCCGCTGTTGCTCAGGATGGGACCAGACTACATCTCCGCGCCGACCTTCGCTGCCTTCCCGGCCTTCCGCCGGATATGCTCGCCCTCGTACCGTACACCCTTGCCCTTGTAGGGCTCGGCCGGGCGCGACATCCGGATGTCGGCCGCAAGCTGTCCGACCTGCTGCTTGTCGGCACCGCGAACGATCACCTTCGTGTTGTCCTCGACGACGATCTCGATGCCCTCGGGCGGCTGGAAGGTCACGTCGTGTGAGTACCCGAGCCGCATGACAAGCTCGGTGCCCTGCATCTCGGCACGGTACCCGACACCCTGGATCTCAAGGCGCTTTTCGAATCCGTCGGTGACCCCGATGACCATGTTGGCCAGAAGGGAACGGGTGAGCCCGTGGATCGACCGGTCATCACGCTCGTCGGACGGCCGCACGACGGTAATCACGTCGCCCTCGCGCTTGATCTCCATCCGGCGGCTGAGCTGCTGCGTCAGTTCGCCTTTAGGTCCGCGGACGGTGACGACGTTGTCGTCGTCCACATCCACGTCAACCCCGCTCGGCACCTCAATTGCCATTAGGCCGATTCTGGACATTGCAATGTCTCCCTGTACGCCGGACTACCAGAGTTCGCCGACGACTTCGCCGCCGATTCCGCGCTTGCGCGCGTCGCGGTCGGTCATCACGCCCTCGCTGGTGCTGATGATCGCCACGCCAAGCCCGCCGAGCACCCTGGGCAGATCGTCCTTGCCCCGGTAGACACGGCGGCCGGGCTTGCTGATGCGCTTGAGCCCTCGAATGACGGGCTCGCGGTGCTCGTCGTAGCGCAGGCGAATCCGCACCGTCCGACCTCTGTTGATAAGCTGATACCCGCGGATATACCCCTCGCGGTGCATTATCTTCGCGATCTGAAGGTGCATCTTGGATACCGGAACATCCACGTCAAGATGCCGCGCGATCGCGGCATTCCGCACGCGGGTGAGCATATCTGCGATTGGGTCTGTCAAAACTGCCATTTCCATCCTCCCGCGGTCGCCACGGCCGCGACCGCCATGCGTCTGGGGAGCGTACTTTCAGATTCTTTCTCGCGCAGGGCCACCAGGGGCCGACCGTCTACCAGCTTGCCTTTCGGACGCCGGGGATATTCCCCTCCAGCGCGTTTTCCCTGAAGCAAATGCGGCAGATGCCGAATTTCCTCATGTAGCCGCGCCGCCTGCCGCACAACTGGCACCGGTTATAATCCCGCGTGCTGAACTTGTGCTTCTTCTTTGCGTCGTTGATCCACGACTTCTTTGCCATTGCAGTGAGCCTCCAGTGCGTCTCCAGCTACTCGCGGGCCAGGGGCAGCCCCATCTGCGTGAGCAGCTCCCGGGCCTCCTCATCTGTCTCCGCCGTCGTCACAATCGCGATGTCGAGCCCGCGAGACGTTTCCACGTCGTCGTAGCTCAACTCCGGGAAGATCAGCTCATCCGTGATCCCCAGGCTGTAGTTCCCGCGACCGTCGAACGCGTCCGACGGCAACCCTCGGAAGTCACGAATACGCGGGAGTGAAACGTTGAACAGGCGGTCGAGAAACTCCCACATCCGTGCTCCCCGCAGCGTCACCCGCAATCCGATCGGCTGGCCCCGCCGAATGCCGAAGTTCGAGATCGCCTTCTTCGCCCGCGTCACCGCCGGCATCTGCCCGGCGATCAGCGCAAGCTCCTCACGCGCCCGATCCAGCGCCTCGATATCGGTGTCCGCCTCCGGAACGCTCATATTCAGGCTGACCTTCCGAGGGCGCGGCACGCGCCACACGTTGTCATACCCGAAACGCTCCATCAACTCGCCAAGCAGTTCCTCCTCGAACCGCTGCTTCAGCCGCGGCTTCGGAGCCTGCGTTGTTTCCTCTTTTGTCTCTGTGTCTGCCATCGCGCTCTCACCGATCCCGGCGGCAACGCCGCCCTTTGAAGAAACTTATTCCTGCTCGATATCCGCGCCGCACTTCTTGCACACGCGAGCCTTCGACCCGTCCGGTCGTACTCGCCTGCCGACCCGCGTCCGCTCATCGCACTCGGTGCAGACGAGCATGACATTGGAGGCGTCCAGGGGGGCCGGCGTCTCCACAATCCCGCCCTGTGCCATCTGCTGCGTCTGGCGAACCGCCTTCTTGACGATGTTGATCCCGTCCACCGTCACCCGGTTCTCGTCCGGATCAACCTCGATGACCTTCCCACGCCGGACCCGGTTGGGTGTCGACCGGTCCTTGCCGGCGATGATCTCGACGGTGTCGCCCTCTTTGATTCGCATCTTGGTCTTCTTGCCCATCACTCACATCTCCCGGCGCGCCTCAGATGACCTCGGGGGCCAGAGACACGATCCTCATATATTCTTTGTCACGAAGTTCACGCGCAACCGGCCCGAACACGCGCGTGCACTGCGGATTCTTATTCTCGTCGACAATCACGGCGGCGTTGTCATCGAAGTTGATGACGGTCCCGTCGGGGCGCTGGACCTTGTCCCGGCAGCGGACAACAACCGCCCGAACAACCTCGCCCTTCGGGATCGGGCTCTGCGGCGTGACCGCCTTCGTCGAGCAGATGATCTCGTCGCCGAGTGTGGCGAACTTCGATCCGCTCTTGCCCATCACGCGGATGCAGTAGAGCGCCCTCACGCCTGAATTGTCGGTGGCTCTCAAACGCGTCGTCGTCTGAATCATTTCGGCTACCTCGCATCTGCTCTGGCCAGAAACGCCGACCGGTCAGCTTACTCCTCTTCGGCTTCCTCGGCCTGTCTGGCCTGCGCCACGACCTGCTCGGTCATGTGCGCCGGCAGCGTTTCGTAGTGTGAAAACTCCATCTCGTAGCTCGCCCGCCCCTGCGAAATCGAACGCAGATCAGCAGCGTACCGCATCATCTCACTCTGCGGCACCTGGGCCTTGATGGCCTGCATCGAGCCGACCTGCTCGGTCCCCAGGATCCTACCGCGCTTGGAGTTGAGGTCGCTCATGATGTCGCCCATGATGTCCTCGGGGCCGGTCACCGTCACGTTCATGATCGGCTCCAGCAGCGCCGCATTCGCCTGCTCCATCGCGTTGCGCAGCGCAATCCCCGCGGCCATCTGGAAGGCCATGTCCGAGCTGTCTACCGGGTGCGAACTGCCGTCATCGAGCGTGACCTTGATGTCAACCACCGGGTAGCCGGCGATCTGACCCTTTTCCATCCCCTGGACGATGCCTTTCTCAACGGCCGGGATGAAATTCGTGGGCACCGATCCGCCCTTGATCTCGTTGACGAACTCGAAGCCCTCACCACGCTCCATCGGCTCGAGCCGGATCCAGACATCACCGAACTGCCCGCGGCCACCGGTCTGCTTCTTGTGCCGGCCCTGCACGCGAACTGCGCGCTGGACGGTCTCGCGGTACGCGACCCGCGGCTCACTCATCTCAACGTCCACATCGTACTGATTCCGCAGCTTGGCCACGGCCACGTCGAGGTGCATCGGGCCGAGACCCTTGAGCAGAAGCTCACCTGTCTCCGGATTGCGCTCGAACTTCAGGCCCATGTCCTCGGCTGTCAGCCGCGACAGTGCATCCGACATCTTGTCCGCGTCCGCTCGCGTGGCGGCGGTGACGGCCACGGCATACATCGATTCGGGCGCCTCGGGGCGCGGAACCGTCAACTCGCTGTTCTGCGGCGCCAGCGTATCGCCGGTCGCCGTCTCGTCGAGCCGTACCGCCGAGCCGATGTCGCCGGCGACAAGCTCGTCAACCTTCTCCGCCTCCTGCGCCTGGTTGACACCGAGGCTCGACAGCCGCTCACGCTCGTCGTTGCGAGTATTGTAAATGTCCTCATCGGCAGCAACCGTCCCGCGCAGCACGCGCAGAAGGCTGACCTGACCGACGTACGGGTCGCTCAAAGTCTTGAAGCAGATAAGCGCGGGCTCTCCGTCCGGCTCCGGCTCGATCTCGACCTCTTCATCCCCTGCCATCGCGGTCCGCGGGCCCGCATCTGCCGGTGAGACCGCCGCGTCCACCAGAAAGTCCATAAGCGGCCTGATCCCGATCTGCTTCGTGGCGCTCGTGGCGAGCACCGGAACCAGCATGCCCTCGCGGAGCGCGATCCTCAGCCCGGTGATCAGTTCCTCTTCCGAGAGCGTACCCTCTTCGAGATACTGCATTGTCAAATCGTCATCGCTCGCGGCGACGGCGTCAATCAGCGCCTCGCGCGCCTCGGCCACGACATCCGCCATTTCGGCCGGAATCTCGCCCTTTTCGCCGCTGCCCATCCAGGCGGTCTCGGAGAGAAGGTCCACGACACCCTCGAACTCCGCGCCCTCGCCGATGGGCAACTGCACGGCCACCGCCTCGCAGTCGGCCAGAGACTCGTTCATGCTGGCCACCGCGGCGGCGAAGTCGGCGCGATCGACGTCGAGCTTGTTGACGACGCCGATGAGCCTGACGCCCATCTCACGCGCGACGTCATACATCTTGATGGTGTGCACTTCCACACCGGCGACCGCGTTCACCGTCAAAAGAGCGTTGTCAACGGCCCACAGGCCATAAAGGGCATCGACGTAGAATTCGGAGTAGCCGGGGCAATCGACGAGATTGACCTTACTGCCACGGTGCTCGAAGTGGCACAGTGTGGGCGAGATGGAGATCTTCCGCTCGCGCTCCTGCTCCTCGTAGTCCGCCGTGGCGGTCCCATCATCGACTGATCCGAACTGCTTGATTGCGCCGGCCCCAAACAACAGTGCCTCGTTGAGCGAGGTCTTCCCCACGCCCCTGTGTCCGACAAAGGCCAAATTGCGCAGGTCCTCAGGTTGCCAGCTCACCTTAACGTTCCTCCCAGTCTCCGGTCAGCACGTCCCCCGCCCTCTGCGATCCACGACGTTACTTCGCGCGGCGAAGAATGTCCGTCACCCGCCACGACTTGTCCTTGCTCAGCGGGCGGCACTCCTCGATCCGCACCTCGTCGCCGGTCCGGGCATCGTTGGCCTCATCGTGGGCCTTGAACTTCGTGCTCCGCCGGAGCACCTTGCCGTAGATCGGGTGTCGCGTGGTCCGCTCGACCTCGACCACCACGGTCTTGTCCATCTTGTCGCTGACCACATAACCCTCACGGGTCGGTTTCTTTCGCGGGCGCTCACTCATCACGATTGCCTCTCTCTACGCTCAGCGGCCCTGGTTGATGCCCAGTTCGCGCTCATGCAGAATGGTGTTGATTCGCGCGATCGCCTTGCGATACTTTCGAATCCTCTTGGGATCATCGATCTGCCCGGAGGCCGTCCGGAACCGAAGATTCTGCAGACTCTCTGTTACCTGGGCCCGCAGTTCCTCGAGTTCCTCGTCGGTCGACTCACGGCAGTTCTCGATGAAGTCCCGGGTGCTGTATGCGTCATCGGGCATTAGCATTACTCGATACCCTCCCGGGCCACGAACTGCGTCTTGATCGGCAGTTTGTGGGCGGCCAGGCGCATCGCCTCTCGTGCAACTTCCGGCTCCACGCCCGCCATCTCGAACATAATCCGACCGGGCTTGACAACCGCCACGTAATACTCGGGCGGGCCCTTGCCCTTACCCATAGGCATCTCCTGGCCGCGCTTCGTCACGGGCTTATCCGGGAAGATGCGGATCCAGACCTTCCCACCACGCTGCGCGCGCCTGGTCATCGCCACACGGGCCGCCTCGATCTGGCGCGATGTGATCCACGCCGGCTCGAGGGCCATCAGACCGTAATCTCCGAAATCCACATTGCAGCCGCGGTACGCCTTACCTCGCATCCGTCCGCGCATCTGCTTGCGGTGCTTTGTTCGCTTAGGCATCAACATCGCCGGTGTCCTCCTCGGCGCTGGTCTCGGTCTCTTCTGCCGGTGCAGGCTCCGGCGGCTCCGTCGCCGCCTCGGTCTCTACCGGCGCTTCCGCCTGCTCGGTCGATGCAGACACCGTCGCGGCTTCGTCGCTGTCAGACTGCGCGAGAAGCTGGTCCATCTCCGCGGTGTCAGCGCCACCGGTGGGCTCTTCGACCGGCTCCTCAACGGCCTCCTCGATCGGCCGCTCCTCGCCACCCTCGTGCGCGGGCTCCTCGCCCGCCTCAACCTGCTCCACCTCGCCCGTGACAACATCGACCGCGTCCACGGCCTCCGTCGCCTCAGCGGCTGCGGCCTCCTCAGCCTCGGCCTCGGCGGCCTCCTGCTCAAGCTGCCCCTCGGGAGGGCTCGGTGGCGGCGGCAGAATCTCGCCGTTGCAGACGAATACCTGCACGCCGATGTGCCCGTAGCCCGTCACTGCCTCGGAGAACCCGCGCGACACGTCCGCGCGCAGGGTGTGCAGCGGCACGCTTCCGATCGGGCCCATTCGCTCGGTTCGAGCGATCTCCGCGCCCATCAACCGCCCGCTCACCGCCACGCGAATGCCGTCCACGCCCACGCGCATCGCGCGGTCCATCGCCTGGCTCATCGCCCGCCGGATCGACGCCCGGCGCTCAATCTGCCCTGCGATCTCTTCGGCAATAAGCTGAGCGTTCTGCTCGGGATTCTTCGTCTCCTCGACGTTCACGCGTACCCGGCCGGACATGAAGCCGTCCAGGTCCCGCCGCAGCCGATCGACGTCCGAACCGCCCCGCCCGATGATGATTCCGGGCTTGGCGCTCTCGATCGTCACGGTCGTTGTCCCGGCCGCGCGCTCGATGAGAATATTCGAGATCCCGGCATGATGATGGCGCTCATGGATGACCTTGCGTGCCTGCAGGTCCTCGACCAACTGATCCCGGTACTCCCGGCCCTCCGCGAACCACTTGCTTCGCGTTTCGCGGATGATTCCGAGGCGGAATCCGTAAGGATGTACTTTCTGACCCATCCGGTGTTCAGCTCCCTGGCAGTTCGTCGCCGCCCGAGGTGCGGCGCTTCTTACTGGCCGGTCTGCGCTTCAATCTCCACGTCTTCGTCCGCGCCATCGGTGAGTATCACCGTGACATGGGCGGTGCGCTTGCGGATCCGGTCAGCGCGCCCCCGCGCCCGAGGCTTCATGCGCGGAATCGTCATCCCCGCATCCACGAAGGCCCGCTGGACCTTCAACTCCTCCGGCTCGAGGCCGTAGTTGTTCTCCGCGTTCGCCACCGCCGACTCGAGCACTTTCTCAAGCTCCCGGCAGGCAGGGCTCTGCTGCACCGCGAGAATCGCGCGCGCCTGATCGATCTGCTTGTCCACGATCAGCCTGGCATAGCGCCTGAGCTTTCGAGGACCGCGCCTCAGGTATTTCGCCTGCGCCTTAACTTCCATTGCTGTCTCCCTACTCCTCAGACACTCGTGTCACGCGTTCGCCCGCGGCGCGACCGGGCCGCATCCCGCGATAGGTCCGCGTGGGCGCGAACTCCCCGAGCTTGTGGCCTACCATGTTCTCCGTAATGTAGACCGGAACGTGCTTCCTTCCGTCATACACGGCGATGGTGTGACCCACCATGTCCGGGAAGATCGTTGACCGTCGCGACCACGTCCTGATGATCTTCTTGTCGCCCTCGCGGTTCATCCTGCGCACCTTGTCCAGCAGATGCGCGTCCGCAAACGGGCCCTTCTTCAGTGATCTCGCCATTGTGTCAGCCTCGCTCCTGTGCGAAGACGCTTCCTGTCATCACCGGCCGTAGCGCCGGCGCACGATGAATCTGTCCGAAGGCTTGCTGCGCTTGCGAGTTCGCTTCCCGAGCGTTTTCTTCCCCCACGGACTCATCGGCGACGGCATCCCGATCGGCGCCTTCCCCTCGCCGCCACCGTGCGGGTGGTCAACCGGGTTCATCGCCGAACCGCGAACCGAAGGGCGCTTGCCGTACCAGCGCTTGCGCCCCGCCTTGCCCATCGAGAGATTGTCATGATCGACGTTGCCCACGCGCCCGATCGTCGCCCGGCAGCGGACGTCAACCATCCGCATCTCGCCGGACGGCAGCTTCAGCAGCGCGTACGTCCCCTCGCGCGCAACAAACTGTGCCTCCGCCCCTGCGCTGCGCGCCAGTTGCGCCCCGCGTTCGGGCGTAAGCTCCACGCAGTGCACGACCGTGCCCACCGGCATGTTCTCCAGCGGCAGGCAGTTCCCCACACGGATCGGCGCGTCAGGGCCGGAGATGAGCGTGGCCCCCTCACTGATGCCGTCCGGAGCCACGATGTAGCGCTTCTCACCGTCAGCATAGTGCAGCAGCGCAATGTGCGCCGACCGGTTCGGGTCGTACTCGATCGCGGCCACCTTCGCGGGGATGTCGTCCTTGTTGCGCTTGAAGTCGATCTCGCGCAGGCGGCGCTTGTGGCCGCCACCCTGGTGCCGGACGGTCACGCGCCCGTGCGTGTTCCTGCCTGACTTCTGATTCCGCCGGCCCTTCGTGAGACTTCGCTCGGGCTTCTTTTTCGACAGCTCGGAACGATCAGGCGTAATGAGCTGCCTTCGTCCCGGCGTCGTCGCATTATGTCGCTTCAAAGCCATCTATCGCACTCTCCCGTCAGTCGGTGCGTTGATCGTGTCCCGCTCAGCCGCCCATCTCGACGACATCAAGCGTGTTGCCCTCGGCGAGCGTGACCATCGCCTTCTTCCGCTCGGCGGTCCGGCCCGTGCCGTGGCGGTAGCTCCGTCGCCTGGTCTTCCCCGCAACCCGCAGCGTGTTCACGTTGACCACGTCTACGCCGAACAACGCCTCGACCGCGCGCCGAATCTCAACCTTATTCGCGCTCGGATCGACCTCGAACGTGTAGGTGTTCGACAGTTCCGATTCAGTCATACTCTTCTCGGTCACGACCGGCCGTCGGATGATCGTCCGGTAGTAGTTGAGTTGCTCGGTGCTAAGCATTCGCGCCCACTCCCTCGCTCAGCGCCGCCAGTCCGGCCTGGCTGATGATGATCGTCTCGGCCCAGATGACGTCCCGGGCGTTGATGTGCGGCGACTCGCGCATGATCAGATTCGGAATGTTCCGCCCGCTCTTGTAGACCTTCTCGTCGCGCGCCTCGTCGCTGCCAAGCAGCATCAGCATCCGGCCGTCCGCGCCGAGCCCCTCGAGCATCTCGATGAAGGTCCGGGTGGAGAAGTCGTCGAGCGTCACCTCGTCCACAACGACCACCGCGCCCTCCTCCATCTTTGCGGACAAAGCCGCGTGGAGCGCGCTTCGGCGCATCTTGCGCGTAATCTGCGGCTTCCGCCGCGCAACGCGCGGGCCGTGAGCCACGCCGCCGCCGACGAAAATCGGCGCCGACTGCGCCCCGTGCCGCGCTCGGCCTGTGCCCTTCTGCCGGTACCACTTTGCCTTCGTCATCCGGACCTCGGAGCGGCCAAGGGTGCGGGCCGAATCCTGCTGCATCGCCCGCTCAACCGCCACGACCGCCTGATGGATCAGGCCCTCGTTGACTTCCGCGGCGAAGATCTCGTCGGCGAGTTCCACCTGGCCGATCTTCTCGCCCTGCTTATCGTAGAGCGCTACCTCGGGCATTACTTGTTACCTCCCCTGGCTGCGCCCTGATGAGTGATTTCGAGCAGGCCGTTGCGCGCGCCGGGAACGGCGCCCTTGATGAGCAGCACATTCCGCTCCGGGTCCACGCGGACGACCGTCAGTCCCTTGGTCGTGCAGCGCTCCGCACCCATGTGGCCGGGGCTGCGCTTGCCGGGAAAGACGCGCTGTGCGTCCGTCGCACCGGCCGACTGCGGTTGCCTGTGCACTTTCGAGCCGTGACTGGCAGGGCCGCCTTTGAAGTTATGTCTCCTCATTGCGCCAGCGAAACCGCGACCCTTGCTCGTCCCGGAGACCTGAACGATCTGGCCCTCCTCGAACATCTCCACCGTCACCGAGCTACCAGTCTCCAACTCCTCGTCGCCGAGAAGTCCAAACTCCTGGACATAGCGGTGAGGCTCAACGTTGCGGGAGAGGAAGTGCCCCAGCGCCGGCTGATTGACCTTGCTGTGGGGGACCTCCTCGAAACCGAGCTGAACGGCGTTGTAGCCGTCATTCTCAGCGGTCTTGCGCTGCACAACTACGCAGGGACCGGCCTCCACGACCGTCACCGGAATCGCTTCTCCGGTCGTCTCGTCGTAGATGCGCGTCATCCCAACCTTTTTTCCTAACAATCCTGTCGGCATGGCTGTCACCAACCGGGCATCTCGTCTGGCTTCACGCGGTGTACGTCTTGATGGCGACATCTACGCCGCCGGGAAGATCGAGCTTCATCAGCGCATCGACCGTCCGGGTCGTGGAACCCAGGATGTCGATGAGCCGCTTGTGAACGCGCATCTCAAAGTGCTCCATCGTTCGACTCGCGCGCCCCAGTGCTGTCGGCTTCACAACACAGTGCACGTGCTTCTTCGTCGGCAGCGGGATAGGCCCCGACACGCTGGCTCCAGTGCGCTCGGCTGTCTCCACGATCTTCTGCGCCGACCGATCGAGCAGCTTATGATCGAACGCCTTGAGCCTGATACGAATTTTGTTCGCGTTGGCCATTTCCTGGTACCTCCGGGCCCTCCGGCCCATCCGCCTGTCCGTCCGAGTGTCAGCTCAGCAACTCCTGCTGCTGGTCTGCCGGAACCGGCTCGTACGAGTGCGGCTCCATGTTGTAGGTGGCTCGTCCCTGTGTCAGCGAACGCAGCGCCGTGGCATACCCGAACATGTTCGCCAGCGGCACCCGCAGTTCGATCGTCTTCGTGTCTCCCGCCGAATCCTTGACCTCAACGATCTGCGCGCGCCGGGTCGTCAGGTCATTGACCACATCCCCGAAGTACTGCTCGGGGGTCACCACCTCGGCGGCCATCACCGGCTCAAGCAACACCGGCTTGCCTGCGGCGAAAGCATTCTGAAATGCCATCCCCGCCGCAACCTTGAATGCGACGTCCGAGGAGTCCACCTCGTGGAAAGAGCCTCCGGTGATCGTGCACCGTATTCCCACTGCCGGATAGCCGCCGAGCGTGCCGGCGCCCATCGCTTCCTCGATCCCCGACTCCACTGCGCCCTTGAACTCCAGCGGGATCTCGTCGCCCTTGCTTTCGTCCTCGTACTCAAGCCGTTCGTCAGTGTGGATCGGGTCCAGCTCGAGCACCACGTGGCCGTACTGCCCGCGTCCGCCCGTCTGCTTGACGAAACGCCCCTCGCCCCGCACCGCCTGCCGGATCGTCTCGCGGTAGGCCACGCGCGGCCGGCCGATGTTGCCCTCCACGTCGAACTCGCGTCGCAAGCGATCGACGATCACCTCAAGGTGCAACTCGCCCATCCCCGCCAAAAGCTGCTGGCCGGTCTCCTTGTCAACTTCCAACTGCAGCGTCGGATCCTCCATCGTGAGCCTCGCCAGCGCGGCCCCGAGCTTCTCCTCGTCAGCCTGCGACTTCGGCTCGATCACCATCTGGATGACCGGCTCCGGGAAGGTCATGCGCTCAAGCACGATCGGATGATTCTCCGGACAGATCGTGTCACCGGTCGTGGTCTTGTCGAGACCCACCGCCGCAACGATGTCGCCAGGGCCGATCGTCTCGATCTCCTCGCGCCGATTCGCGTGCATTCGCAGTAGCCGCTGGACTCGCTGCTTCATCCCGTTGTCCGCGTTCAGCACCCGGTCGCCAACACTGACGGTGCCGGAGTAGCAGCGAATGTAGGTGATATGACCGACGAACGGGTCCACTGCCACCTTGAATGCCAGCGCGCTGAAAGGTTCGTCCGGGTCGGGCGCCCGCGGCTCCTCCTCGCCGGTCTCCGGATGCTCGCCGACAACCGGCGGCACATCCAGCGGAGACGGAAGGTAGCGAACGATCGCATCCAGCAGCGGCTGAACTCCCTTATTCTTGAACGCCGAGCCGCACAGTACCGGAACGAGCCCGCCCGAGATCGTCGCTGCGCGGATGGTCTCCCACATCTCCTCGGGAGTCGGGTCTTCACCCGCGAAGAACTTCTCCTCGAGATCCGGGTTGATGTCCGCGAGACTGACGACCAGGTGCTCCCGGAAGGCCTCGACCATCTCCCGCATCTTCTCCGGGATCTCGATCTCGGTCGGGGGAGCCATCTCATCCTCTTCGAACTCCCACGCCTTCTGCTCGACCAGATCGACGACGCCGCGATGCTCTTCCTCGTGGCCGATCGGAAGCTGAATCGCCACTGCCTCGGCTCCAAGACGCTTGCGCATCTGGTGCAAAACATCGTGAAAGTCCGCGCCGATCCTGTCCATCTTGTTCACGAACGCGAGGCGCGGAATGTTGTACTTCGTCGCCTGGCGCCAGACGGTCTCCGACTGCGGCTGGACACCGCCCACCGCGCAGAAAATGATGCAGACCCCGTCGAGCACGCGCAGCGACCGCTCCACCTCGACCGTGAAATCCACGTGGCCCGGCGTGTCAATGATGTTGATACGATGGTCATCCCAGTTGCAGGTAGTGGCCGCGGATGTGATCGTGATCCCGCGCTCCATCTCCTGCGGCATCCAGTCCATCGTGGCGTCGCCGTCGTGGACCTCACCCATCCGGTGCACCTTGCCGGTGTAGAACAGGATGCGCTCCGTGGTGGTGGTCTTCCCCGCGTCAATATGGGCGGCGAAGCCAATGTTCCGAGTTTTTTTCAGCGTGTGCTCAAACGACAAATTCGTTCACCCGTGGGGACAAAAGATATCTCAACGGCCCTGAGGCCGGATTGCATTCTCGAGCGTCGAGTGTCATCGATCGGTGTCAGCCCGACTGGCGGGAACACGAAATCATTCCGCCGGACGCGCATGCGTCTTTGATCTACCAGCGGTAGTGCGCGTAGGCCTTGTTCGCCTCTGCCATCCGGTGCATCTCTTCGCGGCGCCGGACCGAGGCGCCCTCGCGATTCGCCGCGTCCATGATCTCGCCAGCGAACCGCTCGACGGCCGTCCGCTCGCCGCGCGCCCGCATCGCTGCGATGATCCAGCGGACGGCCAGCGTGAGTTGACGCCGCGTATCGACTTCCACCGGAACCTGGTAGGTCGCGCCGCCAACGCGCCGCGGCCGCACCTCGAGATTCGGCATGACGTTGCGCATCGCGTTCCGCAGCACGACCAGCGGATTCTCGCCGGTGCGCTCGCCGATAAGCTGCATTGCGCCGTAGAAGATCTTCTCTGCCGCGGACTTGCGCCCGCCCTGCAGAATCTTATTGATGAACCGCGTGACGAGTCGGCTGCCGAAAATCTCGTCAGGCTTCAGTTCTCGCTTGGGAGATGGGCCCTTCCTGGGCAATCGGATGCACCTCTTTCGGGTCTGGCGCGGCTTAACGGGTCACCGGCGCTGGGCGGTGTCGAACGAGCCGGACAGCGGCGGGTGTCAGGGCTTCTTCGTGCCGTACTTCGAGCGCGCCTGGCGCCGATCTTCAACGCCGGCCACGTCGAGGGTGCCGCGAACTACGTGGTACTTCACTGAGTTGAGGTCCTTCACACGACCGCCCCGGACCAGCACGATGCTGTGAGGCGCCACATTGTGACCCTCGCCGGGAATGTACGCCGTGACCTCCTGCCGATTGAACAATCGCACACGGCAGACCTTGCGCAGAGCGGAGTTGGGCTTCTTGGGCGTCTGTGCCCACACGCGAGTGACCACGCCGCGGCGCTGCGGCGCACCGTCCACACGCGTGCTCTTGCGCTTGATCGCATTCCAGTTGTACTTCAGCGCAGGCGCCTTCACTTTCCTGCTCTTCTTCTCGCGGCCCTTGCGCACAAGCTGATTGATCGTAGGCATTCTTTGCTCCCTTTCACCACGGTGCGTTTCGCGGCAGTCGCAACCGCCGGCATCTGTCCGGCGTCCGATCGATGGACTGGAGAGACGAAAAACGCCCCTCGCACCACGGAGGGGCCATCACTGAGAGTCTCGCCGAGTTCAGATGACCTGCTCAAAAGCAGGCATCCCTGGTTCGGTGATATCCTCGTTGTCTGGCGTGTGCCCCTTTGTGCGGTGGCCGCTCACGAGTCCGTCGCAAGCCAGCCCAGGTTTTCCAGCCCCACCACAAAATACGACCGCATCGGGCAGTTCGTGACCGCGATTCCCTGGTTACTCGAAGTGCGATCCGCTTACCCGAGCAGCGAGGAGTCAGTATAAGTGAAACGTGCTGCCCTGTCAAGGCGACTGGCGCACCTTTTCGGATTTTTCTACTGTCAGACGCCGGCGACCGATGAGAATCGGCGTCAGCCCCCATCTGGCGGCCCGTCGGGGGTCATAGCCCGGAAAACGATCAGGCCGTGATTCACCGTCGGCGACCGGCTCACGGGGGCCGCCGCCGGACTGCGCGCGGCGGCCCCTGCTTGGCACTGACTGAGGCTTACTCGCCCTCGGCCTGAGCCTCGCGCTTGGCCGCGGCCGCCTCCACGTCGCCGAGAAGCCGCTCCATGCTCTCGGCTTCCTTCGACTTGGACTCCGCCCCCCGCTTTGCGAGATCCTCGAGCACGTCGCCCGAGAAGCCCACCTCGCGGTCGCGGTGCATCGACATGCCCGACCCCGCCGGAATCAGCCGGCCGATGATCACGTTCTCCTTCAGCCCGTAGAGCGGATCGTACTTGTTCTCGCACGCCGCCTCGGTGAGGACCCGCGTCGTCCGCTGGAAGGACGCTGCCGACAGGAAGCTTTCGGTCGCCAGCGACGCCTGGGTGATCCCCAGCAGGACGGGCTCGGCGGTCGCCTGCTCTCCGCCAAGGTCCTGCACGCGGTCGTTCTCCTCCATGAAGTCGAACCGGTCCACGATCTCGCCCGGCAGGAACCGGGTGTCGCCGTGATCGATCACCTTCACCTTCAGCAGCATCCGGCGGATGATCGTCTCGATGTGCTTGTCGTTGATCGCCACACCGTGTTCATCACGGTACACGCGCTGGATCTCCCGCAGCAGATAGTCCTGCACACCCTCACGACCCTGCATCGCCAGCAGTTTCTCCGGGTCGATCGGGCCGGTCGTGAGCGGATCACCCGCGCGCACCTCCATCCCCTCCGAGACCAGCAACTCACCTCTATACGGCACAAGGTGCTCGGTCCGGATGGTGACCGTCTCGATGTCGTACTTCTTCAGCCGAACGCGCAGCTTCTTGAGCAGTTTCTCGCCGGCCTTCGCGATCGGGCCCTCTTCCTTCGAGTTTGGCCCGTAAATGTCGTGCGCGAGGCGTTCGCCACGGATCGCGTCCGTGTCGATGATCGGGTGATCGGAGTGGATAACCACCGTGCGCATGCCACGCTGGCTGACTTCCGCCACCACGCCGTCAACGTCCGCGGTGATCGCCTGCCCCTTCGGCGTCCGCGCCTCGAACAACTCCTCGATCCGCAGAAGACCGCCGACCGAGGTCTCCAGCACCTTGAGCATGTCCTTGATCGCCTTGCGGCGCGCGCGGCCTCCGCCGGCCATGTCCAGTGACACGCGGCCCTGGTCGATGTCCTCCTGAAGGCTCCGCAGCGCCTGCTGCTTGCGCTTCTTCACGTCGGCCACGCCGGTGATGTAATCACCCGCAACGCCGCCGGTGTGGAAGGTACGCATCGTAAGCTGCGTGCCCGGCTCGCCGATCGACTGCGCGCCAATCACGCCGACCGCCGTCCCCATCTCAACAAGCCGCTGGGTCGCGAGGTCGCGGCCGTAGCAGTGCGCGCAGATGCCTCGTGTCAGCTCGCAGGTCAGCGGTGAGCGTACCCGGACCTCCTTCAGCCCGCTCTCCACTATGGCCTCTGCGGCGATCTCACCGATCTCGGTGTTGACCTCCACGAGCACCTCCCCGGTCTCCGGGTCGAAGATATCCTCCGCCGCGTAGCGGCCGACGATACGATCGTAGAGATCCTGGTAGGTCTCGGCCTCCTCGGGCACCTCAGTGGGCGCCTCACAGTACTGGCACATGCCCTCCCGATGATAGTCCACCATCCCGCACTGGCCGCAGTAGACGTCGTCGAGATACATCGGCGTGACCGAGATGCCCTCAGTGGTGCCGCAGTCCACCGCCTGAATCATCGCATCCTGCGCAACATCAACCAGTCTCCGCGTGAGATAGCCCGCGTCGGCAGTGCGCAGAGCGGTGTCCGCAAGACCCTTCCGGGCACCGTGAGTGGACACGAAGTACTCAAGCAGATTCAGCCCGTCGTGGAAGTTGTTCTTCACCGGCAGGTCCTCGATGAGCCGACCGAACGGATCGCTCATCAACCCGCGCATTCCGGTGATCTGCGAGAACTGCGTGATCGAGGCGCGCGCGCCTGAAGTGATCATCATCCAGATCGGGTTGAAAGTGCCGACACCCTCCAGAATCTGATCCGCAATGTCCTGACGCGCCTGCTCCCACTTCGAAAGAACGCTGCGCTCGCGCTCGTCCTCCGAGATGACGCCCTCGGCGGCCGCCTTGTTGACGCGCTCGACCTCGCGCTCGGCGCGGGCAATGATCTTCACCCTGTCCGTCGGCACCTTCGTGTCGGCGAGACAGATACTGGTGCCCGAACGCGTGACGAACTTGAACCCCAGCGACTTGATGTCATCGATCAGCGCCGCTGTGCGCCACTGTCCGTACCGCCTGTAGCAGTCAGTAACCAGATCCGACAGCTCGTTCTTCGCGATGTCGTGGTTGTAAAACGGCATGTCGAACGGCAGATGGCTGTTGAACACCACTCGGCCGACCGTCGTGGTTGTCAGCTCGCGCTCGACACTGACGGTGAACTCAGTCTCGACCGCACAGCGCCCTTCGAGGCACTGCCGGGCCGCGCTGTGCTGCAGCGCAGTCAGCAACACCTCCTCCACCTCGGCTGTCGTCTCGCCCGCCTGCGATCCCTCTGTGACCGGCGCGGGGGCCATCAACTCGCCCTCCTGCACCGCATCCACGATGTCGGTGGTCAGCGTGAACTGCACCGTCCGCTCACGCACCGGGTGCTCGTGGGTAACGTGCTCGGCAACCGTGCGCTCCAGCGCCATCCTCGCGCGCGGGTGCAGCTCAAGCTCGTTGCCGTCCGGGTCGGTGGCAGTGACGATGATCCTCGGCAGCCGCACATCGATCGCCTCGTGAAGGTCGATCTTGCGGTGCGCATACGCGCTCATGACCGCCTCGGCTGACTCGAAATGCTTGCGCTTCTCCCGTGGCGGCGTCTCACCGCTCTGCTGAGTCATGTAGTACGCACCAAGCACGATGTCATACACCGGATGCGCGATCGGCTCGCCGTTGGCCGGCTTGAAGAGGTTCATCGACGCGATCATCAGCAGCCGCGCTTCGGCCTGCGCATGCGCCGAAAGCGGCAGATGCACCGCCATCTGGTCCCCGTCGAAGTCCGCGTTGAACGCCTGGCAGACCAGCGGGTGAAGCTGGATCGCCTTCCCGTCGGTCAGTGTCGGCTCAAACGCCTGGATGCCCAGTCGGTGCAGCGTCGGGGCGCGATTGAGCAGCACCGCCTTGCCCTCGATCACCCGCTCGAGCGAATCCCACACTATCGGGTCCACCCGATCGACCATCCGCTTCGCCGTCTTGATGTTGGTGGTGTGCCCATGCTCCACGAGGTCCTGCATGACGAACGGCTTGAAAAGCTCAAGCGCCATCACGCGCGGGATACCCGTCTGATGCAGTTTCAACTCGGGGCCGACCACGATCACCGAGCGGCCCGAGTAGTCAACGCGCTTGCCAAGCAGGTTCTTGCGGAACCGGCCCTCTTTGCCCTTGAGCATGTCCGACAGCGACTTGAGCTGCCGCCGGTTGCTGCCCGTCACGGGCCTGCTGCGCCGGTTGTTGTCGATCAGCGCGTCCACCGACTCCTGCAGCAGCCGCCGCTCGTGATTGACGATCGACTCGGGCGCGTTGATCTCAATGATCCGGCGCAGACGGTTGTTGCGGTTGATCACCCGCCGGTACAGATCGTTCAGGTCCGACGTTGCGAAGCGGCCGCCGTCAAGCTGAACCATCGGCCGAAGCTCCGCCGGCAGGACCGGCAGCACGTCAAGAACCATCCACTCAGGCCGATTCTGTGAGCCGCGGAACGCCTCAACCACCTTCAGCCGCTTCACCGCGCGGGTCCGCCGAGCGCCACCGTGCTCCGCAATCTCCTTGCGCAGCTCGCGGGCCATCTCCTCGAGATCAAGCGTCTCAAGCAACGCCTTGATCGCCTCCGCGCCGAGACCGGCACTGAACATGTTGCCAAAGTCCTCGCCGATCTGGCGCTCGAGCACCGCGATCAGGTCCAGCAGCCGACGATGATTCGTCTCGCTGATAAGCTGCTTGGGCGCGAGCTCGAAGAGAAGCTCGACCGTCTCGTCGAGTTCCTCGATCCGCCGGATCGCGCCCGTCTCCTCGTCCTCGATCGCGCCGGAAAGCTGCGCCTCGCTCGTGATACGAAGACTCGACATCAGGCCGCCCTCGAGAAGCGCCTCAAGGCTGGTCTCTTCATCCTCCTCCTCATCCTCCTCGGGGCCCTTCGCAAGGTGCTCCTCATAGCTGAGCCGCAGCGCCTCGATGTTCTCTTCCTTGTCCGCGCGGATCTTCTCCTTCTCCTGCTCGACCGCCTCGAGGATCTCGGCACGCCGCCTGTGCATACGCTCGGCGTCCACCTCGGTGACGATGTAGGAGGCGAAGTACACGACCTCCTCGAGCACCCGTCGCGACATGTCCAGCAGCAGACTCATCGGGCTCGGAACGCCCTTGAGATACCACGAATGGCAGACCGGAGCAGCCAACTCAATGTGCCCCATCCGCTCGCGTCGCACCTTCGACCGCGTAACCTCAACTCCGCAGCGGTCGCAGATGATGCCCTTGAACTTCACCTTCTTATACTTCCCGCAGTGGCACTCCCAGTCGCGCACCGGACCAAAGATGCGCTCGCAGAACAGACCATCCCGCTCCGGGCGGTACGTCCGGTAGTTAATCGTCTCGGGTTTCTTCACTTCACCCCGGGACCACGAACGAATCTCCTCCGGAGAGGCCAGACCAATTGTCACTGACTCAAAGTCTGTGGTGGAGACGGGCAAGATCGATCGCCTCCTGTATCTATTATCCGCCGCTGGACAACTCGCCCTGCGGCATCATTGCTCTCTCTGACGGACACCCCCGCGCTCAGCCTCACGACCGCATCAACGAAGGTCGCCCGTGCTGGAGCTTATATCCAGCGGCTCGCCGTCGCCGTCCTCAATCGCAACGTCCAGCGCCAGCGCCTTCATCTCGTTCACGAGGATCTTAAATGCCTCCGGTACGCCCGGTTCCTCGATGTTCTCATCCTTCACGATCGCCTCGTAGGTCGCCACTCGCCCGGCCACATCGTCCGACTTCACCGTCAGCATCTCCTGCAGACAGTTCGCCGCGCCGTAGGCCTCCAGCGCCCACACCTCCATCTCACCGAATCGCTGGCCGCCGAACTGGGCCTTTCCGCCCAGCGGCTGCTGCGTGATCAGCGAATACGGACCGGTCGAACGCGCGTGAATCTTGTCCTCCACAAGCTGCAGCAGCTTGAGGATATACATGTAACCCACCATCACCGGCTGGTTGAACGGCTCGCCAGAGCGTCCGTCGTAAAGAACCGTCCGCCCGGTCTCGGGGTCAAGCTCAGCGCGCTGCTCGACGTTCTCGATGGCCGCCTCCACTATCAGCTCATACGGCCGCTCATCCGATGCCCTCGCCCACGCATACGGGCTCACTCCGAGCCACTCGGCAAGTTCCTCGAGATCCTCGGCGTCATGCTCGGAAAGCTGCTCAATGAGCTGCGCCTCTATCTCCTCGAGCGTCTCACCATCAAGCTTCTCCGCATCGATGATTTCCCCGAAGTGATTCAGCTCCACGTCCGCGTATGCGATCAGCGCCTCGCGCTTCTGCTGCATCGACAGCGCAGCCATCCCCTCCATGATCTCCTCGGCGGTGATCCCCTCAAAGATCGGAGTGACATAGTCCCGATCACCCGCCTCCTTGGCGATCAACGCAAGATGCGTCTCCATGACCTGGCCGATGTTCATCCGCGACGGAACCGTCATCGGATTCAGGCAGATGTCGATCGGACGGCCGTCCGCAGTGTAGGGCATGTCCTCGATCGCCATGATCCGCGAGATGACGCCCTTGTTCCCGTGGCGCCCGGTAAGCTTGTCGCCCACCATGATCTTCCGCCGCTGGGCGACAAAGACCCGCACAAGCTGGTTCACGCCAGGCTTGAGTTCATCACCCGGCTGCTTCTCGAGCTTCCCGTCACAGCGCGGGCACCGCTCGTGCTCGGGCTGCTTGCCAAAGTCATGCACCGTGCCGCATGACTTGCACTCGAACTTGTGCCGCGAGAAGACCTTCGTGTCGATCACGATGCCCTTCTCGCCGTGCGGAACCCGCAGGGAGACGTCGCGCATCTCCTCGGCCTTCTTGCCGAAAATCGCGATGACCAGCTTCTCCTCGGCCGTCAGCTCCGACTTGCCCTTGGGTGCAACCTTGCCCACCAGGATGTCCTCGGCGCGCACCTCGGCCCCGATGCGGACGATCCCCTCAGAGTCGAGGTCGGCGAGCGCGTCCTCGCCGACGTTCGGAATGTCGCGAGTAATCTCCTCGGGGCCCAACTTCGTGTCGCGCGCCTCACACTCATACTTCTCAATGTGAATCGAGGTCAGTTCATCGTCGTGAAGCAGACGCTCGCTGATCAGGATCGAGTCCTCGAAGTTGTAACCCTCCCACGAGAGGAAGCACACGCGCAGATCAACACCGATCGACATCTCCCCGTTGTGCGTGGAGGGCCCATCGGCCAGTGGCTGACCTGCCTTCACCATGTCCCCTTCGCGAACGAGGCGGTGTGATGTGACGCAGGTGCCCATGTTCGTCCGCACAAAGTTCTCGAGCGGAAACTCCTCAGTCGTGTCATCCACATACTCCACGACCACCCGATCCGCGTTCGACTCGACCACCCGACCGTCCTTGCTCGCCAGAGCCACCACGCCCGAGTCCTGCGCCGCCCGCCCCTCAAGACCCGACCGCACGCATGGCGCGCTGGTCTTGATCAGCGGCACGGCCTGCCGCTCCATGTTCGAGCCTGCCAGCGCGCGCACCGCGTCGTCATGCTCCAGGAACGGGATCAGACCCGGCGCGATCGAGAACACCTGCGAGGCCGAGTAGTCGATCCACTCGACCTCCTCCGGCTGACGGATCGCAAAATGGCCCCCGTGCCGACAGTTGATCGGGCCGGTCAGGCGACCGTCCTCATCCCGCTTCGCCGACGCCGACGCAATGTAACACTTCTCCTCTTCGTCGGCGGTCATATACTCGACCTCGTCGGTCGGAATGCCGTCAACGACCTTCCGATAGGGCGACTGCAGGAAGCCAAACTCGTTGAGCCGCGCGTGCAGCGCGAGGTAGCCCGTCAGACCGACGAGCTGCCCCTCCGGGCTCTGCACCGGGCAGATCCGACCGTAGTGCGAGTGGTGAACGTCGCGAACTTCAAGCTTCGCGCTCTGCTTGCTCAAGCCGCCCGGACCAAGCGCCGATACACGACGTGTATGCGACAGCTCGGCGAGCGGATTCACCTCATCCATGAACTGCGAGAGCTGACCGGAGCCGAAGAAGCTGTTGATCGCCGCCGAAATCGGCTTGGTGGAGATGACGTTCCCGGGGACCATCTCCTCCGGATCCATCGACGTCATCCGCTCCTTGGCAACCCGCTCGGTGCGCATAAAGCCCGTCCGAAGCTGGCTCTGCAGCAACTCGCCCACCGCGCGCACACGCTTGTTCTGCAGGTGGTCGATATCATCGACATCGCCCTCGTCGCGGGGAAGACCGAGCAGATAGCGCACCATCGCCACGACATCCTCGCGTGTGAGTGTGCGCAGTTCCGGGTCCACGTTGACGCCAAGCTTGCGGTTGATCTTGTAACGACCAACACGCGACAGGTCGTAACGCTTCACGTCGAAAAAGTAGCTGTGCAGAAGCGACTCGGCGCTGTCCACCGTGGGCGGATCGCCCGGGCGAATCTTGCGGTAGACCTCAAGCAGCCCCTGCTCGGCGTTGGTGCTCTCGTCGTCCTCCAGCGTCGCCCGCAACTCGAACGGCGCCCGGATGACCGTGAGCTTCTTGACGCTCATGCTCTGCAGCTTCTTGAGCACGTCGATCTCCAGCGCCTCCCACGCCTCGGTGAGTATCTCACCGTCCTGATCGCTGAGCGTGCGCATGGCAAAGTATTCATCATGCGCCTCGATGCCGGGAAGCGCCTCGGCCTCCCGCTCCTCGATCCGCTTGATGAGTTCCTTGACGTCAACCGTCTCCTCCTCACCGAACGCCTTAAGGATCTCCTCATCGGTGCCGGTGGGCGGAAGATCGTCGGGCCGGTCGGTCTCCAGCCACTGCAGAGCGCGCAGCAGCGCCGTCACCGGAAACTTGCGCGTCTGCCCCAGCTTCAGACTGATGACACCCTTCGCGGCAGTGTCAATCTCCAGCCACGCCCCGTCCGAGGGGATGACCTTCGCGGAGAAACGCACTCGACCCGCGGTGTCGATGGTGTCGGAGAAATAGACGCCCGGTGAGCGGGCAAGCTGGCTGATAACGACGCGCTTCGCGCCGTTGATGATGAACTTGCCACGATCCGTCATGATCGGCAGCTCGCCAAGATAGACCTCGGACTCGGTGATCTCCGGGATCTCCTTGTTAATCAGCCGAACCTTCACGTAAAGCGGCGCCTCGTACGTGGCGTCACGCTCGCGGCACTCCGTCATCGATCGCGACGGCTCACCAATCGTGTAGTCCAGAAACTCCAGCGCAATGTTACCCGTGTAGTCCTCGATGGGGCTGAAGCTGTCAAACAACTCCTTCAGGCCCGTATCGCAGAACCACTTATACGACTCAGTCTGAATGCTGATCAGGTCGGGTAGCGCCGCCGGGTCATACGACAAGGGACGCGATTCCGGCAGCTTTGGCAGATTCTCGGCCATGGGCAAAAGCCTCCTCGGTCACAGTCAAAAAGAAGAAGGACGCCCGTGCGTACATGCAAAAACGGGCATGCGCGCGGCGCATGCGCATTCCGCGTTTAGCGAGGGTTATCTGTCTGGAAAAATGTTGCTATGGGATGAGCACCCACAGAACGCACGAAAATGATGTTGGGCGCAGGCTCGGATTATTGATATTACCCCCCATCGCTCTGAATGTCAAGGGCAAATTTTCACAAGATTTGCACGACCATCCATCCGGGCCCGGCCCTCGTTGCGGAACATGTGCTTTTGACGCGTGCGGCTCCGCCGATGTTCACCACCACCGGATTGTCCGCGAATCAACCACCGTTCGGCGGCAGATCCACCACCGCTCCGGCCCCGACCAGCCTCTCGCGTAGCGTCTCCACGGGCAGGTCTCGCGGCTCGCAGCCGCGCTCAACGGCCAGCGCCGCCGCCGCGCCCGCTGCCTCGCCCATCGTCCAGCAGCAGTGTACCTCGCGCAGCGCCTCCATCGCCTCGTCGTCCCCCGACACACATCGCCCGGCCACCAGCATTCCATCCACACTGGCGGGGATCAGCGAGCCCAGCGGGATCTCGTAGACCACGTCGGGCTTGCGGAAGTCATTGCCCAGCGCCACCGAATCATCAAACTGCCGCTCCACCTCGAACTCCTCGTAGCGCATCGTCGCCAGTCCCGTGATGCTCCGGGTGCAGCGCACGCCGATCTGCGAGGCGGTGTCGATCAGCCATGCCTCCTCAAAGCCCGGCATCTTCTCCCGCACCACATCCAGCACGATCTTCGCCGAACGCCGCCCGCGTACTTCCATCCTTGTCAGCATGTCCGGGTCGAGGAAGTCGCCGCGCGCCATGTGATTGTTCCCCCACGCGACACCCGGGTTCAGCGGGAAGGGTGACAGGCCGAAGTGGCTCTCGTAGCCCGCGGCCTCGTGCGCCTCCCGGTGGATCTCCCTGCCTGTCCCGTCGCCGCGCGCCTCGCTCCAGCGTTCAAGGTCGATGTTACCGATGCGGAAGGGAAGCCCGATCATCTTGTCGATGCGCTCGAACTCCGCGCCCGCCCGCGCCGCCACGTCGCCGTCCCCGGTGCAGTCCACGATCATCCCCGCGCGTATCGCCTCCCTGCCGGCCTTGCTCTCAACGATCACGCCCTTCGGCCGCCCCTCCTCGCCGAAGACGCCGACCACCCACGAATGCAGGCGCAGCAACACCCCGGCGTCGAGGCACATCTCGTCAGAGAGGCGCTTGAGGCCCTCCGGGTCGAAGCGACTGCTCCCGCGCTCACTGCGGTACTCCGCCTCGCCCGTCTCCAGCAGGCGCTCGAGCGTCTCCTGGCCGATGCCCGCGATCACCTGGTGCTCGCCGCGGACCAGCGGCGGAAGCACGATGACCAGTCCGCCGGTCGCCAGGCCGCCCAGGCAGCCGTACCGCTCCAGCAGCATCGTCCTCGCGCCTGCCCTGGCCGCGGCGATGGCCGCGGCCGTCCCCGCCGGGCCTCCCCCGCATACCAGCACATCCACCTCGCCGATCACCGGAAGCTCTCGCGCCGTCTCGCGAACCGTCTCCTGCGTCATCGCACACCCTCCTGCTGCGTGTATTGTCGGAGCCCGTGTTCGACACGGGCACGCCTCCCTCCTCCTCGACGACCTATGCATTACGCAAATCTGCGGGCGGGAAGCGTAAGGCCGTTTGTCGTCCGGAGGGGCCGCCGCTCGCGTCCGCTGCCGTTTAGCGGCGCGAGCGGTGAGCCCGCCCGTCGTTTAGGCGGGATCAGTCGCCTGACCGGCCCGTCGTTACGTCATCCGGTGTAATACCATTCAGGCTTCGCAGGCGCGCCACGGATTGCGGAATCGGCAAGAACAACGGGCCGGTGACTTCGCAAGCGAAGTCCTGGCGCCTGGACCATCGCGAGCAAACGACGCTCACTCTGGCCCAACCTTTTGGGCTGGCCCCTCACACGGCAATAACGCCTCTCCAGATTTGTGCGTCATGCATAGCTGCCGATAAAGTGCGCACACGCCGGGTATGTCCCGGCCGCGGACTGGAAGCCCGCGCCACATGAAAAGAGTACGGCCGACCTCATGCGAGAAGGATTCCATCGCACCACCCGTCGAACTACCCTTACGTGCAGAGTTGCGCAACTGAATGGGAGAGATGACTGTGATGCGGATGACAGCCACGCTGGCAGCAATTCTCATGATCCCTGCGATCATCCCCGCCGCGGCGGATGATCTCGTGCTGATCGAAGGCGGACAGTCGGACGCCGTGATCGTCGCCGCCGAGGCGGACGCGACCGCTGCCGCTGAGTTGCAGCAGTACCTGCTCAAGATGACCAAAGCGGAGCTTGAGATCGTGGAGAGCGCCGCCGGCGGTCCGCGCATCGTACTCGGCGGCCTGAGCGACAGCGAGTGCGCCGACCTCGCACTTGACCTCGACGGCTTCGTGATACGCCGCGAGGGCGATCTGCTCCGACTGGCCGGCGAGACCTCAGCCGGCACGCTCAACGCCGTGTACCACTTCCTCGACCGCGAGGGCGTCCGCTGGTATTTGCCCGGCGAGATCGGGGAGGTCGTGCCCGAACGCGACACCGTCGCCGTCGGCGACCTCGACGTCACTAAGCGCCCGCACTATCTCCACCGCAGCATCTGGCCGAGCCTCGCCTCGCGCGGCATGAGCGCAGAGGACCGCGCGCTCTTCAACGAGTGGAAGCGCCGCAACCTCTACGGCGGCGTCCCCACCCACGTCGGACACAACTTTCATGCCATCGCCCCCGCCTCCGAGTACTTCGACGAGCATCCCGACTGGTACGCCCTGCGCGATGGCGAGCGCGACCCCAACGGTCAGCTTTGCACCTCCAACCCCGAGGTCATCGAGCAGGCCGCCCGCGCCGCAGGGGAGCACTTCGACGAGGATCCCGCGCAAACGATGTTCTCGCTCAGTCCCGACGACAACGTCCGCTTCTGCCACTGCCCCGACTGCGAGGCGCTTGATCCGCCCGAGTTCCGCGGCCAGGACACCGGCATGGGCCGCCGCCTCGTGGTCTTCTCCAACGCGGTCGCCGAGAAGCTGCAGGAGACGCACCCGGGCAAAAACGTCGCCTTCTACGCCTACTGGGGCGCCGTCGAGGCCCCCGGCGACATCGACGCGCATCCCAACGTCATCGTCTTCTTCACACCGATCGGCATGGCGTTCAACTACCCCCTGCAGGATGACCGCTCTCCGGTCAACCAGGTCCACGACGACTGGTACATGGGCTGGCGGGACGTCGCCGAGCAGATGGGGATCCGCCACTACTACAACTTCAGCTCTGTGCTGTGGATCCCATGGCGCGTGCTCACCGACGAACTCCGCTACCAGCACGAGCATCACGCGATGTACCTGAACGCGGAACTGTGGTCTGATGCCGAGGGCTCACAGCTCAGCTACTGGATCCTCGCCCGCGTCCTCTGGGACGTGGACGCCGACGTGGAGGCGCTCTTCGAGGACTACGTCAGCGGCCTCTACGGCCCCGCCGCCGAGCCTATGCGCCAGTACTACGCGCGCCTGACCGACGCCTTCAGCTACGGCCCCGAGGAGCTCTTGTGGCCGCGCAATCTCGAGCGCCAGCGGCCCTTCCTGTCGATGCTCACGCCCGAGGTCATCCGGGCATCCCGCGCCGATCTGCGCGAGGCGCGACAGATCGCCCGCGGCGATGAGATATTGACCGACCGAATCCGCATATCGCAGATGTGGCTCAATTACATGAGCGCATGGCGCGACTACGCGGGCTTCATGCTCGCCGGAGAGCCCGGCACGATGCAGGAGAAGGCGCAATCCGCCGCCGACCTGCTTGACGCCATCGAGCGCGTGGAGCGCTATGCTCCGGGAGCGATGCCCGAGATCGAGCGCATCCTCGCGCGCGACGCCGCGCAACTCGCCTGGATGGCGCAGGACAGCGGCGCGCTCAAGCCTGCATTCCCTGGGATGAGCGCCGAATCGCCCGATCTGCCCCCGACCGAGTTTCGCGGCACCAGCCGACACATGATCCTCGGCGACGGGGAGCCCTTCGAGGTGACGATCGGTCATGCACAGGTCGGGTCGTTTGAGGCGCCGGTCCGCTATCAGATCGCGGGGCCCGGTGGGACCGACATCGCCGGCGAGGTGCCGGTGGGCGGGCAGGTGGAGGTAGCGGTCGATCCTGCGCCGGAGGGCCTCTACGCGGTGATGATCGGGGCAGGATCGAACGCGGCCACGGTCGAGACCACCGCGCGCTACTTCGTGCATGACGCCAGCATGGGGCTCAGCATCGTGCATCGCGCCCGCCCGCTTCACTTCACGGTCCCCGCGGGAGTGCGCGACTTCACGCTCTCGCTCACCATCAGCGCGCCGGGCGAGTCCGCGCGCGTCCAGGTCGTCAACCCGGAGGGCGACGTCGTCGCGGAGCATGACGCGATCGGCACGGGCGTCGACCTTGAGATCAAGGTCCCGGCGGGAATGGACGGCCACCCGTGGCGGGTGGAGCTTTCGGATGCGCCCGAGGGGGTCTTCGAGGACGTGGAGCGCATCCGCTTCTCGGACGAGATTCCGCCGTGGCTCTCGGACGCCCCCGGCAGGCTGGTGGTGGAGGACTGAGAGCCCGGGCGGCAGAGGCCGTCAACGGCACAGGCCGCGAGATGCCGTCCATCTCCCCGGGTCCGGCCTCTTCAACGGCAGCGCCGCCATGAGGCACGCACGTACACACACACGGGGCGCCGATCACTCATCGGCGCCCCGTGTCGTTTCTCGTTCAGCCGTTGTCGTTAGCTGGCCGCTGGAAGCTGACCACTGCCTTTACCAGCCGCGGTTCGCGAGACGGTCCTCTTCGGCCATCGACCGCACGTCGAGGCCTTCCATCGCCGCACCCTCGAGGCCGCGGGAGGCGTTCGCCACCTCGGCCGGATCCTCGTAGTAGGTGGTGGCGTGGACGATCGCGTTCGCACGCGCCGTCGGGTCCTCGGACTTGAAGATCCCCGAGCCCACGAAGACGCTCTCCGCGCCAAGCTGCATCATGAGTGAGGCGTCCGCGGGGGTCGCGATGCCGCCTGCCGCGAAGTTCGGCACCGGCAGCTTGCCCTCGGTCGCGACCTGCTTGACGAGGTCGTAGGGCGCGCCCATGTTCTTGGCCTCGGTCATAAGCTCGTCATCGCGCAGACCGGTCAGATGCTTGAGCGACGTCTGCACCGAGCGCATGTGTCGGGTGGCCTCGACGATGTTGCCCGAGCCCGCCTCACCCTTGGTGCGGATCATCGCCGCGCCCTCACCGATGCGCCGCAACGCCTCGGCGAGATTCGTGCAGCCGCAGACGAACGGGACGTCGAAGACGTGCTTGTCGATGTGAAATGCCTCGTCGGCGGGTGTGAGGACTTCGCTCTCGTCGACAAAGTCCACGCCGACTGACTGAAGCACCTGCGCCTCGGCGAAATGCCCGATGCGCGCCTTGGCCATCACGGGGATGGTCACACACTCCATGATCTCTTCGATGATGCGGAGGTCGGCCATGCGCGCCACGCCGCCCTCTTTGCGGATGTCCGCCGGGACGCGCTCAAGCGCCATGACGGCGACCGCGCCCGAATCCTCGGCGATCTTCGCCTGCTCGGGAGTGGTGACGTCCATGATGACGCCGCCGCGCAGCATCTCCGCGAGCCCGACCTTGGTTCTCCATGTGGAAGTCTCGGCCATGATATGTCACTCCTGCCTCTGCCTGTGCGACAGGCTGAAAAGCCCCGCGGCAGCCATCTGCTGCCCGGGACCTCGAATCGCTGCCTCCATCAACAGGATAGCACCGCCGAAGGGGGGAGTCAAGGAAACAGCGCGTGCTGAAGCGAAAGGGCTTGAGCGGCCCCATGGGAGCGGGCGCGTTCAGCCGTTGCCGTCCGGAGGTCGGCCCTGCCCGGGGCCGACGCCGTGCGCAGTTTCTCGCACTCTCTCCACAACGCGGGCGATCACGTCCCGTTCGGCCTGGGCAGGCCAAACCTCCGAACGATTGGACACCGTGCGCCGTTTTTCACAGCTATCCACCGGCATCTGCCTGGGCATCGTCCGACTGCTCCAGCTTCGCGAGCATCTCCCCCGCCACCTCGCCGGCCCAGCCCTCCGGGTCAAGCTCCTGCGTCTTCTCCCAGTCGGAGCGGGCGGCGGCGCTGTCTCCCGACGCGAGGTATGCCTGCCCCCGGTAGACGTGCGCGCTGGCGTATTCCGGATCGACCCTGATCGCCTCGGTGAGGTCCGCGATCGCCGCCTCGAAATCCTCTTGTTCGATGTTCACCAGTCCGCGATTGTGCCACGCCTGTTCATACTCGGGATTGACCTGCAGCGCCGCGTCGCAGTCGGCGACCGAGGCCTCAAGATCGCCAGCCTCGTAGTGCATCCTGGCGCGCGAGAGGTAGCCGACCGCGTAGTCCGGACGGATCTCCACGGCGCGCGTGAGTTCGTCGATGCCGGCCTGCAGGCGGTCCATCGCGCGGTAGATGTGCGCTCGTTCGCCGCGCGCGTCCATGTGCGCCGGGTCGAGGCTCACCGCGGTGGCGAAGTCCTGCAACCCGCGCTCGTCCTGCAGCAGCATCCTCGCCAGCCCACGGACGTACCACGTCTGTGCATCGGCCGCACCGGCATCGATAATCCGATTGCAGCGCTGCAGCGCTCGCGCCGCATTCCGCTGCGCATGCTCGGAGTTCCCAAGGGCATGCTGGACGTGCGCCTGGCCGACAAGCGCCATCGGATGATGCGGGTCATGCGCAAGGGCATGGAGGAAATCCTCCTGCGCCACCACGAAACGCGCCTCCGAGAGTGCGATGACGCCGTGCTCGACCCATGCGTCAGTGCACGTCGGGTCCGCGGAGACGATCCTGTCGCAGACCGACATCGCCTCTTTCACGCGCGCCTGGTAGCGAAGGGTCTGCGCCCATGCGAGCAACTCCTGCTGCTCGGCCCGCAGCGCGTCTGTGGCATCGGTCGCGAACGCTGTCTGCGTCGCGATCAGCGCGACCATCCCGGCAATAAGATATCTGTGAATCATCGCATGCGCCTCTCGAGGGACGAAGCATCTGTCCGGATGGATCAGTAGTTTCGCGGTCGGGGGCCGACAGTCCTTCGAGCGCAGCGCGGTAG
>JBNJEK010000003.1:0-47899 GCA_051745855.1 Armatimonadota bacterium
CATCAAGTCGGTGGTGCTGCGCATAAACTCCCCGGGCGGCAGCGCAGCGGCTTCGCAGGAGCTTTACCACGCCATCAGACAGCTTGCGGATGCGAAGCCGGTCGTGGCTTCGATGGCTGACGCAGCCGCATCGGGCGGATATTACATCGCGCTGCCCGCGGAGAGGATCATAGCCAACCCGGCGACGATGACCGGCTCGATCGGTGTGCGGATGAGCTTCCTGCACTACTACGAGTTGATGGACGAACTCGGAGTCGATGGCGGCAGCATCACATCGGGACCTTACAAGGACATCGGCAGCCCGTGGCGTGAGATGACCGACAGCGAGCGCGAGCTTCTGCAGGGCATGATCACCAACATCTACGATCAGTTCATAAACGACGTCGCAGAGAGTCGCGGGATGGAGGTCGACGAGGTCAGGACACTCGCCGACGGACGGATCTTCACCGGCGAGCAGGCCATGAACGCGGGACTGATCGACGAGACCGGCGGGTTCAATGACGCCGTGAGGATCGCGGGCGAACTCGGAGGCATCGAGGGTGAGCCACAGGTGCGCGACATGGGCCGGCGGGGCGGCTTGTTTGACCTGCTGGGCATGCAAACAAAAGCGATCGCACGCGAGGCGGCCCGCGACGCCGTGACGGACGTTCTCCGCGATATCCGGGTTGAGGATGCCGAGCAATTGCTGCAGATGAGACGCTGAGATGGCGACATGCCGCGCCCCCGGGGAAGGCCTCGGGGCTTGGGGGGTAGAAGATGCCCATCGAGACCGTTGACCTGTGCAGATGAGACAGGGCCTTTCCGAGAAGAACACGACTTCACCTGAGGACGTTACTTGATGGCTGACAAAGTGCTGCTTGTTGACGGACACTCGCTCTTTCACCGCGCATTCCATGCGCTGCCGCCGCTGAGCACCAGCGACGGCCAGCCTACCGGCGCGCTGCTGGGCTTTTTGCAGATGATGATGCAACTGCTCGAGCAGGAGGAGCCGGACCATGCCGCGGTGGCGCTCGATCTCCCCGGCCCGACCTTCCGCGACGAGATCTACGAGGAGTACAAGTCACACCGCCCTCCCACCGACGATGCGCTCAGGGCGCAGGTGCCGCTGCTCTCGGATCTGATCGAGGCGCTCGGGATGACCGCCGTCTCGCTCGAGGGCTACGAGGCCGACGATGTCATCGGCACGCTCGCGAAGCGGGCTGCCGAGCAGGGCCATCAGGTCGTCATCGTCACCGGCGATCGCGACCTGCTGCAACTGGTCGATGACAACATCGAGGTCGTCGCCACGCTCCGCGGCATCAAAGACACCCGCCGCTACGATCGCGAGAAGGTTCGCGAGGATTACGACCTTGAGCCCCGTCAGCTCATTGACCTCAAGGCACTCGCCGGCGACAGCTCCGACAACATCCCCGGCGTGGCCGGCATCGGCGACAAGAGCGCACATACCCTGCTGGAGCAGTTCAGTTCGGTGGAGGAGGCACTTGAGAACACGGACGAGATCGAGTCCACGCGCATCCGCAACCGCCTCGAGCAGCAGCCCGAGGCCGCGCGGCTCAGCAGGGAGCTTGCCGAGATACACACCGATGTGCCCATCGACACAGGCCTCGATGAGATCGCCTGGGAGGGCTTCCCCGTCGAGCGGCTGCGCGAACTCGCCGGGAAGCTCGAATTCTCCGCGGTGCTCGACCGACTCCCCCAGGGAGAGCAGGACGAGCGCAACGTTCATGTCGAGGCAATCCATGACCAGGATCGCCTTGATGACATACTGGCGCAGGTTCGCGCGGAGGGCTCGATGGCCGTTGGGCTGGCGGGCGATGATCTCGCGACCCTCGCGGTGGCCGCCGGAGCCGACCTTGCGGTGCTGATACCGCTGGCCCCGGCCACCACCGAGGCGGAGGGGACGCTCTTCGCGGAGGCCAGCGACGACAACCTCGACCTCAGCGGGCTCGCCGGCGTCCTCGCCGATGAGGACATCGACAAGTACGCGGGCGACCTCAAGGGTCTCATCCGCGCTCTCGCGCCGCTCGGCTACGCGATCGCCGGCGTCGAGTTTGACCCGGAGATCGCCTCATATCTGCTTGTGCCGAACCGACGCGATCACTCCGTCGGACTGCTCACCCAGGAACATCTCGGCTACGCGCTGCCCGAGATCGACGGGGAATCGCAGGCCGAGATCGAGCCCGAGCATCTCCTCGCCGCGACGGAGGCGCTGTCGGTGCGCGATCTCCGCGCCCCGCTGCGGGAGCACCTCGAGCGGGCGGGGCTGCTCTCGCTCTACGAGGAGATCGAGATGCCGCTGGTCCCGATCCTCGCGGAGATGGAGCTTGCCGGGATCGCGGTCGATGAGGGGAAACTCGAGGCGCTCGGAGAGCGGTTCGACGAGATTGTCGGCGACGTGGAGGGCCGCATCTGCGAGTTGGCGAACTGTGAGTTTAACGTCGGCTCGCCGCAGCAGCTTTCCGAGGTGCTCTTCGAGCAGATGCAGCTGCCGAAGGGCCCGAAGACGAAGACCGGGTGGTCCACCAGCGCCGCGGTGCTCGAAGAGCTGGCCGAGGATCACGAGGTCGCGAAGCTGGTGCTGGAATACCGCGAATATGCCAAGCTGCGCTCGACCTACGTGGACGGTCTGCTGCGCGAGGTCGGGGACGATGGCCGCATACACACCTCATTCGAGCAGTGTGTGGCGGCCACCGGGAGGCTCTCAAGCCGCAACCCGAACCTGCAGAATATTCCGATCCGCACCGAGGTGGGGCGGGAGATACGAAGCTGCTTCGTGAGCGGCCCGGGCAATGTGCTCATCGCGGCCGATTACTCGCAGATCGAGCTTCGGATCCTGGCGCACCTTTCGGGCGATTCGCGCCTGCAGGAGGCGTTCTCATCGGGAGCGGACATTCACACCGAGACCGCCGCCGCACTCTTCGATGTCCCGGCCGATGACGTCGATTACGAGATGCGCGGGCGAGCGAAGACCGTCAACTACGCAGTGCTCTACGGGCAGGGCCCGACGGCGCTTGGTAAGCAACTCGGGATTTCGAGGGAGGAGGCGGAGGCCTTCATCGAGAACTACTTCCGCGCGCTCCCCGGAGTCCGCCGCTACATCGACGAAACTGTTGCGATGGCGAAGGAGGCCGGGTACGTCGAGACGCTGCTGGGACGCAAGCGGCCGCTCCCGGAGATCAACGGGTCGGACGGCCGAGCCGCCGCATACGCCGAGAGAGCCGCGGTGAATACGCCGATCCAGGGCACCGCCGCGGATATCATCAAGCTCGCCATGATCGATCTTACGCCACGAATACGCCGACTCAATGACGAAACCCGGATGCTCCTGCAGGTGCATGACGAACTGGTTCTCGAAACACCCGAGGAAAGCCTCGATGAGGTCGCCGGCCTTGTCAGGGAGGTGATGGAAGCGGCCTGGAAGATCAGTGTGCCGCTCACTGTCGATGTTTCCGCGGGGAACAACTGGCGCGACATGAACGATGTCTGAGGATGCGTCAAGACGCTACTTTACTTAACTCAGTCGGTTGACCTTGATCCTGATGCATGAGGTCGAGGCCTGGCGGGACGGTCAGAACCGGAACCCGTCCGGCGAAGGAGGACTTCGGATGTCTGCCTGGGATTTTGAAGAAGACGACAAGCAGCCCAACGATCAGCCCGACGCCGAGAACAACAGCGAGGACGCTTCGCCCGCCGAGCAGCCCCAAGCCGAGCCTGAGCCCGAGCAGCCTGAACCCGCGCCCGAAGCTGAGCAGTCTGAGCAGCCTGAAGCGGAGGCCGCCGAGGCGCCTTCGGAGAAGCCACAGCCTGAGGCCGAGGCTCCTGTCGAGGAGCAGCCCGAGCCCGAAGCAGCCGAGGCCGAGGAGCAGATCACGTCGATGGATGACGTGGACCTTGACGCCGCGGCGCCCGCGAATCTCAAGCCCGGCGACATTGTCACCGGTGAGGTCGTCTCCATCGATGATGGCGGCGTGCTCGTTGATGTGGGCGGGAAAGCCGAGGGCGTCGTGCCCATGTACGAGTTCCTCGACCGCTCCGAAATGCCCGAGCGCGGCGACGAAATTGAGGTCGCGGTGGTTAAACTTGAGGACGATGAGGGCATAACAATACTGTCCAAAAAGAGCGCCGACTACGAGCGCGTCTGGAATCGCGTGATCAAGGCCATGAAGACCGGAGAGATCGTCGATGCGATGGTCACCGACCGCGTCAAAGGCGGTCTGCGCGTGGACCTCGGCGTCTCGGGCTTTGTTCCCGCGTCGCACGTCGCCACACGCGACGTGCGCAATCTCGACCGCTTCGTCGGTCGCTCGCTGCGCCTGAAGGTCCTCGAGGCCGACCGCCAGCGCAAGAAGGTCGTGCTCTCACACCGGCAGGTTGTCGAAGAGGAGCGCGAGCAGCGGCGTAAGGAGACTATCGAGCGCCTCCAGGAGGGCCTCGTCTGCGAGGGCAAGGTCCGCAACATCACCGACTACGGCGCATTCATCGACCTCGGTGGCGTTGACGGCCTGCTTCACGTCTCAGAGATGTCGTGGGGACGCGTGGAACACCCGTCCGACGTCTGCAGCGTCGGCGACACGCTCCGCGTCATCGTGCTCGACATCGACACCAAACGCGACCGCATCTCCCTCGGCCGCCGGCAGATCCTTCCGGATCCGTGGAAGCGCGTCGGCAAAGAGATCCGCCCGGGATCGACCGTCCGGGGCCGGGTCAACCGCATCGTGCGCACCGGCGCATTCGTCGAACTGCCCGAGTACGAGGTCGAGGGCTTCCTGCCGATCGGCGAACTCGTCGAAAAGCGCATCGATTCGCCCGGCGAGATCATCGACGAGGGCCAGGAAGTTGACCTGAAGGTCCTCAAGCTCAGGGCCGAAGCGCGTCGCATGACCCTCTCGCTGCTCGCCGCCACTCAGGAGAAGCAACGCGAGGAGATGCAGCAGTACATGGCGGACGAAGAGACGCCGCGCACCACGCTCGGCGACCAGTTCGCCGATGTCCTCGGCGCCGTGGCGGCTGAACTCGGGGAAGAGGAGCCGGCCGAACAACCGGAGAAGGCCGCCGCGGAAGCGTCGGAGAAGGAAGCCGCCGGCGAAGGGTCGGAGGAGGCCGCTGCGGAAGCGTCGGAGAAGGAAGCCGCCGGCGAAGGGGCGGAGGAGGCCGCTGCCGAAAAACCGGAGAAGGCCGCCGCGGAAGCGTCGGAGAAGGAAGCCGCCGGCGAAGGGTCGGAGGAGGCCGCCGCCGAAAAACCGGAGGAGGCCACCGCCGAAGAGTCGGAGAATAAGGCCACCGGGGAGTCGGAAGCGGCTGAGGGTGAAGAGCCCGACGAGGACGCGTGAGGTGGCTTCACGGCGGGAGACCTCGAAGGCGGAGACGATGACGGTTATTGGCGTCATCGGGCCAATTGCGGCGGGCAAGTCGGTTGTGATGGACGAGCTGAGCCGCCTTGGTGCGGGCATAATTCGCGCCGACGAGGTCTCCCGTGAGATTCTCGCGCCCGACAGTCCTTTGCTTGACGAGGTGATCGCGGAATTCGGCGATTCATTTCGAAAGAAGGACTTCGCGCTCGACCGGGCGAAACTGGGTGCAGTTGTGTTCGCCGACGAAGACGCGCGCCGCCGTTTGGAGCGCATTGTGCACCCGGCGATGGTCCGGCGCATCGCGGAGAAGATCGAGCGGATGCGGACGACGGATCAGCCGGCGGTGGCCGTGGAAGCGGCGAATCTGATCGAGATGGGCGCAGAGCCGCTCGTAGATGTCACGGTGATGGTGGACGCTCCGGAGGACGTCCGCCTCCGTCGACTCATGGAACGCGACGGATTGTCGCGGTCCGAGGCGCTCCGGAGGATCGAACTGCACCGTCGCCTCGGAATCGCGGAGCATCCGGTCGACTTTCGGATCGACACGTCGGGCGATGAGCAGATTACACGGCGACAGGTGCAACGGCTCTGGCGCGAGGTTGTCTAACGATTGAGCGCTCGTTCGTCAGAACCAGGCCAATCTGTCAGTGACGTCACGCAGGGTTAACCGGGTCCGGCTTGCGCTGGGTCCTTCGGGTGTGCTATAATCCGCTGCCGAAGTAGCTGTGTTCCGGGGACGTCCGGATGGCGCGGATAAAACCCGGCGGGTGGCCGCTGCGGAAACGGAGACTCTCATGACAGGGGGCAGGGCCAGTTGATATCATCAAGACCGGCCCCTCAACAAGAGATGCAACCCGGAAATGAACGAGGATATGCACGATTTGAAGCGCAGCGACTGCATGAGCGCATGCCGCAGGCCCGGGGAGTGATTGTGTTGCAGAAGGGACGGTTCCTTCTGACGCTCACCATATTGACGTGTGCCGCACTTATCTTCTCCACCGCCGTCGACTCCCTGGCTGCGCCCGATCGCACCGCTCAGGAGGCGGATCCGGTCGCCGCCGCGCGTTACGCCGAGGGTGCGACGACACCCAGTGGCCGGACCTACATCGGCCTCCAGAGGCCCGACTGGCTCTTCGAGCGGATGAGAGAGATGCGCACCGCGCAGGGCTCCGGCCCCATCCCGGACCTGAACCTCACCCCGGGCGCCACCGACAGTGAGGAACTCTTCGCGAACTCGGCGCCCTACGGTGAGTTGAACCGAATCGTCATCGCCTCCAACGGCATCGACGAAGATGGCGATGGCAGCTTCGATCCCGATGCCACCGCCGAAAGCTTCAACCTCTGGCAACTTCGGGTGGACGGTTCATTCGCCACCCAGCTGACCGACACCGAACACGATGAACTCTACCCGGCATACAGCCCCGGCGCGCGCTTGATCGCGTTCTCTTCGAACGAGACTGGCACATGGCAGATTTACACCGTCGAGGTGCTCACGGGCACTATCCGACAGCTTACATTCGGCTCGGGGAACAAGTACGAGCCGACATGGTCGCCTGACAGCAGTTGGATCGTCTTCAGCGGCGACGCCACCGGCAACCGGGACCTGTACATCATCCCGTCCGACGGCTCTGCCCAACCAGAGCCCATCACGCAGACGCCCGAGGACGAAACGCAGCCTCGCTGGGCTCCAACCGCGAATGTGGGCTCCGCCCCCATCCTGTTCACCCGCTCCGCGGGGACGACCGGCAGCCGCATCTTCAGGATCGGCTCCAACGGGCAGGATGAGGAGCAGGTCACCAACGGGGGCGGCGACCCGACCGCCAACGACACCGATCCGGCCTGGCGTCACAACGGTCAGTTGATCGCGTTCGCCTCCGATCGGCTCACCGAGGGCGACGACGTGACGATGGACTACAACATCTGGACCGTGCCGCCGAGCGGCGAAGACATGACCGAGGCCACGCTCCGGAGCAACCTCGATCCCGACGACACGTACGACGACCGCTACCCGGCATTCAACCCCGGCCTCAATCCGCGACAGCCCATCCGGATCTTCTTCACCTCCTCGCGGCCAGATGGCGCGGGTGCCGAGCCGGATATATGGCGCTTTGAACTCGACGATCCCGTCCCGCCCGAGCTTGTCGATCTTCCTTCGGTTGACGCCCCCCGCCGTCTCGTCTCCCCCGGCGGTGAGGTCACAGTGAGTGTCGAGGTCTTCGACGGTGACAGCGGCGTCGCACAGGTCGTCGCGGAGTTCAAAGACCCCGATTCAGCCGTTGACGACAGCCAGGGCGTCGACCGCAAGCAGTTTCAGCCAATCAGCGTCTCCCTTCAATCCGGCGCCGAGGGCACCGTCCATCGCGAACTCGATTGTGATACGGTCGGACAGGTCGAGTTGTTCGATGACGGTGATCCGGCCAATGGCGATGAGGTAGCCGGTGACGGGATCTTCAGCGGCGTATGGACGACACCACCATCACCGAGCGACTACATCATCGATGTCCACGTCCAGGACAACGCGGGCAACGCGTTCGAGTATGACGATATCTACGGCTTCACCACCGAGATGTTCGAGCCCACGACCAATGTGCTGTTCGTCAACGACTACTGTGAGGGTCAGGGCTTCATCTTCGCGGCCAGTGGGGCCAACAACGACTTCCCCACGCAGTTCCCGGTGGAGAGCTACTACACCACCAACCCCGGCGCGGGAGGCTCGCAGAACACCATCCGCGACGCCCCCCGAGGTACCGGTGAACCGTACGATATCTGGCGCGTGATCTGTCGAGGGCCGATCACGGTCAGCGACCTGATCTACTACCTGCCCACACGCGAAACGCAACTGTCGGTCCCGGATCTCACGGGGACGAGCGAAGTGCTCGTTGCGGACCGCGCGATAATCTGGGCCGCTCCGCACACCGGCAGTGTCTGGGCCGGTCCGGGCAGTCTCGTCGATGCCACCACACAGGCGACGCTGGCGACCTTCCTCGACCGCGGCGGGCGTATGATGATTTCCGGTCAGGACATCGGCTTCGCGCTGACGCTCGATGGCACGAGCACCAACAACTTCTACTCTAACTACCTGCACGCCTCATTCGTCACCTCCGACAACAATGGCGTCACCAACGGTGGGATCACCGACGACTTCATCAATGGCACCGATGGGGATCCGGTCGTCGCGCACCCGTTCTCATTCTGGCCGCCGGAGGACGTCGAGATTCCGGATGATGACGCCGCCATCGGCTGGTGGGAGACTGACAACACTCTGTATCCGCAGGACTGCGCTCACTTCACCGTCTGGCCCGATGTGATCCAGGCGACCGGCGACGCAGTCGTCACCCACAGCTACGACAACGGCAGGACCGCCGGCCTGCGCTATCAGGCCCCGGCCGGCGGCTATCGTGTCGCCTACTACGCCTGGGGCTTTGAGCAGACCCACAAAGTCTGGGGCGGCGACGGGCCGCATTCGCTGAATTATCGTTCGAAGTTCATGCACAACACGTTGTGCTGGCTGCGAACAGGCGGCTTCCAGGGCCGAGTGCTGTCGATCAGCGACGGCAATCAGCCGATAAATGATCCGCCCCCGATCATCCGGGTCATGAGCGGCAACACCATGGTTGCCGCCGTGCAGGCCGAAGAGGACGGGCGTTATGTAATGGGTGGTGTCCCGCCCGGTACCTACACCCTCAGCGCCGCCCGGCCGGGCTTTGATATCGACCACTCCACCTCGCGCTCAACGCACGGCGGGCTGAACTACCCCGTCGTTGACTTCGCGATCGCGCGCGCCGAACCCGGCGCAATCCGCGGCACGGTGACCTCGCAGGCAACCGGCGAGACGCTCGCCACCGTCGAGGTCTGCGCCTACGCCGCGGTAATGCCCGAGGAAGAGGATTCTGAGGAGGAGAACGGCGAACCCGAGCCTGCTCAGATCGACGGCGGGCAGGAATACGAACTGGGCACACTCATCGGCTGCACCACGACCGCGGCCGACGGAACCTACCAGATCGGCGACGTCCCGCCCGGCGATGTGGTCGTCGTCGCAAACGGCACCGACATCGGTTACGGCACCGAGGAGGCGCTCGTCGAGGTCACGAGCGGGAATACCTCCGAGATCGACCTCGCACTCACCGCCGCTCCGGGGCAGATAGTGGCCTCCGTTGTTGACGGTGACGGCAATCCGCTCGACAACTCGGAAGTCGAAGTGCTCTCGGAGGGAGCAGTTGTTGACACCGGCACGACCGACGCCAATGGCGAGGTGACCGTTGAGGTCCAGCCAGGGACATACACCGTCGAGGCCTCGCGCCCCGGCTTTGAGCGCTCCGACCCGGAGGCGGTCGTTGTTGACGCCACCGAGACAGTCGAAGTCACACTCACGCTCGAGGCCGAGCCGCCCGGCAGCATCTTCGGGCTCATCACCCGCGGCGTCAGCGGCGAGCCGGTGGGCGGCATGACCGTTGAGCTTGTCGTCAACGAGGCGGTTATCGACACCACGACTACCACCGAGGACGTCCAGACTGCCACCGATGGCAGCCGCTACAACTACATGTTCGCGGATGTCCCGACCGGCAACATTACGGTGCGTCCCGATCCAAGCGGCTTCACCGTCTCGCCGACGCAGCGGGTCGTCACCGTCGAGACCGGCGACGAGACCACCGGAGTCCACTTCACGGTGAGCAGCATCCGGCAGTTCCCGACCGGCCTTCAACTCATCTCGCTGCCCTATGACTACCCGAACGCCGACCCGGCGGAGCTGCTGGGCGCGAACCCGGCCGACTTCGACATGGCTGCATGGGAGCCGCGGACAGGCGCGTATTCCCTCTACCCGTCTGCCCCCGCTGACCGCTTCCGGCTCGGCACCGGCTACTGGCTCAAGCTGGATGAGGTGCGGGAACTCACCCGCGAGGGGCTGCCTGCAGACGACACCTTCGAGCTTCCGCTGCAGGCCGGACAGTCTGGATGGAACCTGGTCGGGGACTTCTTCCTCGACACACTGGACTTCTACTCGCTCCGGGTCCGAGACCGCAACGGCATCGAGCACACGATGCAGCAGGCGCTTGCGGCCGGACTCGTGCGCAGCCCGCTGTTCGCCTATCAGCTCGGCGGCTACACCACCTCCGCGGTGGCGGAGCCCTACGTGGGCTACTGGCTGAACGTGGGCGAGGACATCACTGTGATCGGGAACCGTCAGACCGACACTCTCTCGGTCGGCGAGGAGGCGACTGCCCCCGCGGTCGCGAAACCCGAGGGTGGATGGCTCATGGCCCTGACGGTCACTTCGGGCCAGGCGCAGGACAGCTCAACATGGATCGGCTGCGCGCCCGCTGCCACCAGTGGCTTCGACGCGGGGCTGGACATGCTCAAGCCCCCGCCCGTGGAGATGGCAACGATGGTCTACGCGGCCAGCGAGGGGGAAATGGGCCCGCAGGCGGTCGATGTGCGGTCTGAGAGCAACGCGGCCTGGACGATGAACGTCGAAGGGCCGGTCGACGAGACTGTCGTTGTGCGCTGGCCCGATATGTCATCGGTCCCACCTGATGTCCGACCGATCCTGATTGACACGGCGACCGATCGCAAGGTCTACATGCGGACCGCACAAAGCTACGAGTTCAGCGCGCGTGAGGGCCCGCGGGAACTGCAGATCACATTCGCCGAGGCCGGAGGCGCACTTGCGATCTCAGCGCCGGCCGCGCGCACTACAGGCGCCGGGGCCGAGATCACCTACACGCTGTCCGCCGATGCACAGGTGAACGTGCAGGTCCTCAACATCGCAGGTCGCGTCATCGACAGCGTCGTCAACGACGACCTGCAGACAGCGGGGGCACAGAGGATAAGCTGGGACGGACTGTCGAGCCGGGGCACACGGGCACCGAGTGGAACCTATCTCGTCGTGGTGTCCGCGCGTGCCGAAGACGGACAGAAGACACAGGCGATCGGCACACTGTCACTGGGGCGTTAGTCGCGTCACCCGCGGGGCTTTTCGGCGTCGCGGATGCAGTTGCACATTCGATTGCGTGCGCATCATCCGGCGCTACGCGTCTCTGAACCGCATGCCGGGAGGAGCAACGAGATAATGCATCGATTACACGCGAGCCGCACTTGGAAATTCGTCGCTCTCTACGTTGCAGCGACGATGGTGGTACCCTATGCAGTAGTCGGCTTCCCGGTGGATGCCGAAGCCCAGGCACAGCCTGTGGTGGAGAGCGCGTCCGCCATCGTGCTTCCTATTCAGGATCCCGATGGCTCGGTGGATTCTGTGCTCAGTCAGAAAGCCACCGACGCACTGGCACTTGCCATGGAGGGCTCTGAGCAGTTCCTGGTGACGTCGCGGATGGATCTTGAGCGCGAGTTGCGCCAACTTGATCTCGAGCCACCCCTGTCTGACGCCGAGAAGATCCGGCTTGGCGATCGCCTCGCCGTCGATCAGGTGGTGACCGGCGAGATCACCGAACTGCGAATCAACGAGCGCACCGGCGAGGTGGACATCTCCATCGCGGTCGGTCTGCTTGACGTGGCCATCGGCGAGTACCTCAACGGAGCCATCGTCAGCATCACGACCAAACGCCTCCCCGGCTGGCACGGCGAGGAGTCACGGGTGATCAACGGCGCCCTGCGAGAGGTTTCGGACCAGGCCGTGTCCGAGATACTGACCAATCGCGTCGCGGAGGGGTTCGTCACATCCGTGAACGACTTCGGCGTCGCCACCATCAACGTCGGACGCGACGACCGTCTCGCACCGGGTATGGAGATGCTGCTGCTCAGGCCTGTCTGGCAGCGGGACCTCGAAGAGATGACCATGGTCAAGGTGGGCCGCTACAGCGTCAGTGAGGTCAGCGCCCACCGCGCCAAACTCGTTTCGCTCGAGGGTGATGATGGCGGCTACGCCACCGTCGCGGATCGGGCCTACAAGCTCTATCGCGGGCCGGAACGGATGGAGGCGTACAAGCGCAAGGCATCTACCGATCAGACATTGACGATCGGGGCTGCGATCCTCGCGGTGCTCGGGGTCGTCGCCATCGCTGACGGCTCTTCAACCGAAGACGCACCGAAGGGCGTCAGCTCACATCTCTATCAGGACGCACCCGGCGATGAGGCCGTGATCCGGGTCAGTGTGGCAAATTCGACGCTACCACTCGCTGAGCAGGTTTTCGCGTGGCTTTTCTTCCGCAGCGACGGCCAGCAGAACTTCAGCCTGCTCGCTCAGAATCTGGTGGGCGCCTCATTCGAGAGTCGACTGGCCGGCGGTGTCTGGGATGACGGGCCCGAGTTCGAGACATTCGAACTCGAGCGGGAGTTTACTTGGATCGGCGCGGACGGCGAAGAGGAGGACGGCGACATCGAACTGCTCTTCCACGACTTCCCGCTGCAGGCCGGCCATACATACTACCACCGGGTGCAGCGCGTCGTCGAGCCGCCCTCACGGGCCGGAAGCGGGTCGCCGATCGTGACCCAACAGCTCCGGCCGGCGCAGGACGAAGATCTCGACGATCCTGAACTGAACGTAGATCCGACCAGTGCCCTTGGAGAGGGCAGCAGGGCCACCCAGGGCGTGACGTACTTCACGCCCCCGGTGCTCCAGTCGCCAGAAGGCGGCGCACAGAACCAGTCAACCAGCTCAATCACTTTCACATGGAACAGCACGCAGGGCGCGAACGAGTACATCCTGCAGGTCTTCCCGGAGGATGACCCGGACGGTCGGCGAGCGCCGCGCTACCAGGCTCAGATCCGGCAGGACACCAGCGGCACGATGTTCCACACGATCAACGACACCTTCGACTCAAGCGCCCGCTTCTACTGGCGCGTCGGCGCGCGCCGGTCCGGCGAGCCGGAGCCGGAGAATCGGCGACTCGGCCGGGGCTGGCTGTTCAGCAACATTCGCACGTTCACAACTGCCGCGGCACCGCCGGCCCCGCCCGGAAGCACGGCAGCGGGTCATTCGCCCGACGGTGGGAGCGTCCGCGGTAATCACTTCGGGCAGGGCTGGTACCAGCGGCCCGATGGACCGAGCCAGGGCATCCAGTAACGCGCAGGGAGCGAAGGAAGGAACGGGCCGCGGTTTTCGGCCCTAACCATGCGGACAGGAAATCGGTGCAGTGCAGCGTTGACGCTGATGACCACGCTCGCGCTGGTGGCGGGCCTGCACTGCACCGCGGATGCCGACAAATGGAGCCTCTTCGCTTTTGTGAGCGCGGAGGGAAACCTGCAGGCCGCCGGCAATGACTACGCACACAGCCTTATGACGGTCGCAGCAGAAGCGGACCTGACAGTTGCACTGCAGATTGACAACGGGACCGACAGGCCGGTCAGGCACCTCCTGTTCGATGGCCGTGTGAGATCGATCGGTGAGAGCCAGGCCCCTGAGCCGTCTTCGCATCACGGGGAGTTTGCGGATTTCTTCCGATGGGCGCGGGACAGCACGAACGCAGACCGCTATGCGGTGGTGGTCTTCGGCCATGGAGTGAGCGCGTCCGGCCGCGGGTGGGATGGCGCAAGAGCGGGATCCTGGCCGATGCTCGGCCTCACGTCACGCGCCGACGGAGCGCCCCTGCGGCCTGCCGCGTTGGCCACGGCCATGCGCGAAGGACTCGGGCGCAGTGCGGATGTGCTCGTTCTTGACACCTGCTACGGTGCAAGTCTCGAGGCAGTCTGGGACCTCCGGCGGGCCGCCGATGTGATCGTCGCATCGCCAGGGCGGGTACCCAGCACGGGCATGCCGTGGGAACGTGCGCTTTTGGAGGCGCCTGGCACGGCTTCGGCCGCCGATACGGGCCGGCGATGGGCAGGCGCAGGGGAAGGGGCGGTCGCAGTGGATACGCGCGGTCTCGTGTCGGTGGCGGAAAGCATTGCCGCTCTTTCGACGGCTCTGCTCGAGGACATTGACGAGTTCGCGCCGGCCCTGACCGCAGCGCGGAGCTCAAGTGACGCGTGGGGCTGGCAGAATGAGATGTGCAATCTACGCGAGCTTTGCGACGCGCTGGCGCAGCACTGTGGGGATGGAGTGAGCGAGGCCGCTCTGGACGCCGTAGCCGCGCTCGACGATTGCATTGTGTCCGACGGCGGAGCATTGACAGTGCCATTTCCGGCGGGACTGTGGGCCGAAGGCGTGGTCTCGCAGCCCGAAGGTTTCAACGAAATCAGCCGCTGGGGCGAGATGACGGCCGCATATCTCGACCGGCAGCAGCAACTGATGCGTAGAACACTCGATGACCTGAGGCCCGACGGCGAAGCGACGTAGCGCCTCCGGTCGATCGCAGAGATGAATGCAGCAAGCGCTCCAGAGCTGGCCGGCACGCCTTGCGGTCAGGAGGAGGAGTCAAAGTGAGTCGGCTTCCCAGGACAAAAGCCCCCGCGCGCGGTGCAATCTTCGCGGTGACAGCACTACTGGTCGTTCTTTCGAGCCCGAGCTGGGGTGCGGCCGGCTACGACGATCTCGCCGGCCCCCTGCGCGGCATTGCGATGCAGGCCGAGCAGGGCGTCGGCACGGCAACAGCCGGCCAGGACCTGCTCGTTCTCGTGCAGTTCAAGAGCGCTACGGCCGCAGCGGCGAACAACCTCGCCGCGCACGGCGCGACTGTGCGTCTCCGCCACGGCGACCGCGTCGAGGCATTCGTCAGCGCGGATCGCCTGCTTGAGATTGCGGAGCTTCCGGATGTCGCGCAGGTTCGGCCGCCCAACTACCTGCAGTCGTGTCAGGGCTTCGGTGCCACGCGAAGCGAGGGAGTGCGCCTCGTCGGTGCGGTGCCCTTCCACATATCCGGCATCACCGGGAGCGACGCGACCGTCGCCGTCATCGACACCGGCTTCGTTGGTTTCGACGACGCTGAGATCCCGGTGGATCCGGACGATCCCGACGACGTCGTATCATTCCGGGCCGGAGGCGGCCTTGGCGGGACAACGCACGGCAGCGCGGTGGCGGAGGTCGTCGCGGACATGTCGCCCGGGGCGGACATGGTCCTGATTGCAGTCGACACAGAACTGTCAGTGGAGAGCGCGGTCGATTACGTGATTAACCGCGACATCGACGTCGTCTGCATGGCCCTCGATCTGCTGGGAGGGCCCTACGACGGCACGCATCCCCTCTCTCGCAAGGTCAACCAGGCCCGTGATCGGGGCGTCTTCTGGGTCAACGCGGTCGGCAACTCAGCCCGCCGCCACTGGATGGGCGACTGGACCGACCGCGACCGTGACGGATTCAACGAGTTCAGCATGGGCGATGAGAGCATCAACGTCACACTGCCGGCCGGAAACTACCGGGCGTTCCTGAGTTGGTACGAGACCGCCGGCAGCCAGACCGATCGCGACTACGACCTCGTGCTGTATGACTCGGGGGGGGAGGAGATCGGACGTTCGGGCTTCACTCAAAACGGCGATGATCCTCCGCTGGACGTGCTCGACGCACAGATACCCACCGAGGGCACCTATGAACTGAGAATCCAGCGGATGTCAGGCCCGGACGCGGTGGACAGCTTCCAGCTTTTCTCAGTGCTCCGCGACATCGAGCAGTCCCACCAGATCGCTGAGTCCAGCGTCACCATCCCGGCGGAGGCCGAGGGGGCATACGCCGTTGGCGCAACCCGCGGGCAAGAGGTGGACGTTCCTGGCGAGCCCGCTCTTGAGGTCGATGAGCTGGAGCTGTTCAGCTCACAGGGGCCCGTCGTCGGTCATCCCGAGCGAATCAAGCCCCAACTTGTCGCGCCGAACGCCGTCAGCACCAGCATCTTTGTTGACGCAGATGACCAGCCGACACCGTTTGTCGGCACCTCGGCGTCGGCCGCCCACGTAGCGGGCGCGGCAGCACTACTGCTGTCTGAAGATCAACTGCGCACCCCGGAGGAGATTGAGCGCGTCCTCCGGACGCAGGCGGTGCAGTTGGAGCAGCCGGTGCCGAACAACCGGACCGGGTGGGGCCGGCTGAATATGCGCATTGGCGCGGACAGTCGTCCCCCGACAGTCACGATCTCCTTCCCGGAGAACGGCTCCAACATCACGACCCGGTTGCCCACCATCGTGGCGTTCATGACGGACGGCGGCTCGGGTGTCGATCCGACATCGATTACGCTTGAGCTGAACGGCGAAATCGTCTTCGATGGTAGCGAGGTTGACGACATCGATGACTTCTTCGACGCACGAACGGGTCGATTCAGCTATCCGGTGGAGGATCCGCTCGCACGCAGCAATCACACAGGGATCATCCGCGTGTCCGACAGCGCCGGCAATGAAGCCGATCCGGCGGTGACCAACTTCCGGATCTCGGCCCCGACGTTCCCGGCAGGGGTGTCGATGGTCTCGTTCCCATATCGCGACCTCTCGGTGGCCGACCCCGCGGCAATCCTCGGGATTCCGGAGTCCGAGATCGCGCTGGTGCGGTGGTGGCCGCTCGACACAAACATGGACAAGTATCACTTCTACCCGGATGACCGCGCCAGCCTCGTGCCTCCGGACACGCAACAGAGCGACATCAACGCTCGCACGGTCCCATATCCGCCCGCGGGCCTCGGCTACTTCCTGAGCATCCCACGGCAGGCCGTGCTCGACATTCAGGGCCAGCCGCTGCAGGATCTGGCCAGCACGCATATACGGCTCTACCGCGGCCAGCAGCCGCCGCGAGGATGGAATCTCATCGGCAATCCCTTCGATGAGCCTGTCGGATGGGGCACCGTGCAGTTCGAGATCGGCAATGACCGCCTCGACCTCAGGGAAGCTATCGACGAGGGCGTCACGGAGGGCGTGCTGTTCGAGTTCGTTCAGGGCGTCGGGGATGATCCGGGCTTCTATGACTTCAACCCCGAGCCTACCGCAGCGGTGATGGAGCCGCGGAAGGGCTACTGGGTGCATGTGAACGAGGACGCGCGTGCCCGCATCTACTCAAGCGGCATCGGCGGGGCGAGCGTTGCCGCCGCGTCCGAGGATGCGCAGGCCGCGTCCGACGGGTGGATGCTTACGTTGCAGGCCCGCGCCGGTGAATACGTCGATCCGCGAACGATCATCGGCGTGCAGTCAACCGCCAGCGCCGGCTACGATCCGCAGTGGGATATTCCGAAGCCACCCGCCGTCGCGGACGGCCTCCAGGTCTCGATGGTCAGGGACGGATGGGGCGAAAACTCGGGCGCCTATGCCCGGGACGTCCGTGGACCCGCCGACCCAGGAGAGTGGCAGGTTCAGGTGGCCTGCGCGCTGCCCAATCGCGAGGTCGAGTTGACCTGGCCGAACCTCAATGCTGAGGTGCCCGGCGATGTGCGCCTGGTCCTCGAGGATCAGGAGACCGGCCGGACGGTGTATATGCGCACCTCCTCGTCCTTCCGCTTCCAGACCGGCGATGACGGCGGGGTCAGGCATCTGACGATAAGGACAGCGGAGGGCGCGGGCTCTCTGGCCGTCAACACCATGGCCGCGCAGAAGACGTCAAGCGGCGCGATGATTACCTACGCGCTCTCGTCACCGGCGGAGGTCTCGGTGGAAGTCATGAACATTGCCGGGCGGATGATTAAGTCATTCCCCGCGCGCGAGGTCGAAGGCGGGACACAGGAGACGGTCTCCTGGAACGGCGTCAGCGATCGGGGCAGCGCAGTGCCCTCCGGACGCTACATTGTCCGGCTGACCGCACTGGCTGCGGATGGACAGACAGTTCAGGCAATGCGGCCGTTCAGCATTGAAAGATAACATGCTCATCGCGAGAGGAGCTGACTCTTTAGTGGAGTGGCAAAGAATGCTGACAACAATGCGGACGGTTGCTGCCGTGGTCTGTTCGGTGTGTTTGCTGGCCGTCACAGTCGCGCCTGCGGTGGCACAGAACGCTCGTACGACCGTCCAGCACCCCGCGGGTTTGACACGTATGCTCGTCGATGCCCCAGCGCTTATCGAGGTCGGCACGAGTGGCGACGATCCCACGTTCGTCTATCAGCCTGCCGGAAGATTCCAACTCTGGACCGGTCCGAATGCACCGACCGGTGGCAATCCTCTGATCTCGGGGGACGAAGACCGCCCGTTCGCCAGCGTGGAGACGGGAACGGGGACCTGGGACCTCACCCAGTTCACCTCCAAGCTCACCATCTCGGTGGATGGCGAGCAGTTCGACCCCTACCTCGAGATGTTCAATCAGGATGACGAGACCAACGCGGCAGACCTGCCGCTTTTCTGGCTGACCGACCCTGTTGCCGGCGCACGCGACGTGGTTGGAGAGGTCCTTGTCCCGCTGACAACCGATGTGCCTGAAGATGATGAGCCGAACCTGCGCCTGCGCCAGAACTACGAGCTGGTCCACGACGGCGTCATGCTCGAGCACATCATCTACAACGAGGACACCTCCTCGCACAACGTCGGTTTTCGCGTTGCGATAGACGCCCTGTTCGGTGGTGCGACACGGGATGGCACATCGATCATCCTCGACGATGGAACTGTGCTGACCGCGGAAACCCAGATACCCGATTCCAACAATCCGAACGTCGAAATGCCTGACTCGTGGATCTCGCACGACGATCCGGACAACCCCCTGATCAGCGTCAGTGGAACTATCGACGGGGATGAGGTGCGCGATGCCGGCATCGCTTCGGAGTCGGCCGGCAGGCCCGATTCGATCGCTTTCGGTCAATACCGCAACATCGCGCGTAATCGCCAGTTCGACTTCCAGCCGAATCCGAGGGCTTCGCTCACGGACGAGGACTGGGCATACGCGGTGCGCTGGGATGAGAGGGCACTGCAGCCCGGGCAGAGCAGGCGTTACGTGACCTACTACGGTCTCGGTGCGGCGGCGGTTGACTACGATCCGCCCTACGCTCTGGCGGCCTATGCGCCGGCCTCGCTGCAGGTGGAGGAGGGCGATGACCCCGAAACACCCGAGACAGAAAGCTTCCACCTCGTGGATCCGGACGGGAACTCTGTGTTTGAGGTCGCGGCCGCTATCGACAACTTCGGCACGATGCCGATCAACAGCGCCAATGTTCGAATCAGTCTGCCGCCCGGTCTCGAACTGTATCCCGAAACGCAACGGTTCTCGATCTCCATGGGGACTATCATGCGCAATCAGGCTCCGCTGCCAATTGCGCGGTGGACGGTTCGGGCCGACGGGGCGCGCCCTGGCACCGCGGAGATCGAGATTACCGGTCCACTGGGCAAGGTCGTCAGGCGACAGATCAGCATCCCCGCGGTCCCGATCATCCCGGGTCGAGAATCGGAGCTTGGGCTCGAGATGCTTTCGGTACCCTATGAGTTCGTCAACTCAGATGCCAGCAACGTCTTCGGCTCACTGAGCGATTCCGTGCATCCCGGCGGACCGGCCGCCCTCTGGCGATACAATCCCGAGCGGCAGGAATACCAGAGCTACCCCGAACCGTTCGCATCGAACATCGAGCCTGGCCGTGGCCTTTGGCTGCTGAACCAGAACCGCGAGACGATCGTGCTGCCGGAGGACGCAGAGGAAGTGCCCGACAACCTCGCGTACAACGTCAGCGTCAGCGCTGGTTGGAATCAGATCGGGAATCCGTTCGTCGTGCCAATCCGCTTTGACCGGGTCGAGGTCATAGGTCCGGATGGCACACAGTGGAGCATCTCCGAAGCCGCCAATCGCGGACTGATTCTCCCGGTACTGTATGCATATGACGCCGCACAAAACGAGTACACGTGGGAGACTTCGCTTCAGGCGATGGATGTCGTGCCATTCGAGGGCTACTGGCTTTTGGCCTACCGGGACGTCACACTCGTCTTCCCGCCGCCGGGCCTCGGTACCGCCGCGACAGCGGCTACTGCCGACGCGCCGGCCCTTCCGGACGATGGCTGGCAGGTCGGGCTCGAGGTTGAGGCCGCGGGGCAGACGCGCGCTCCCAGGTATCTCGGCGCGGCGTCCGGCGCCAGTGACCAGATGGATGTGATGGACGTTCCCGCGCCACCTGCGCTTCTTCGCGCAGGCCCCGAGCTTGACGCCTGGTTCACGATCGAGGGCGCTGAGAATGCGCCGCGCTACCTGGCGGACACCCGCAGTGCGGATACCGCGCGACAGACCTACAACCTGACAGTCCTGTCCGAGGCGCCTGGCGCGCCGGTCACGATTCGCTGGCCGGGGCTGTCGAGCAGTCTGCCTGATGACATGGTCGCGACTCTCGAGGATGTCGCGGCGGACCGACGGGTGTACATGCGGACGAGCGAGTCGTACACATTCAACTCGCAGACCGGTGGCGCGCGGCAGTTCACCATCACCGTGCGGCCGCGAGCAGAGGCAACGCTTGGTCTCAGCGCGACGGCCCATGCAGTGGCCGGCGCCGGACTGGAGATCGCCTACACCCTCAGCAGCGACGCGGCTGTGGACGTCGAGATTCGCAACATAGCCGGCCGGGTCGTGCGCAAACTCGCGGATAATCGCGGCGCATCGGAGGGACAGAACACTCTGATGTGGAACGGAGTGAGTGAGGCAGGCACCGCCGTGCCCGCCGGAACGTATATCGTTCAGGTAACTGCTCGCTCGCCAGAGACTGGTGAGCAAACGAGCGTGATCCGGACAGCGACCCTTGCACAGTGACACTCGGGGTCACCTTTCGTAGCACGCAGCCGACACGCGGAAAGATGAGGAGAATGCAATGATGACGCCGATACGATCCAGCAAGCTGGTCGGTCCCGTCGGCATTATGCTCGCGATGGTCATGCTGGCGGTCCTGGTGCCGACGAGCGTCTTGCCCCATGCGGATGCGCAGGGGCAAAACCGGCTGCTGCTGTTGTTCCCGGTGATCGACGGTAGCGCGTCGGACCAGGAGGACGTGGCCACCCGGATGACCGCCTACCTCCAGATGGCCATGAACCAGAGCGTGGACATGAGAGTGGCTGAGTTCTCGCGCACCAATCCGCTGGTGCTCAGGGCGGTCGAGGAGGGCCGGATCCGGGCGGTGGACCTTGAAACTGAGGTGCGCGACCCGATCACGGCGATCCAGCTTGGCTTCGCCCTCGATGCCGACGAGGTGTGTCTTGCGACCATCACCTCCATCGATGTCAGCGAAGAGCCGCTTCAGGTGGAGCTTCTGCTGAACGGGCAGTGCTACGACGTAGCGGCCAACATCGACGCTGAGACGATGCAGGTGGCGGAGAGTCCGGAGCCCAGCAACACATTCGGCGTCTCCGGATCGAGCAATGTCCGTGAGGGCTACGACGCTTCCATCCAGCCGCTGCTCCGCGAGGCGATGAAGTCCGCTGCCACCGCTGCCGCGAGCGTGCTGTCGGGCGAGCCGGCCGAGGAGGCCGCTCAGAAGAAGGAGAAGCGCGATGACAAGAGCTGGCGATGGATCGTTGCCGGCGCTCTGATTGCCGGCCTCATCGTCGCGTCTGAGAGCGGTGGCAATGGCGGCGACCAGCCCGCTGATGAGGCACTGGCACCGCGGCCGTTGCGCATGGAGATAGAACCGTCGGCGATCGAGCTGTTCTGGGCGCCACCGAACACCACGTTAACGGTGCTGCGCTACGATCTGCAGCGCTCAACCGACAACGGCGCAACATGGAATCCGGTGCCGAATTCCCAGGGCAACATTCTTCCCGACGACACGGTCTTCGCTGACTTCGCTGTGGTTGAGGGCCAGTCATATCGGTACCGCATTCGCGCGCAATACACCACCACGGGGCCGTCGCCATGGGCAGAGTTCGGCGACGTGCAGTTCCCTGGATAGGCGGTAACCGTCTGAGTTGACCTGTATGACTGCCTGTGATGACGGCTGCCCGCGGCGTCGAGCGCGCCAGCGGGCAGCCCCGCTTAAGGTCAGCGTCAGCCGAGCGCTGCTGGTACTTGTCGCAGCGCTGGGCTGCGTCAGCGCGTGCGCGCAGGTGCCCCGCCTGAACGGAGTTCGCGTCAATCTGTGGCCAAGTCCGCGTGTGGTGCCGGCGGACGGGAAGACCCAGGCCACCATCCGCGCCGATCTTCGCGACCGCAACGGCATGCCAGTCGCGGATGGCACCACGGTCGTCTTCAGGATCGACGGCGGAGACCTGAGCCTCGATGGCAACGAGCGGCGACAGGTGATCTCCACCGAGACGACGAACGGCTCCGCGACGGTCTTTGTGACCGGGACCGAGACGGGCACCGCGACGGTCTATGCCGAACTGACAAGCGGCGAGGGGCGGAACCAGGCCAGCGTCGCCTTCGTTGAGGAGGGCAGTTCACTCCTCGGCGGCACCGGGGTCGTGCATGTCCGCGGGAACTGGGTCGGCTATGCTCTGGATCTCGCCATCATCGAAGCGCGCGATGAGGCAGAGGTGGAGTTCGCAGGGGTAAAGGTCGTCTCGCCCGATGTCCTTCAGGTTGATGTGCGCAGCTTGACTGTCAAGGCGATGAACGCCGAAGTGCACGCGCCTGGCGGGGTCATCGAGGCGACCGACCTCAGCTACAACCTCCTGTCGGGGCAGGGGACCCTTCGCCGCATGGGTGAGGCGGAGTATGAGGAACTGTGTTTCGACTGCTACACGCTCGAAGAGCGCGAACCCGACTACGACCTGCAGGCTGAGACGTTCCGGCTTGACACCGGCAATGCCGCGGTGTGGGCGGTGGCGGACGGAGTGTCGGTCCATCCTCAGGAGAAGGTCGTCCTGCGTCACGCGACGCTCTACGCCGGCGGGAAGAAGGTCACGTCCCTCCCGAAATACTGGATCATCGCGATGCCGGGATATACCGGGACGACGCACTCGCGTGTTCTCGGCGTCAACTCCAGCGGCGAGATCGCGGTTGACTTCCCCTACTTCTACAATGTGACTGAGACACGTACGAGCGCGATCAAGCTCCAGCACGGCGCCTCATCGGGGCGCGTCATCGCGCGTGATGACTGGTCGCTGGCCCTGGAGGAGAGCTACGACACGGGCAGCGCGGAAGGGAGCGTGTCGCTGGTCGGGCTCCCGCGTGATGACTGGGGCCTGCAGTGGCGCGATCAACGAAATCTTGGCGGCCGGCGCGACGGCTACTTCACGGTCTACTCGCCCGACCACAAAAGCTGGTATGCGGACGCCAACGTATACGAGATCACCGGCGATCGCCGGCTGAATCTGACAGCGTCGCTCCGGCGGCCGAGCGGTGGGGATTTCTCTTACTCCCTCGGCGCCGACTGGCTCACCATGAATCAGCCGCTCGGTCTGTGGGATGCGAGCTATCGCCTCGGCACCTCCGTCGGCCTTCGTCACATCGACGGCTTTGATGACGGGATCGTCGCCGAGAATCAGCTTTACGGTGCGATCGACCTGCCACGATATCACCTCGGCGAACGCACATCGGTCACCCCAAGCTTCAGCAACCTCTTCACATGGGACACCGCTGGATACAACTTCAACACCGTGCGCGGTGAACTGAGGCTGCGTCAGATCGTCAGTAGTGATAAGTCGGTGAACGTTTCGTACCGGGGGGATCTGACGAGTGGGGAGGGTGCTCGGGGCTACCGCCACTCGGTGAGTCTCGATCTGCGCGCCTATCACGGCCGTCGCATATCGAGCTACGCCACAACGACGTACGACCTCAGCGACTCCGAGTTCTACGGCTTCGGCCTGATCGACTATCAGATCGACGACAGGTGGCGGCTCGGGCTGGCCGGGACCTACTACGACCTGGGCGAGACAGCCTACGACGATGTGCAGGTGACCGTGGCCAGACGGCTGGGGCCGACTGAGGTAGGGCTGCGATGGTCTGAGGAGAGCGGGCGGCTTTCATTGGAGCTGGGCGACTTCGGCGGGCTTGGGATGTAAACCGGGGGCGAAGGGTCAGCCCCGACGCCGGCAGCATCAAAATCCCTCTGCTCAGTGGTGGTGCTGTGCGGGTCCTGATGGCAAAGGTGACCTCGAATCCTCTCTCCGCCTGATGCTGCCTCGCCCGTCCCCCTGCACGACATTTCTCACAGGTTTTGTGTTATCATGGAGTGAAATGAACCGCGCGCCCGAGATGGGTGGGCGGATGATTCTGACCGGGTGGACAACAATGCGCAAGTTCGAGGTTGTATCAGAATTTGAGCCAGCAGGCGATCAGCCGCAGGCGATTGAGGCGCTCAGTGCAGGCATCCGAGACGGCCTGCAGCACCAGGTGCTGCGTGGTATCACCGGGTCGGGGAAGACCTACGCGATCGCAAAGGTGATCGAGGAGGTCCAGAAGCCGACGCTGGTGGTGGCGCACAACAAGACGCTGGCGGCGCAGTTGTGTTCGGAGTTTCGCGAATTCTTCCCGGAGAACTCCGTAGAGTTTTTTGTCAGTTACTACGACTACTATCAGCCGGAAGCGTATCTGCCGACCACGGATACGTACATCGAGAAGGATTCGCAGATCAACGAGGAGATCGATCGACTGCGGCATTCAGCCACGCAGGCGGTGATGGAGCGGCGGGACGTGGTGGTCGTGGCGTCTGTGTCATGCATCTTCGGTCTCGGCTCGCCTGATCAGTACGAGGAGGTCACGCTGCGTCTGCATCAGGGGCAGACGGTGGATCGGGACGAGATTCTCGAGCAGCTTGTGAAGATGCAGTTCGCGCGGAATGACTACGAGCCGCGGCGCGGCACCTTCCGCGTCCGGGGCGATGTCATTGAGATCACACCGATGGACGAGGATGAGGTCGTGCGGGTCGAGATGTGGGGCGACGAGATCGAGCGGATCATGGTGATCAACCAGCTCACCGGAGAGATCGTGGAGGAGAAGGCCACGGCGGTGATCTTCCCGGCCACCCACTTCGTCGCGTCGCGCCAGCGCACTGAGAACGCGCTCGCCGCTATTGAGGCGGAACTCGAGGAGCGTCTGGCGTACTTCCATCGTGAGAATATGCTGCTGGAGGCGCAGCGGCTGGAGCAGCGGACGATGTACGATCTCGAGATGATACGCGAGGTCGGCTACTGCACCGGGATTGAGAATTACTCGAGGCACTTTGACGATCGTGAACCAGGGGACGCGCCGTTCACGTTGATGGATTACTTCCCCGATGACAAGCTGCTGATCATCGATGAGTCCCATCAGACGGTGCCGCAGATTCAGGCGATGTACCACGGTGACCGATCGCGCAAGCTCAGCCTGGTGGGGCACGGCTTCCGTCTGCCGTGCGCGCTGGACAACCGGCCGCTCACGTTCCGCGAGTGGGAGCAGCGGATCGGGCAGGTCATCTACACGTCCGCGACGCCGGGCGACTACGAGATGGAGCATGCGGAGAAGTTGACTGAGATCGTCATCCGACCGACCGGACTGGTGGACCCGGAGGTGGAGGTGCGCCCGACGAAGGGGCAGGTTGACGACCTCGTGGGGGAGATCCGCAAGCGGGCCGACAGGAACGAGCGCGTGCTGGTGACGACGTTGACCAAGCGGATGGCGGAGGACCTGGCGGACTATCTCGCTGAATTGGACATCCGCGTCCACTATCTGCACTCGGATATTGACACGATGGAGCGGACCGAGATCCTCCGCGACCTGCGCCTCGGCACGTTCGATGTGCTGGTCGGCATCAACCTCCTGCGCGAGGGACTGGATCTGCCCGAGGTCTCGCTGGTGGCGATCCTCGATGCCGATCGCGAGGGCTTCCTGCGCTCGGAGACATCGTTGATTCAGACGATGGGGCGGGCGGCGCGTAACGTCGAGGGAAGGGTGATCATGTACGCCGACGAGATCACCGCCTCGATGCGGCGAGCGATGGACGAGACGGAGCGGCGACGCGAGAAGCAGATTGCGCACAACGAGGAGCACGGGATCACGCCGCAGACGATTCGTAAGAAGGTGCATGAACTGATCCGCTTCCACCAGGAGGCGGCGGACAAAGCTGAGCGCACGGTGCCCGAGGAGGTCGCCGGGGAACTTGCCGCGGCGGACCTTGATGCGCTGATCTCGGCGCTGGAGGACGAGATGCAGTCGGCAGCGGCCGACCTGGAGTTCGAGCGGGCGGCGGAGTTGCGAGATGAGATCGAGGAACTGCGCGAGAAGGCGGCGCGCTGATCGGCATGACAGAGCAGATTGCGGAGAAACTCAAGACAGTCCCGAACGAGCCTGGCGCGTACATGATGCTCGACGAGAGCGGGGACGTGATCTACGCGGGCAAGGCGCGGTCGCTACGTAAGCGGCTCCAGCAGTGGTTCCGGGATGATGACAAGCACAGTCCGTGGGCGGCGACGATGGTGCGCACAGCCGCGGACATCGACTACATCGTCACACGATCGGACCTTGAGGCGCTGACGCTGGAGTACAACCTGATCAAGGAGCATCAGCCACGCTTCAACATCAAGATGGCTGATGACAAGAGCTATCCCTATCTGCGGCTTACCTCGGAGGACTACCCCCGGCTGACGGTCGTGCGCGACCTGCGGCCAGGCGCGCAGGTGGACCTTCCGGGGCGTTACAAGCAGGACCGGGGTCTGCACGATCCGCGCGCGCAGGAGGTGCTCAGCCTGCGGGAGGGGCGTCTCTTCGGGCCCTTCCCCAGCGCCAGCGCGATGCGCAGGACGATGCGCGTGGTGCAGCAGCTCTTCGGCCTGCGCAGTTGCCGGCGGACGCTCACCGGGGAGGCCAGCGGTCGGCCGTGTCTGAACTACCAGATCGACCGCTGTGTCGGCCCGTGCACGGGGCAGGTGAGCGCGGAGGAGTACGAGCAGATCTGCGACGAAGTGGCGCTCTTTCTGTCGGGGAAGTCCGACGAGGTGATCGAGCGCCTTGAGACGGAGATGGAAGCTGCCGCCGGGGAGCTTGAGTTCGAGCGGGCCGCGCAGCTTCGCGATCGGCTCCAGGCGGTCAGAAAAGTCACCGAGGGGCAGTTGATGGTGGCGACAGAGGAGCGCGAGCAGGACGCGCTCGGCGTGGCGGTGGAGAACGGCCGAGCGGTGGTGGCGATTCTCTCGGTGCGACGCGGACGGCTGCTGGAGAAGGATCAGTACACCATCGAGGGTACGTCAGGCCGCGCGCCGGGTGAGGTGCTTGAGGAGTTCCTGGGGCGGCACTACGCCGAGGCGCATATCCCACGCGAAGTGCTGCTCGGGCATGAGGTCGAGGACCCGGAGGGCTGGGCGGAAGTGCTGACCCAGATCCGCGGGGTGAAGGTGCGCGTGCACGCACCGCAGCGAGGGGAGAAGAAGCGCCTGACGGAGTTGGCGACACACAATGCGGAACTTGCGCTCAAGGGCGCGGCGGCGACACCTCAGGAGCGGCGGGCGCATGAGGCGCTATCCGAGCTTGAGGAGGTCCTGGAGCTGGATGAGCCGCCTCAGCGGATGGAGTGTTACGACATCTCGACGACGCAGGGCCGGGAGAGCACCGGATCGATGGTGGTGTTCACCGCCGGGATGCCGGAGAAGTCGTCCTACCGCCGTTTCCGCATACGTGAGACCGAAGGCAAGCCTGATGACTTCGCGATGATGGCCGAGGTATTGCAGCGCCGCCTCCGGCGGGCCGCCGAGGGCGATGAGAAGTTCCTGCCGCTTCCCGACCTGCTGGTCGTCGATGGCGGCAAGGGGCAACTGAGTGTCGCGGTGCGGGCGCTCAATGCATGGGAGATCGACGACGTGGCCGTGGCCTCGCTCGCCAAGCGCGAGGAGGAGGTCTTCGTCCGGGGACGATCCGATCCGGTGGACATGACCGACTGCCCTGAGGCGCGCCGACTGCTGCAGCAGATGCGCGATGAGGCACACCGCTTCGCGATCGCACATCACCGCGGGGTGCGCGAGAAGCGCCTCACCGAGTCGGTGCTGGAGGCCGCGCCGGGGATCGGCCCCGCGCGACGCAACATGCTGCTGACGAGCTTCGGGTCGATCGACGCCATCGCGCGAGCGTCGGTCGAGGAGCTTGCGAACGTGCCCGGAATGACGGAAGGCGCGGCGCAGGCCGTGGCGGAGTTGATGGAGGAGTACGACGCGACCGGCGACGCGGACGCCATGGACAGAGGTTGATCGACGTCCGGCGAGGTGGCCGGACGCCGGCCCGGGATGTGAAGACGGGGCGCCCGAAGGTGGGCGCCCCGATGTGATTCATGTCCGCGACCGCGCGCTCATGCCCCCTGCTGCTCGCGGCGCTTGCGAATGAGGTTCAGTCGGCCGCCCGCGAGGAGCGTCTCCCGCTCGCGGTCGGACAGGTCGCAGGTCAGTACGATCGTCTCCCCCGTCTGAGCCACTGTGGCGGTCACCGGCCGTCGGGCTGCGACGGCCTCCCGGACGCCCTCGAACTGCAGCACCGCGCCCTCATCGAGTGCCTCGTAGTCCTCCTCGCTGATCTCCAGCGGCAGAATGCCGAAGTTCACGAGGTTCGCCTTGTGAATACGCGCGAAGGACTCCGCGATCACCGCCTGGATGCCCAGATGCATCGGGGCCAGGGCGGCATGCTCGCGCGATGAGCCCTGCCCGTAGTTCTCTCCGCCGAGCACAATCCCCGACTGGTTGGCCTCAGCGCGCCGGGGGAAGTCCGGATCGATCCCTGCGAACACGAATTGACTGATCGCCGGAATGTTGCTGCGCAGCGGCAGAACCTTCGCTCCGGCGGGCATGATGTCATCGGTGGTGATGTTGTCCTCGACCTTCAGCAGGACCGTCGCCTCGAAGCTGTCGGGAAGCTCGCCGCTCAGGGGGATCGGCTTGATGTTCGGGCCGCGGACGACCTCGATCTCACTCGCGTCCTCCGGTGGCGGGATGATCATGCTGTCATCCACCTCGAAGACCTCGGGCACGCGCACCTCCGGCAGTTCGATCAGCCTCGACGGGTCGGTGAACTCACCGTAGATCGCGACCGCGGCGGCGATCTCGGGACTCGTCAGGTAGATCCCCGCGTCGGCGGTGCCCGATCGCCCGAGGAAGTTGCGGTTGAAGGTCCGGACGCTGACGCCGCCACTGGGCGGTGACTGGCCCATCCCGATGCAGGGCCCGCAGGCTGGCTCAAGCACGCGAGCACCGGCGGCCAGCAGATCGGCGAGGGCGCCGTTGCGCGCGATCATCTCCTCCACCTGGCGCGAGCCGGGGGACACCACGAGGCTGGTGTGCTCGTGGACCACGCGGTCCTTGAGGATCGCGGCGACCGTCATGAGGTCCTTGAGCGAAGAGTTTGTGCAACTGCCGATGCACACCTGGTCAACTTCAAGCCCCTCGAGTTCAGTGACCGGCACCACCTCGTCGGGCATGTGCGGCTGCGCGACCATCGGCTCGATCGTGGAAAGATCGACCTCGATGACCTCTGCGTACTGCGCGTCCTCGTCGGCAAGCTGCTCAGACCAGTCATCCTCGCGTTCCTGCGCGAGCAAAAACTGCCGCGTCGCCTCATCAGATGGGAAGATCGACGAGGTCGCGCCGAGTTCGGCGCCCATGTTCGTGATCGTTGCGCGCTCGGGCACCGTCAGCGTCGCGACGCCCGGGCCGAAGTACTCGAAGACCCTGCCCACGCCGCCCTTGACGGTGAGTCGGCGGAGCAACTCGAGGATGACGTCCTTGGCGGAGGCCCACCCGGTCAGCGCGCCATCAAGGCGCACACCGACGACCTCGGGCATGTTCAGATGGAAGGGCTCGCCGGCCATCGCGGCCGCGACGTCGAGTCCTCCCGCGCCGATCGCGAGCATCCCGATGCCGCCGCCGGTGGGTGTATGCGAATCCGAGCCCAGCAGCGTCTTTCCCGGCACGCCGAAGCGCTCCAGGTGAACCTGGTGGCAGATGCCGTTGCCCGGCCGGGAGAAATACACGCCGTGCTTCGCGGCGACCGACTGCAGGTAGCGGTGATCGTCGGCATTCTCAAAGCCGGTCTGCAGCGTGTTGTGATCCACGTAGCTCACCGACAGTTCGGTCTGCACGCGATCGATGTCGAGTGCCTCGAACTGCAGGTAGGCCATCGTGCCGGTCGCGTCCTGGGTGAGGGTCTGATCGACGCGAAGCGCGATCGCCTCGCCGGGATCCATCTCTCTGCAGACAAGGTGCGCGGAGATGATCTTCTCAGTCAATGTGCCTGCCATGTGCGAACTCCTTTGCTCGTGTCAATGCTCGCTCAGCCGGGCAGCAGCCAGCGATCGAACCAGTCGAACGCCTTCGCGCCGTGATACTTGTGTCCGGTCTCAAAGACGTCAAGGTCGAGACGATCGCGAACTCCCGCCGCCTCGTAGATCCGCTCGATCTGCGCGTAAGCCTCCATCGCGAAGATCTCCGGCGAGGTGCCATCGACCGTGCCAAGCTCCAGCAGCAGCGGCCTCGGCGCGATCAGCCCGAAGACCTCCGGGGTGTCTCCGTAGGTCAGCAGTCCCGGCACAAACTGCGCCGCGCAGCTTGAGTCGATGGTCAGACGCTCGCGGAAAACATTCAGCGCCCCGCTTGCGACGGCACATGAAATGCGCCCGTCGAGTGCCGCGAGGTACATCGTCAGGCGGCCGCCGTAGGACATGCCTGTCGCGCCGATGCGGTCGACTGAGACTGCGGGTTGCGCCAGCAGAATGTCGAGGCACGATCGCAGATCGCGTATCTGCCCGGCGATCAGGTTGACGCCGAACTGCTGCAGGCGCAGCGCGGCGCAGTCACACGCGTCGCGCCGGAATCGCTCGTCATCCCGCCGCGCGCCGAAGTTGCGCATGTCGGGGTTGATGACCGTGTATCCGCGCTCTGCAAGCCGCGCGCCGTAAGCGTAATTGTGCCGGTCGAGGCGCTCCTGCGACTGCTCGTCACCGGCGATCCCGACCGTCTCTCCGTGCACGTAGCCGTGGCCGTGGATGCTCACGATGCCCGCGCCGTTGGGCTCATCCGGGATGAGCAGCCACGCCGGGACGTCCATCTCAGGCTCGGTGGACAGCACGATGCGATCGCGTCGGTAGCCCTCAAGCTGCTCTGAGGAGACGACTTCGGGCTGCGGATCGAGCATCGGATCGGTGGGGCCCATCAGTTCGGCGAGCCTGGCGCCGAAGCGGTCCCGCCAGTCGCGCCACTCGTCGGGCGAATCATGTGTCAGCCGCATTCGCGGCGGGCGGTTGCACAGTGCGTTCCACTGGTGCCACAGCGACAGATCGCGGCTCTCAGGCAGCGGGGCGCGCAGATCCTCGGTGTTCGTGTGCCAGTGAGGCCGGACCTCAGTGACGCAGTCAAGACGCGAGCGGTCGGGGACGATGAGTCTTGCCACGAAGCGCGGGTTCACCTCGGCGAGTGTGACTTCAAGTGCCAGGTGATTGTCACCGGCGCGCAGCGACACCGGATGCGTGGTGCCAAAGGGCTCGATCCGGGGAGCGCCATCGGCGACCATCTCATCGTTGAGCGTGGCGCGCACGCCGCGGAGTGCGCTGATCTCGAGCAGCGCCTCACAGTCCTTTGAGGCAACGACGGTGCAGCGCAACGTCACCACGCCGTCCGCCGCATCAGTGTCGCGCAGGTCAACCGCGTAGTCGTAGTTGGCCTCAACGACGCCGGCGTCTGTCTGCCAGGCCAGGATAAGCCCGTGGAGGCCCGCGATCGTCTGAAGCTTCACTCGCTCATCGGTCATACCCGGCTCCTGTCGCGGCTCACTTTCGGCCACTGCCGGTCGAGGTGCAGGTGACGCGGTGCCCACCGGCGAATATCACGCTGCAATCTGTCCCGATCCAGACCCGGGAGGCATTCGCGAGTCATGGCAGAAGTTACAAAGCTGATCACCGGCTGCGCCGGTGTCCTCATCGGCCTGGTCGCAGGCTTTGGTCTCCTGACACTGCTGATGCAGCAGGTTGGAGGCGCGCTCACTGACACGCCTGCGCTGATCGTGATAACGATAGCGGTCATCGTGGGAGGGACCGGCGTCGGATTCGGGTACCTGGCGCTCTGGATCACCGGCGCGGTCTATGAGAAGCGGGAAAAGGCAAAGCGGGAAGCACGCAAAAAGCGCTCCTTCAAGAAATGAGCCCCCACCTTCATCGCCTCAGCGGTCTCCTGCCTGGTCGGGATCCACCTCTTCTCCGCCCCAGATCCGCATCCCGTCGCCACCGCCTTCCTCCATGTAATAACGTCGCACCGCGCCGTCGCTCTCCCGCACGTCGAGGACACCCTGCCCCTCCTCGGCGTCCCACTGCACCTGCTCGGTGCGCGCGCCCGATTCCGAGGCGCCGCCGCCCACGCGCTCCACGCGCACGGGGCCGAAAGGATCGGGGGGCCTTGCAAGGTGGACCGCGACCATCCCGGCGATGATCACGAGGGCTGCCGCGACCACGTAGACAAACGCCCGCCGGTATCCCGCCCCCATCAGGAGGCGATGACGGAAAGGCCTTCGAGGTGGTGGGGGACCCACGGCGGTCACCGCCCTGTCCGACCTAGCTCTCCACAGGTGTTGCCCGAGCGTAGGAGTTGCCGACCTTTGTCAGGCGCACCATGATCGGCTCCTCGACATCCGGCGACACCTCCGGTGCGTATACTATCAGACCGTCAACACAGCCGACAAGACCCATCTCCGGTGCGCGGAGAAGGTCCTCCGGCTGCACTTCAAGCTTGTGACCGGCGCGGCGGCGTCGGACGCGGCGCAACTCACGCCGGCTCTCGTGCGGCAGTATCTCGTAATGCTCGGGGTTCATCGACGAGTCCGCCCGGACGTAAAGCTCGCAGTCAAGCTCCTCTTCAAGCTCATCCGCGTACTCCCCGAAGGGCCCGATGAACTCCATCGTCACCTGCGGGACGGCGAGCACGTGGAAGATATGAGCGTCGTCCTCGAGGGCCTGGCGCCGTATCTCGCGCTCCATCGCGGCCGCGACCGTCTCCGCGGAAAGGATCTTCCCGTGGCCGCTGCAACACGGGCACGTGGTCTGCAGGATTTGCGAAAGGCTCTCCCCGGTGCGCTTGCGCGTCATCTCGACAAGCCCGAGGCGCGTGATGTGCATGATGCGCGTCTTCATGCGGTCACGCTCGAAGGCCTTTCGCAGTGCCGCGGTGACCTGCTTGCGATGCTGGCGCTTGTCCATGTCGATGAAGTCCACGACGATGATGCCGCCGATGTCGCGCAGCTTGAGCTGCGCGGCCACCTCGGTGCAGGCCTCGAGATTCGTGCGCAGGACGGTGTCCTCGAGGCTCCGGCCGGTGAACTTGCCGCTGTTGACGTCGATGGTGGTCAGCGCCTCGGTCTGCTCGATGTTGAGCCAGCCGCCGTGCGGCAACCAGACCTTCGGCTGGATCGCATTCTCGATCTGCTGCTCGACCTCGTAGTGTGTGAAGATCGGCTTGTCGCCGCGGTAGAGCTTCACCCGGTCGCGTAGATTCGGCGCGATGTTGTGCAGAAGGTTGAGCACCTTGTCGTAGGTGATCTTGTCGTCGATGACAAATTCATCCACCTCGGCCGAGAAGACGTCTCGCAGCACCTCGAGTGTGAGGCTCAGGTCCTCGTGGATAAGCTCGGGCGCCTTCGCCTGCTGGGCGCGGCCCTGGATTGTCTGCCACAGTTTCGTGAGGAAGCGGACGTCAGCCTCAAGGTCCTCCTTCGTCGCGCCCTGGGCGCGGGTCCGCACGATGATGCCGAAGTCCTCAGGGCAGACTTCGTGTCCGAGGCCGCGGAGGCGCTGGCGCTCGCCCTCGTCCTCGATCTTCTTGGAGACCCCGACCTTCTCCGAGGTGTCGGTCATCAGGACGAGGTAGCGGCCGGGCAGCGAGATCCGCCGAGTCCCGCGGGCGCCCTTGTCGCCGAGCGGGCCCTTGACGATCTGCATGAGGAACTCCTGGCCCTCCCTCACCACCTTGCCGATGGGCGGAAATGCGCTCATCTTGCGGCGCATCTTGTGCCGCGACGGCTCCTCCTCGACGGCGTCGGAGACGTGGAGGAAGACGTTCTTTTCGAGTCCGCACTCGCAGAACGCGGCGTCGAGGCCTCGTACCACATTCTCAACTTTGCAGCGGTAGATGTTTCCGGTGATCCGCTTGCCGCGTTCGACAAGCAACTCGATCAGTCGGCCGTCCTCCATGATCGCTACTCGCGTCTGTCGTTTGGCTATGTTTGCATAGATTTTCTGTGACATAGACTACCTCTCTCTGACCGGTCGCCACCTGCGTACATGCGCGACGAGGCGCTGCCCCGATCCTATGAGGCCCCTCGCCGGCGTATGCGGGTCCTGGCGCCGGTGCGTCAAAAGTGATGCGTCCACCCGGCAGGACGCCCGACATTCGGGTCGTCCGTCGCCGGTGCGACCGCGGCGTACGTCGCCGCGGAGTTTACTGCAGGTCGAGACGGGTCACGACTCGTACGCAGAGCCTGACGTCCTGACCTGTGAGACCAGCAAGCCGGCGCTCGAGGCATTCAACCACCTCGGCGGGTTTCACAAGCTGCTCCTGCTGCAGCGCCAGCTTCATACGAAGCCGCGGTCCGGCGCAATGTTCAGCGTCACCCGGTCGCGGTTCGAGTACGTGCAATTCATAGATACCCGGTCTGATGTCGATTGTGCGTGTTCGTGTCTTCGTTTCGCGTACCACTGTGAGATTTCCTGCATCCAGCAGTTCATCGACCGCCCGCTCGAGTGTCGCGAACTCGATTCCTTCGAGCGGTGCAAGCTCAAGTTCGTACTCTGCGACGGTGCTGCCGGATATGTGCTTGCGCTTCTCTCCCGAGACCACCTCGACCTGCACCGGCTGCAGATGCTCGGGAAGTTGCGCGACAAGCACGTGATGGACCTCATCCGCAGCGACGGGGCGTTCAAGCTCAATCTGACAGAGTTCGCGCTCACCCGCCGTGCCCGTCGGCAGCGCATGAGCGTAGCCGATCTGCGCGGACGGGTTGAACCCCTGCGAGTATTTCACCGGAAGGCCGGACCGCCGGACGGCCCGGTCGATCGCGCGGTTGAGATCGAGATGTGACAGAAATCGCAGGGGCCCGGTCTTGCGGAAACGCAGGATCGCGAAGTGCCGGATCGGGGGGCGATTGCTCATGTCCTATTCCCCTCGGCCTCGGCCCATCGGACGGGCGGACAGTCCGCGACCAGCGCGGTCATCCCGCAGCCCTGGCAGCCTGCTCCGCGGCAGTCCGGCGTCGGATCGCCAGAGATCGCGCGGTCGAGTTCGTCCTCGAGAAACTCGCGGGAGACGCCCGCGTCGATGACATCCCACGGAAGCTCGGCGTCGCGCGGAAGCGTCATCCGCGCCCGATGCTCGATGTCCAGGCCGTGGCTGGCGAACGCCTCCCGCCACAGATCGGGCTTGAAGTGCTCCGTCCAGCCATCGAAGATGGCGCCTGCGCGCCACGCGGTCTCGATCACGTCGCTCAGCGCGCGGTCGCCGCGGGCGAGCGCGGCTTCAAGCTCCGCCGACTCGACCTCTGTGACGGACAGGTAGACCCTGCGGTTCGTCAGGCGCTCGAAGAGCAGTTCGCGGCGTCGGCGAAGCGTCTCCGGGTCCGCCATCCCCGTCCACTGGAAGGGCGTGTGCGGTTTCGGGATGAGGGCGTTGACGCTCACATTGATCTTCAGCCGACCGAAGCCGCTCTTCGAAAGTTCCTCGCGGCCCAGCGCCAGCACCGCATCGACGAGGTCGGCGATGGCGAGGATGTCCTCATCGCGCTCGCGGGGCAGCCCCATCAAAAAGTAAAGCTTCACACGCTGCCAGCCCGCCCGGAATGCGGCCCGGACGGCGGCGAGCAGATCGGCCTCGGCGACGTCCTTATTGATAATGTCGCGCATGCGCTGCGAGCCGGCCTCGGGTGCGAGGGTCAGGCCGCTCTTGCGGATGCGCTGCAGGCGATCGGCGAGGCCCACGCTGAATGTGTCCACGCGCAGCGACGGCATGCCCACCGAGACCCGCCGGTCGCTGAGGCGCTCGTGAAGCTCGTCGATGAGTTCAGAGATCTGCGTGTAGTCCGGGCAGTTCAGCGACAGAAGCGAAAGCTCATCGTAGCCGGTGGCATCGATGATCTGCTCGGCCTGCTCCACGAGTGTGTCGAGGTCTCGTTCGCGGACCGGGCGGTAGATCATCCCCGCCTGGCAGAAGCGGCAGCCGCGCGTGCAGCCGCGGGCGATCTCGATCTCGGCGCGGTCATGCACGGCCTCCGTCCAGGGCATCACCGGGCGCGTCGGCCACGGCTGAGCGTCGAGGTCCTCGACAACGCTTCGCGTGACGCGCTCGGAGGCCGCCGGGTCGGCGGGCTCGGCGATCAGCAGGCCCTCCGCGCTCTCGTGCGTGTCGTAAAGCGACGGCACATACACTCCGTCGATCGCCGCACATTCGCGTAGAAGCTGCCCGCGCGCCTCGTTTGAGCGCGTCTTCCGGTCGGTGAGATCGCCGGGCAGATCGATCAGCAGATCGAGGAGAGCATCGAGCGCCTCCTCACCGTCGCCGATGACGATCAGATCGAAGAAGTCCGCGACGGGTTCGGCGTTGAAAGCACACGGGCCGCCTCCGACGACCACTGGATCGGCCCCGGAGCGGTCGGCGGCGCGAACAGGGATGCCGGCGAGATCGAGCACCTCGAGCACATTCGTGTATGTAAGCTCATGCTGGAGCGTGATGCCGAGCAGGTCGAACTCAGACAGCGGACTGGCGGATTCGTGGGTCGCCAGCGGCACTCCCTCGTCGCGCATGAGCGCCGCCGCATCGGGCCACGGCAGGAAGACGCGTTCGGCGGCAGCGTCGCTCCGGCGGTTGACCGTCTCGTAGAGCACACGCAGGCCGGCGTGGGACATGCCCACCTCGTAGGTGTCGGGGTAGCACAGTGCCATGCGGACGGCGATCTCGGACGGAGCCTTGACCACCTGGTTGCGCTCGCCGCCGATGTAGCGGGCGGGCGTCTCGATCAGGTTGAGTATGTCGTCTGGCAACATGGAAAAATCACAGTGGCTCCAGCCGGTTGCTGGAGCCACGAAGATGCGTGACAGCAGGTTGGCTTTCGTAATGAGATGATAGGCGTCAGGGGCCCTCCCTGTCAAGGTCCGGTGCGGTGGGGGCGGCGCGTGAAGTGACATCTGCGTCGTCGTTGGAGAGGCCGGGCCCCGGCCCGGCCTGTGCCGTCCGCCGTTGTCGTCCGAACCGCCGTTCGCCGGGCCTCGCCCCCCTCGGGCAACGGGGACGCAACAATAACGGCTGGCGGGCACACCGGCAGCATTTCCACATTGCAGGCGCCACAACACGCGCCGGAGAATGTCTCAGTAAGAGCGGGCGGGGCAGGGGAGACCGTCCGCGCCGCGGGGGATGCGGCCAAAAGCGGTTCCCGCACATGGGAGGTACGCAAATGTATACGCGAAGATCACTGGCAATCGTCGTGGCAATATTGATCCTTGTCGGTCTCGTGGCCGCCCTGCAGCTGTCGGCGGCACAGGACATCGATGCGGATAGCTCTGACCGCGTAGCGGTGTCGGCGGTGGCCGCCGAATCGGTGACGGAATACGAACCGGACCCATTCGAGCCGGAGCGGCTGCGCTCAAGCACCGTCCGCGTCAAGCGGGTCGCGGTCGTGTACTCGGACGGCAGCGTTGAAGTGAAGCGCTGCGAGTAGAATCTCACGCGAATGCTCAACGAGGAGGCGGAGCATGGCAAAGCAGGACATTGAGTTCATGGAGCGTTTCGACGAATTCTGTGATGCGCTGTCCAGTGATGGGTCGCTGCTCGTCTCGCTGAACGACCAGGGCGTCCCCAACGCGATGACCATCGGATGGGCGATGCTCGGGATCGTCTGGCGGCGGCCGATCTGCGCGGTGTTCGTCCGGCCGTCCAGGTACACCTGGGGCTGCATTGAAGCGACCGGTGACTTCACCGTCTGCGTTCCCGGAGAGGACCTCAGCGAAGAGGTGCTCTTCTGCGGGACGAAATCGGGCCGGAATTACGACAAATTCCAGGAGTGCGGCTTCACGCCGACCAACAGCAGGCACATCAAGTCGCCCGGGATCGATGAGTGCCGGATGATCTACGAATGCACCGTGGTGCAGAAAAACGATGTCGTCCCGGAACACTTCATCCCCGACATCGACGACACCCTCTACGCGGGCGGTGACTACCACCGCGTCTACTTCGGTGAGGTGCTGGCAAGCTACGCGGAGTAGGGGAAGTGGCCGGTGGCCGACGAACGGCTCCCGCGCCAGGGAGTCCGTATCAGAAGTTAAGGATAGCGAGGATTCCCCGTTGCAGTTCCTCCCTCTCGTCTCGCCTTGCGCTGCATCACTGAAGCCAACCATTAGATTCTGATGCGAAGCCCCGGGGAGGAAATGAGGGCGCGGAGCGCGAAGGTGACAGGGACACAAAAGAGACGGTCACACAGACCAGGGAGGTCAACACACCATGCCCACGGTTGTCACCTACGGAGAGATTATGCTGCGACTGGCGCCCCCGGAGCGCCAGCGCTTTGTGCAGGCACGCTCATTCGACGTGATCTACGGCGGCGGAGAGGCGAACGTCGCCGCGACCCTCGCGAACTACGGGATCGACGCGCGCTTCGTCACAGCACTGCCGCCCCACGACATCGGCGACGCATGTGAGAACTTCCTGCGCCAGTTCGGCGTGGACACCTCCTACATCCTCCGCCAGGGCGACCGCCTCGGGATCTACTTCCTCGAGATGGGCGCCGTCCAGCGCGGCTCAAAAGTCATCTACGACCGCGCACACTCCGCGCTTGCGGACATCCAGCCCGGCGACGTTGACTGGGAGCATGTCTTCGACGGCGCCGACTGGTTCCACTGGACGGGGATCACCCCCGCAATCAGCGAGGGCACCGCGACCGTGCTGCAGGAGGCCGTCGAGGCCGCTTCGGAACTGGGCATCACGATGTCCTGTGACCTCAACTACCGCAGCAAGCTGTGGAACTGGGGCAAGGAGCCCGGCGAGGTGATGGAGGGCCTGGTCGAGCACGTGGACGTTGCGGTCGGCAACGAAGAGGACGCCGACAAGGTCTTCGGCATCAAGCCCGAGGGCGTGGACGTAGAGGCCGGCGAACTCGATGCGGCCGCCTACGAGAGCGTCTGCACCCAGCTCATGGAGCGTTTCCCGAAGATGAAGAAGTGCGCGATTACGCTGCGAAGCAGCGTTTCGGCGTCACACAACCGCTGGAGTGGCGTACTCTACGACGGGAACACGCTGCATCAGGCGAAGGAGTACGACATCACCGACATCGTCGATCGCGTCGGCGGCGGTGACAGCTTCTGCGGCGGACTGGTCTACAGTCTCGTTTCGGGCAAGTCGGACAGCGACGCGCTCGAGTTCGCGGTGGCGGCAAGCTGCCTGAAGCACACGATCTACGGCGACTTCAACCTCGTAAGCGTCGATGAGGTCGAGAAGCTGGCAGGCGGCCCGGGAACCGGCCGCGTGCAGCGCTGAACGTTAGCCAACGGCGGCTGACGACGGCGCGAGACGGTGAACCGCGGGCGGTGGCGTTGCCGTCACCGCCTGCTGGATGCTGACAGCCGGACGCTGGTAGCTGACAGTTCTGTGGTTGACCGTGCCGGGGGCTTGTGGTAGACTGAATTTCCCGCAAAGGGGCTGATGTACGCGTGCGGCACAGTTGCCGGACGTGAATAAACTGACGTACGAACGTCGGCGCTGCTCGGCCCACCCTTGCGCGTAACGGAGACGCTGGAGACCGGGTCGAAGCGCTTTGACGTGCGACCGCCAGATGCGGTCGTGGATTGGAGGAGACGGACTTTGGCACTTGTGACAATGAAGGAACTGCTCGAAGCCGGCGTGCATTTTGGCCATCAGACTCGCCGGTGGAACCCCAAGATGAAGCCGTTCATCTACCATGAGCGCAACGGCATCTACATCATCGATCTGCACGCGACCCTGCGCCTCGTCGAATCGGCGTATGAGTGCGCGAAAAACGTGGCGGCCGAGGGCGGTACCGTGCTGTTTATCGGCACGAAGCGGCAGGGCCAGGAGTCGATCCAGGAGGCGGCCGAGAAGTGCGGCATGCCCTATGTCATCAACCGGTGGCTTGGCGGTATGCTGACAAACTGGCAGACGATCAGCAAGCGGATCGACTACATGCGCGAGTTGACGGAGGCCGAGGAGCGAGGCGAGTGGACGCGCCTGACGAAGAAGGAGGCGCTCAAGCTCTCCCGCGAGCGTGATAAGCTCGAGCACTCCCTCGGCGGGATCCAGGACATGGACGGCCCGCCGGACGCGGTCTTCATCGTGGACACCAAGCGCGAGGAGACGGCGGTCGCCGAGGCCGCGAAGCTTGAGCTTCCGATCATCGCCGTGATCGACACTAACGCCGATCCCGAGCCGATCGACTATCCGATCCCCGGCAACGATGACGCGATTCGGGCGATCCGACTGTTCGCGAACCTGATCTCCGAGGCCGTGCAGGAGGGGCAGCTTGAGTACCAGCAGAAGCTGGTGGCCGACGCCGACTCCCTTGAGCAGGCCGAGGCGATGGCCGCCCGCCAGGGTATCGAACTGGACGAGAAGCTCGTGGAGCGCATGATCGAGGAGCAGGAGAAGCAGCTTGCGGAGGAAGAGGCCGTGGCCGAGGAGATCGCCGAGGAGTTTGCCGGCGCGGTCGAGGATCAGTTCGTGGAAGAGCAGTTGATCGAACTGATCGACGAGGGATCAGAAGAGGAAGCAGAAGAGGAAGAGTAACCACGGTGGCGCGGTCGGGGGCCTGCACACGCCCCCTGCTGCGGCAGTGTCAGGAGGATTAACTGATGTCCGTTAATGTTGAGAATGTCAAGACGCTGCGCGAGAAGACCGGCGCGGGCTTCATGGACTGCAAGAACGCGCTGACCGAGGCCGGAGGCGACATGGAGAAGGCCGTCGATCTTCTCCGCCAGAAGGGTATCGACGTTGCGATGTCGCGCGAGGGGAAGGCGGCCGAGGAGGGCGTCATCTCGTCGTACGTGCACGCCGGCAATCAGATCGGCGTGCTGGTCGATCTGCGATGTGAGACCGACTTCGTGGCGCGGACGGACGAGTTCCGGGAGTTCGGTCGCGACATCGCTATGCAGATCGCGGCGATGGATCCGAAGTGGATCGCCCCTGAGGATGTGCCTGAGGAGGCGCTCGAGCGCGAGCGCGAGGTTCTCACCCAGCAGGCGCTGGAAGAGGGCAAGCCCGAGCACATCGTGGAGAAGATGGTCGAGGGGCGGCTTCAGAAATTCTACTCCGAAGTCTGCCTGATGAACCAGCCCTTCATCCGCGACGACAGCCTGACAATCGAGGATAAGCTCAACGAACTCATCGCACAGACCGGTGAGCGCGTAGTGATAAATCGCTTCGTCCGCTACCAGGTGGGCGAGGAGACCGAATAAGAACGGACGGGTGGCGCCATTGACCGGTGCAAGATCGGCACCTTATACGCGTGTGCTGCTGAAGCTCAGCGGCGCTGCGTTTAGCGGTCCGGACGCGAACGGCATTCACTGGCCGACGGTGGATCGGATCGCGGGGGAACTGGAGGACGCCCGGGACGCGGGCGCGGAACTGGCGGTCGTGGTTGGCGGGGGGAACATCTGGCGCGGGCATGACGCCGCGGCCCAGGGCATGGAGCGTGCCGCGGCCGACTACGCGGGGATGGTCGCGACGGTGATCAACGCACTGGCGCTGCAGGACGCGCTGGAGGGCCGCGGGGTTGATACGCGCGCCCAGACCGCGATCGAGATGCGCGAAGTGGCTGAGCCTTTCATCCGGCGACGCGCGACGCGCCACCTTGAGAAGGGGCGCGTGGTGATCTTCGGCGCGGGGACAGGGAACCCGTTCTTCACAAGTGACACCGCCGGTGTCCTGCGGGCGCTTGAGATCAACGCGGATGTCATCATGAAAGCGACGGATGTTGACGGGGTCTACGACAGCGACCCCGGCATCAACGCCAGCGCGGAATTGCTCAAGGAGGTGACCCACCTGGAGGTCCTGAACCGGGACCTGCGGGTGATGGACGCCACGGCGATCTCGCTGGCGAAAGACAACGATCTGCCGATCGTCGTCTTCAACATGAATGTGCCGGGGAACATCCTCCGGTGCGTGATGGGCGAGTCGATCGGCACGATCGTCAGGTAAGTCGGCAACCCCCGCCCAACGGAGGGATGACTGATGGACCGATTGATTGCCAAAGCCAAGGCGGACATGGAAAAGACCACACAGATCGTGCAGAAGGACATTGCCGCGTTCCGCACGGGAAGGGCCTCTCCGGCGCTCGTGGAGAACCTTGAGGTCGAGTACTACGGGACGAAGGTCCCCGTGAACCAGATCGCGTCGATCCAGGTGATCGACACGCGGCTTCTGGGCATCACTCCGTGGGACAAGAACGCTCTCTCGGCGATCGAGAAGGCGATCATGACCTCTGAGCTTGGTCTGATGCCGACGAATGACGGGAACATCATCCGCCTGGAGATCCCGTCACTGACGGAGGAGCGGCGCGAGGAGCTGTCGCGGCAGATTCGTAAGCGGATCGAGGAGGGGCGGGTTGCGATCCGCAACGTCCGGCGGGCGACGAATGACGCGATCGACAAGCGGACGGATGAAGAGGGTTGGTCGGAGGCCGAGGTGCGCGCGGGGAAGGACGATGTGCAGGAGTTGACGGACGCGTACACCGAGCACATTGAGGAGATCGGCGAAGAGAAGATCGAAGAGATCATGGAGCTATGAACGCCGAGCCTCCCGACACAACCGGCTACCCGCTGGAGGAAGCCCGGGAGATGCTCGCGGCGGCCGGATACGACGCCATCGAGGTGTCTCGAGTGGGGCGAGATGACGAGTTGAGCCGCAAACACCGTGTGATGGTGATCCGGCAGCGCCCCGGCAAGGATGGCGCCGTGGACCTGACCGTGGCGGCCGAATGGCGGACGCCGATCAGACAGGAAAGTTAGTCGGAATGTGCAGGCCCGGGGAATCAGGCTCCCCGGGCCTGTTTAGCATCTGCGCGTTGAGGGAATGGAGTCAGAGGCGATGAGTGACGAGCAGCGAATGATGCCGCGACATGTAGCGGTGATCATGGACGGCAACGGTCGGTGGGCGGTGGAGCAGGGCCTCGAGCGGGAAGAGGGGCACCGTGCTGGCCGCCATGCCGCGCGAAGGTTCATGAGGGCCGCGCAGGCGCGTGACATCGAAGCGGTCTCACTCTACGCCTTCAGTTCGGAGAACTGGATGCGCCCCGGCCCTGAGGTTGACGCCCTGATGGAGTTGATCGAGACGGCGCTGCTGGTGGAATTGGAGGAGTTGTGCCGGCACGGCGTCAAGCTTCGAGTCTCGGGACGGCGCTGGGAGTTGCCGAGACCGCTGCAGCGGGCGCTGCGCAACGCCGAAGCGGCGACCGCCGACAACACGTCGATGATCCTCAACCTGTGCGTGAACTACGGGGGGCAGGTGGAGATCGTGGACGCGGCGAAAGGGATAGCGCGCGATGTGATGGCGGGGAAGCTGGAGATCGATGAGATCGAGCCGGAGATGTTCAGCGACTATCTCTACGTCCCGGATGTTCCTCCGGTCGATCTGCTGATTCGGCCGGGTGGCGACATGCGGGTGAGCAATTTCTTGCTCTGGCAGATCGCGTACGCGGAGTTCCTGGTGCTGGACAAGTACTGGCCGGATTTTCAGCCGGAGGACCTTGACGCGGCGATCGAAGAATACCGGAGGCGCCAGCGACGCTTCGGCGGCCTGGCGCTGGACGACTGAGAGTGCACAGCCAACGGGACAGCAGGGATGAAAGTCCGAATCAGTGCGGGAGGCGAGCCGAGATGAAGCGTTTCGCGATGGTCGCAGTGTTTGCGATGGGCGTCGCACTTTTGTGTGGCGTGATGGTTCAGCCGGCGATGGCCGAGGTGGAGGGCGAGGTTAAGATCCTCGCCGGCGAGGACGAGAAGCCGGTGACGGATGCGAACTACGTTCCGGACATGTTTGAGATCGGCATCAACGGAGAGATGTTCTTCCGTATACGTGCCCAGGCCGCGGGCTTCTCGCCCGCCGAGCGCGCGAGGATCGTCAACACGCGGCTGGTGCACATCATCTCCTTCTCGCCGTTCGACATGCACGCGGTGCGCGTCGAGCCGGTGCGCGGGAAGCCGACGATCTACGTGGGTGATGTCCGGCTGATCACGGTGTATCCCAGTGACGTTGAGGCCACCGGGGCGGAGTCGATGGAGCAGCTTGCGAACGTCTGGGCGGCTGCGACAGCCTGCTGTCTGCAGAACGTCGTTCCCGCCTCGCGGGTCGAAGGCGAGCAATAAGCGACGCGTTGACATGGTCGATCTTCAGGCGCCCCGGCTGACCGGGGCGCCTGTTTAATTGATGGGCGCGTCAAGCGCGCCATGGGAGGCAGAGTTGATGCAGGTGGAAAGCTGTGCGGGGCTCGACTACGAACTGCCGACGCGAATCAGATACGGCCTGGGGCGAGTGGGGGAGTTGGGGGAGATCGCGTCGGGCCTGGGAACGAGGGCGCTGCTGGTGACGACCGCCGGGGTGCCGCACGTTGCCCGTGTGGAGGAGTTGTTGACGACAGCCGGCGTCGAGGTCGTGATGGTCGACGATGCCGAGCCGAATCCCTCGGTGGAGAGCGTGGATCGTGCGGGGACGGTCGCGAGGGAGAGCGGCTGTGACCTCACAGTCGGCCTCGGCGGGGGTAGCTCGATCGACACGGGGAAGGGGGGGGCGGTGGTTGCGACAAATCCCGGCAGCGTCTGGGAGTATTCGCTGGAGTACGAGGGCGAGACGCGGCAGATCGACGATGAGCCGCTGCCGATCGTGGCTGTGCCGACGACCGCGGGGACGGGCTCGGAGGTGAACTTCGTGGCGGTGCTGTCGAATCACGCGACCGGGCAGAAGGGGCCGCTGCGCAGCGATCACATCCGACCGGCGTACGCGGTGATCGATCCGGAGTTGACGGCGACGATGCCGGCGTCGGTGACGGCGAGCACGGGGTTCGATGCCCTCACACACGCATTTGAGCGCTACTTCGGAGGAAGCTGGCATCCTTTCGTGGATATGATGACCGCGAACACGATCGCGACGGTGATCGAGCAACTTCCACGCGCGCTCCGGCAGCCCGACGACATGGAGGCGCGGGCGCGGATGTCGTGGGCGGCGACCCAGGGGGCGCTGTGCGTGCTGGCGCCGATGGGGGAGTCGGGCCTGCATATCTTCGGGCTGGCGGTCTCCGCGGTGATCGACGCCGCGCATGGGCGCGCGCTGGCGGCGGTGATGCCCCCGGTGCTGGCGGATCTTGCCGGCGGCTACCCCGAGCGGGCGGCGCGGCTGGCGGGGATGCTTGGCGATGAGGAGAGGGCCGATCGCGCGGTGCCGGCGATGGTGCGGTGGCTCGAGGAGATTGACATGCGCGTGACGCTGGCCGATCTCGGTGCGGATGAGAGCGATCTGCCGGCGTTGGTCGCGGCCACCAGCAGGCAGCGCCTGGACGGCGGCTATCATCGGCCGATGGACGAGGCGGACGTGCGGGCGATCTACGAGGACGCGCTGTCGGGCTCGGCGGGGTCAGGATGACGCGTCTTCATCAAGCAGTCGCTGATAGACGGCGATGAGGGCGCGAGCGGACCGCGTGGGGTCGAATTCTCCGATGACATCGGCGGCCTGGCGGTCGGGGGAGTCGGCCGCACCGGCGTCGGGCGTTGCCCACGAGGCCTCGATGTCGTAGAAATCTTTGGAGACGAGGAACGAGGCAGCGAGCGGGGCGTCGGGGGCTGAATCTCGCGCGGGCTCCATCTGCGCGGCGGCCGCCCGCAGCCGCCGGATGATGCCGTCAGCGAGGGCCCCGGGTCCCTCGTCGGGCGCGATGGTGACGCGGGGGCTTCTGATGAGCATCTCCGCGACCTCCCCGCCCTCGATCGCGACGACGCCGACGTCAGCTTCAAGCGCCTGCAGGGCGAGCATCCCCGATGGCCATCCGCGCTGGGGTGTGACGAGCACGTTGAGCGCAGAGATGGCGCGGCGGAAGCGGTCGCCGGGATCCACGAAGACCGTGGCGCCGAGCAGACCTCGCTGATGGGCGAGGTTTTGATACAATTCGCGGTCCGCGTCGCCTCCGATCAGCGCGAACTCGATGCTGGGGTAGTCCATGCACAGCGATGCTCCGGCGTCGAGGAATGTGACGAGGTCTGCCTCGGCGAGATCGTCGATGATGCAGCCGACGACGACCGCGGACTGCGTGATGCCAAGCAGCGAGCGCCGGCGTCCGAGATCGAGCGAGTCGGGTTGTGCGCCGGCGGGGCGCGGGTAGGGTACCAGTTCCGCGCGTTCACCGGCGGCTTCGTCGAGAGCGTGAAGGTCGTCGCGCTGGGCGTCGGTCGGGACGACCACGGCGTCTGAGTGATTGAGCAGCCAGCGGTAGACGCGCCGCCTCATTCCCAGGCGCGGGTCCTCCTCGAGGCGGTGGGGCTGGAAGTGCGGGGATGCCACGACGGGCACCGGGCGGGAGATCGCCCGCCGGGCACGAATCGCCGCGAGCATCGCGCCGAAGCCGTGGGCGTGGACAAGGATCGGGCGGGCCTCGCGGACGCTCTGCGACTGATCGCGGGCATCGCCCCACCGCTCGGTCACCGAATCACCGGAGGGCGGGGGAAGATCGCGCGTCGGCACGCCCGCGGAGGCGATGAGCCGGCGGCCGGATCGGGTCAGCGGGCCGAGCACACGGATGGGGTACCCCCACTTCCGCAGGACGGACGCGACCGAGGCGACCTGCTCCTCAGCCTGGGGGGATGGCGAGCCGATCAGATGGACGATTTCGCGGGCATCCGGTGAATCGGGCACCTAGCAGGGCCTCCTGGCCTCGAGTGAGTTTGTTATATCACAACCGCCGTGGTGGCGGCAACGGCGCACATCGATCGGGTGCAAACGCAGACTGTCGGTGGCTGCCTGCGTGTTATCTCTTTCCGGGGAAATCTCGCCCCGAGTCTGGAGTCCAGGCGCCTCGCCTGGACGCCGTTTCCGCTTCAGACGTCGGCCTAAGGCGACTCTCCGGGCGGGGGCGCCCGGAGTCCGGGTTCCTTGCTGAACGCTGCTGCGGCGCCGACAATCTCAGGATACACCCCATCGATCGCACCGTCCGGGATGCGATCGGTGGGTCCTGTCCGGGCGGCTTCTGCACATCGGTGATCCTGCCCACGATGGCCTCCGCCGGCACCGGGCCGAAGACATGGCTGTCACGAGCCTCGTTGCGGTTGTCACCGAGGATGAAGAGGTGATCTTCGGGGAGCGTCATCCGCGGGACTTCGTAGCCCATCTCCCCCGCAGCGAAGGGTTCCTCGACAGGCTCCGCGTTCAGGGTCAGCGTCCCTCCCTTCACGCGAATCTCATCACCGCCGACGGCGACCACCCGACCGATCAGCATCTTCCTGTCGCGATCGTCGGGGGCGTGGTATGCGACGATCTCGCCTCGCTCGGGTGCAGCTTCGTCATGCACAGACGCGTCGATGGCGATGATGTCGCCTCGCTCGATGGTCGGGGCCATGTCATCACTCATCATCACGTAGTTAGGCGGCCCGCATCCGGTGAGGGAGGCAAGCACGATGGTGGCGATGATCACGCGAGGCAGAAAGTTCATGGCTGCTCCAGGCGGTGGATGTGGGCGCTGGCGTCATCTTACCACGCCCGGGGCGTGGAGCAAAGAATGAACGAGGTTGCCGGGCCTGTCGCTCGCGGAAGCGGGAAGGTCTCCCGATGACAGTGCATCGGCGGTCACCGCAAAAAGAAAGCCGCCCGATGACAGTGCATCGGCGGTCACCGCAAAAAGAAAGCCGCCCGATGACAGTGCATCGGCGGTCACCGCAAAAAGAAAGCCGCCCGATGACAGTGCA
>JBNJEK010000004.1:0-46228 GCA_051745855.1 Armatimonadota bacterium
TGACAGGTGCGAGGACGACCCGCAGATCGACCCCGCTGATGAGCCGGCGGCCCAGCCCACCGACGTGGTCGCGGAAGAGCCTCCGGCGGATCCCGCACTCAAGCGTCGCGTTGACCTCACCGAAGGCAACCTTCTGCACAAGATCATGCTGCTGGCGTGGCCGATTGTTGCGTCCTCGTTCCTGCAGTGGGTTATGGGCGTCGCGGACATCAAGATGGTGGGGAAACTCGGCCCCGAGGCGATCGCGGCCGTCGGTCAGTCGCGCTCGGCGATCTTCACCTTCATGACCATCATCTTCGCGGTCGCGACCGGCACCCAGGTGCTGTCCGCGCGCTTCATGGGCGAGCGCAACGCGGAGGGAGCGTCGGACGTCACCCGCCAGGCGATCATACTGTCGGTGCTCTTCGGCATCGTCATCATCCCGGCCGGATATTTCTTCTCCCCCACCGTCGTGAGCTGGATGGGCGCGGAGGGCGTCGTGCATGAGGCCGCCACCGACTACATGCGCGTATACTTCTTCGGCGCGATCTCGCTGATGCTCAACTTCATGGTCATCTCGGCGCTACGCGGGGCCGGTGACACGCTCACGCCGCTGTGGGTGCTGCTGGGGATCAATTCGGGGAACATCCTCTTCGACTACCTCCTGATCTTCGGCATCGGCCCCTTCCCGGAGCTGGGCGTGGTCGGCGCCGCGTGGGCGGTCGTCATCTCGCGGACAATCGGCGCGATCATCCAACTGTGGATCGTGACCAGCGGGAAGTTCGCCATCCAGATGCCGCTGATCGCCCGCTGGCGGGCCGATCTCGCACTGTGGGGGAAGATGTTTTACATCGGGGTGCCAAGTTCCATCCAGGGCTTCACGCGCAATATCGCATTCCTTACGATCTTCTGGGTGCTCAATCAGACCGACGCCGGTCGGGTCGCGGTCGCCGGATACACCGTCTCAATGCAGCTTCGCATGTTCGGCGTGATGTTCGGCCTCGCGCTGATGAGCGCGGCGATGACGGCTGTCAGTCAGAACATGGGCGCCGACGACCCGAAGCGCGCCGAACGCAGCGGCTGGACCGTCACGTGGATCTCAGTAGGCGCCACTACGCTCATGGCGCTGGTCTTCATCACGCTCTCACCGTGGCTGATCCGCTTCTTCACCGACGACCCGGAGACCGTCAGGTGGGGCATCATCGCACTGGTGACGCTCTCGATCGCACTGCCCTTCACCGGCGCGTCGATGGGCTTCTCCGGATCTCTCCGAGGCGCTGGAGACACGCTCTCGCCGCTCTATGTCAGCCTCGTCTTTGTGACAGTCGTCGGCCCGGCCCTCGCCTACCTGCTGACGGTCGTCTTCGGCTACGGTCCGATGGGCGCGTGGATCGGCCTGACCGCCGCGTGGATCATGCAGGCAGTGACCGTCGGCGTCATCTTCAAGCGCGGCAAGTGGAAGTCGATCGAACTGTGAGGCGGGGGCCAGCTATCAGCTAACGACTAACGGCCGAGGCTGGTGCGCGCAGGGTCGAAGCGGGACACCTCACAGCAACCAGCATCGCGAAACCCAGGCGTTTGACACTCACCATCAACGACCGACCGCCCGCGCGGCCGGCTTCCGGAGTGACTGATGAGAGACCCGACCGACCGGCCATCTGATGAGGCTCAAGACCTCGAGAACGTTCCCGACCAGGAACTGGTAATCCCGGCTGAGGGGGAGCCGGAGCCGCCGCCCGCGGTAACCCGGCGCGTGGACCTCACGCACGGTCACCTCCTTACGCAGATCGCGCGGCTTTCGTGGCCGATCGTTGCCGCCTCGTTCGTCCACTGGCTCATGGGCGTGGTGGACATCAAGATGGTCGGGACGCTCGGCCCGGCCGCCATCGCCGCCGTCGGGACATCGCGCGAGGCGATCTTCACCTTCCTTACGCTCATCTTCGCGGTCGCCACCGGCGCCCAGGTGATGACCGCGCGTTACATGGGCCAGCACTATCCGGAGAGGGCAGCCGACGTCTGCCGACAGGCGATCATCCTCGGCGTCATCATGACCGCCATCCTCGGGCCTGCCGGGTACCTTCTCTCCGGCAGCCTCCTCTCGCTTCTCGGCGCGCAGGGTGAGACACTCGCCGAGGGCACCGTCTACATGCAGACATTCTTCATCGGCACACTGCCGCTGCTGCTGGGCTTCATGCTGACCTCATCGCTGCAGGGTGCGGGGGACACTCTCACCCCACTTTACGTCAACGTGGCCACCGTCGCGGTGAACATCCTGCTCAACTGGCTGCTGATCTTCGGAATCGGCCCTTTCCCGGCGCTGGGCGTGGTCGGCGCTGCATGGGGAACCGTCATCGCGCGCACGTTCGCCGGCATCGCGTTCGTCTGGGTCGTGACCAGCGGCAAGTTCGCGCTCCACGTCCCGCTCCGCGCGCGCTGGCTCATCGACCTCGCGCTCTGGGGGAAGATGTTTTACATCGGCGTCCCATCGTCGATCGAGGGATTCGCGCGGAACATGGGCTTTCTGTCGCTCTTCTGGATCCTCAATCAGACCGACGCCGGGAGAATGGCGGTCGCCGGATACACCATCTCGGTGCAGATCCGCATGTTCGGCGTGATGTTCGGCCTCGCGCTGATGAGCGCCGCGATGACCGCCGTCAGTCAGAACATGGGCGCCGAAGACCCTCCCCGGGCGGAAAAGAGCGGGTGGACGATCACCGGCATCTCGGCCGCCGTGATGGGCGCGATGGGCCTCGGCTCGATCCTTCTGGCAGACCCGCTTATCAACTTCTTCACCGACAGCCCCGACACGATCCACTGGGGCGTGATCTCGCTGATCGTGCTCTCGCTCTCGCTGCCTTTCACCGGCCTGTCGATGGGCTGCTCGGGCTCACTCAGAGGCGCCGGGGACACTCTCTCGCCGCTCTACGCGACGCTGATCTTCACGACCGTGGTCGGCCCGGGCCTGGCATACCTGCTGACCGTCGTGATGGGTATTGGCCCACTCGGCGCATGGATCGGCCTCGGCGTCGGGACCGCGCTCCAGTCATTCATGGTGGCCGCGATCTTCAAGCGCGGAAAGTGGAAGCAGATCGTGCTCTGATGAACGCAGCCCGATGCGTTCTCAGATGAGCTTGTTCAGCACGGCACAGGCCGGAACGGGGTCCGGCCTCTCCACAGGGGCAGGTCCTGTCCCCCATCGCGGTCAACCTTCCGCCTCCGCTCACAGCTATCCATCGGAAGGCCGATCGCCATGCTCATTACCACGCTCGGCACCAGCCACGGCAGTCACACCATGACGCGCAACAACTCCGCGACGCTCATTGAGACCGACGGCGCCGCCTACCTCGTTGACTGCGGCGAGCCTGTCGCGGGAAGCTACCGTCGAGCGGGCAGGGACTTCGGCGATCTCCGCGCGCTCTTCGTGACGCACCTGCACGCCGACCACGTCGGCGGCCTCGCGGAGCTTACCAACATGCTCAAGCACGGGCGCGGCGAGGAGCAGACCGTCACCTACTGCCTCCCCACCGAGGGCATCGACCGGATACGCGCCTACCTCGAAGCTCTCTACATCGCGCCCGAACTTCGGCCCTTCACGCTGGAGCTTTGCGGCGTCGAGGAGGGACCGTGCTACGAGGACGAGGGGATCTCCGTCACCGCGCTCCCCAGCGGACATCTCGAGGGCCTCGGCGAACGTTACGCCGAACTCGGCCTGCCCAACCGCGGACAGGCGTTCAGCTACGTGATGGAGCTTGAGGACCGGCGGATCGCTTTCAGCGGCGACCAGCCGCGTGACTTCCGCTACCTCGACCGGGTGGTCGCCGAGCCGCTCGACCTGCTCGTGATGGAGATGACGCACATCCGCCCGGAGGACGTCCTGCCGTGGCTGGCCGACAGGCCCCTCGCGAAGCTGCTCCTAACGCACATCTGGGACCCGTGGCACGGCACCGGCGAGGACGTGTTGCGCGAGATGTGCTTCAAGCATCTCCCCTTCCCCTTCACCATCGCGCGGGACGGGATGGAGATTGAGCTGTAGGTCATCCGGGCGAGGGCATCCGGGCTCCAGAGGCGCGCGCACAGGAGTCTCATTTCCCAGGAATTGCGCAGGCACCAAGGAAAGTGGCGTGCTGTAAGTCGCACGGAGGGGCTGCTTTTTCCGACGCCCCCGGGCGGCGGAAAAAGTGGCACCCGAGTGTCCGCTGTCGTTTAGCGGCACGAGGGCGACAGCTTCCTTGCCAGCCCGCCGTTCGCAACGCCGCGCCCCGAACGGATCAAAGGCGCCCGGGCAAGGAAGCTTCGGCGGGCGCTAAACGACAGCGCATGGCGCCTCACCCTCGCGCTGCAAACGACGCAGCGCGACGGCCGCCCCTCCTTGACGGCATTCGCAGGCGCAAAATCGCTTGCCTGTCAACATGATTCTTGAGCGGCGGCCGATTTCTGGGATATGACAGGAGCGTCCGGGTCACAGAACGGCTGAGCAGGTCCTGCCCCTCGCCTGTCGAAATGCCCGTCAACTGACCACTGACCGGGAGGAAACGAACATGGACGCGGAACGCCGGGAAGAGATCATCCGCACGCAAAAGCCGGAGATCCCGTGGGCGAATGAGCCGAAGATGGGCTCGTACTACGGCGAGGATGAGTTCGAGGCCGTTCGCCGCGAGATGGAGGCCTGCAACCACCCGCACATCGGCTTCGACGCCCACGGCGAGACCTCGCGCGAGTTCGAAGCTCGGTTCGCACAGTGGTGTGGCGCTGAGCACGCGCTGACCGTCAACGGCGCCGGCTCCGGCCTCGACATGGCGGTGATGGCGCTCGACCTTCAGCCGGGCGACGAAGTGATCGTACCCGCGATCAACTTCAAGGCCGCCGCGCTCTCGGTCCTTGGGCAGGGCGGGACCGTCGTCTGGTGCGAGGTCGATGACCGCACCTTTCAGACCGACCCGGCGGACGTCGCGGCCCGGATCACCGACCGCACCCGCGCGATCTACCCCGTGCACATGAACGGGATGGCCGCGCCGATCGACGAGTACCTTGAAATCGCCCACGAGCACCCGAACCCGCGACACGGCCCGCTGAAGGTCATAGGCGACGCCGCCCGCTCATGCGGCGCGAGGCTCAAGGGCCAGCCGGTCGGCTCGTGGGAGTGGATCTGCGTCTTCAGTTTCCACACGATGAAGAACATGACCACGCTCGGCGAGGGTGGGATGGTCGTCACCGAGGATGCGACGGCCGCCGAGAAGATGCGCAAGATCCGCGGCTTCGGCGGCGACGTGTGGGGCACGAATTACAAGATGACGAACGTGCAGGCGGCGGTCGGCCTGGCGCAGCTCGACCGCATCGACACGATGCTCGAGCAGCGCCGGAAGGTCGCCGCCGAGCGCGATGAACTGCTGGCGGGCCTCGATCCGATCGAACTGCCGTGGGTCCCGGAGGACCGCTGGCACACCTACTACCTTTATACCTGCCTTGTGCCCGAAGAGTGGGCCGGCGAGAAACGCGACCGCATCCTGCAACTGATGGCCGACGAGTTCGGCATCCCCTGCGTGGTCGCAAATCCGCCGTGCTACCAGTCGCACCCGTTCCTCAACCAGCACACCGACCACAGTGATCTGCCACGGTCGGAGATGCTCGGCCAGCGGCTTTTCTGCGTGCCGATCCACCCGCTCATCTCGGCTTCCGACAATGAGTACATCTGCGCGGCCCTGTGGGAGAGCGTAGAGCGGGTGAAGGCGGAGTAAACCACCGCGCCTCTGCCTTCGTCGCGACCGGCCTCAACTCGACGCCGGGCGCGCGCGATTCTCCGCCCAGTTGCGCAACGCCGTGATATCCTCCGCGCGCGTCGCCGACAGCGGGACGGTGTTGTGGATATTCTCCACGAGATCATCCTGCGAAAGATCCTCGCCCCGGTCGAAGGCGTCGTAGAGCGCCGAGATCACCACCTGCTCGATCTCAGAGCCCGAGAAGCCCTCCGCCTCGACGGCAAGCTGAGCCGGATCGAACTGCGCAGGGTCGCGGTCGCGCTTCTCGAGATGTATGCGGAATATCTCCTCGCGCTCAGCCTTCGTCGGCAGGTCGATGAAGAATATCTCGTCAAACCGGCCCTTGCGCATCAACTCGGGCGGCAGCGAGGAGATGTCGTTGGCGGTCGCGATGACGAAGACCGGCGCGGTCTTCTCCTGCAGCCACGTGATGAAGCTCCCGAAGACGCGCGATGACGTGCCCGCGTCGGTGAAGCCCGAACTCTCCATCCCCGCGAATCCCTTTTCCAGTTCGTCCAGCCACAGGATGCAGGGGGCGATCGACTCGGCCAGCCGCATCGCCCGGCGCATGTTCTGCTCAGACGAGCCGATGATCCCGCTGAAGACCGAGCCCACGTCGAGCCGCAGCAGCGGCAGATGCCACAGGCTGGCCACCGCCTTGGCCGAGAGCGACTTTCCACAGCCCTGCACGCCGATCAGCAGCGCGCCACGCGGCTGCGGAAGGCCGAATGTGCGCGCCTTCTCACTGAACGCCTTGCCGCGCTTGCTCAGCCACGTCTTCAGCGCATCGAGTCCCCCGATCGTCGCGAACCGCTCGGTCGCCGGGTAGAACTCGAGGATCCCGGACTTGCGGATGATCTGCTCCTTCTCAGTCAGCACGACCTCGATGTCCTCCGGGCCGAGTCGCCCGTCGAGGACCACGGCCTTCGCGAAGGCGTCCTCCGCCTCGGAGGCGGTGAGGCCGAGTGCGGCCTTGATAACCGCCTCGCGCTCCTCGTCATCGAGTTCGATGCTGATGTTCGGGTTGTCTTTGACCTGATCGATGATCCTCTGCAGCAGGCTCGCCAGTGCCTCCTCATCGGGCAGCGGATAGTCGATCACGCTGATGTCCTTGGTGAGATGCTCCGGGATCTTGAGAACCGGGGATACGATCACGAGCGTCTTGTAACTGGAGCGGAACTCGCGTGCGACGTCGCGGAGCTTGCGACCGACGCGGGCATCCTCCATGAACTGGTCGAAATCCCGCAGCACGTAGATCGCGGGGTCTTTCTGCTCGAGCGCGAAATCAAGGGCGGCGACACCGCCGGTGGTGGACGGGTCGGTGCCGCGGCCATCAATCTCGACCATGCCCTCGGTGACACTCCACGTGAACATCGTCTTGTCACGCTTCTCCGCGATCGCCTGCAGCGTTTTCTCTACCCGGTCCTCCTCCCACGAGACGATGTAGAGGATCGAGTAGCGCGCGCGGATAAGCACATCGATCTGCTTCTGGACATCCACCGGCAGTCACGCTCCCTCGCAGTCTGAACGCTGAAGGGTGGTTCGGCCTGCCGGGGGTACATTCCTTCCGCGCGGCCCACCCGACCCGTGCCGCGCGGCGAGCGCAAGACCGTCGCTCGTACATCTCGTCTCGCATGCGCCGAATGCGTGCGGACCCGCGGGCGCGGGGTCCATTTGGCCGCCAGAAAGACCTCGCTTCACAGGACAACACACGGTTTTTACATTCCGGCAATATATCGAGCGATTCTTCCTGTTGCATTATTCACGCCATTTGTTGTACAATTCGCACGGTGGATCGTTGGTACGCATGGCCCCACCCCACAACCGGTCGCGCCGGGCGCCGTCCCACACGTGAGACACCATGCGGGGGAGTCTCATTCGGGCCGTGCGCCGTGCCGCAAATGAAGCTGAGATTGCAGCGCCAGGAGGCATCATAGTGTACACTCAGCGGCACCGTCGGGACGTCCGGGGGGACGTCAGCAGCGCTTCACGTTCTGCTGTTCACTCAGCCCTGCGCCCCTCTCTGATCTGCTTTCTTGTTACAGCCGCGCTTCTGACAGGCCTGCCGCTTTCCGTGCACGCCCAGGGCCCTGAGAGCTATGGAGTGCCTCACCTTTTCGCGCTCCCCACAGCGACCACCGCCCGGCAGTTCGGGATGGGCGGAGTAACCACGTGCATTGAGGATGTGGGCTTCCCCAATCCTGCATTCGCGGGCATGCTCGATTCCGAGCGCGTCGGCCTCCGCGTTGCGCGCACGGATTTCGACGGAGGACTTGAACTGACTGGCACGCAGGCATGGTATGCGACCCCGGTGGGCGCGGACCAGGGGATCCAGGTGATCGGCTTCTTCCTCGATTCGGATCGCGGCACCGTAATGACCGCCGCGGGAGGCCTGCCCGGCACAATTGAGGAAACTGACATCGCGGTGCACTACGGCGCCAGGCTCTCGGAGACGTGGCTGGTCGGGGCGGGCCTCTCACCGATACTCGAGAGTGAGACGCGGCTGCTGAACCCGGCGAATGGAGACGTCGTCAGCTTCTCCGACAGCGAGGCCACGCTTGGCTTCCGTGCCGGCGCGCTCTATCAGTACGCCGACGAGGGGTTCGCCGGATTCGTCTTCGACTGGTACACCGAGGATGTTACCTTCCAGGCCCCACCAATGACCGCGCCGCAGGAGTTCGACTTCACCTCGACGGAATGGGCGCTCGGAGTATCCGGGCGGCTCGCGGACAGATTCCTTGGCGCCGTCGAGTGGATGGAGTTGAAGAGCGAGGACGGCGACATCAAGGCGAAGAGCGAGGGGCTGCATCTGGGGGTGGAGTACGAGGCGGCGCCGCGGGTGGCCCTGCGTGCGGGCAGCAATGACGGTGGCCTCTCACTGGGCGCGGGCTACAGCGCGGACGACTGGGTCGCGAATTACGCATACATCAACGACTGGAACGACGATGCCGTCGGTGCCGCGTTCGGCGGCTCGGACACTCATCAGCTCGAGATCGGATATTACTGGTAGAATGCCGCAGCGGACGGGGGATTGCACCCGAGTATGCATTCAAAATCGGCGGAACTCAGGCGCAGAGTGGTCATCACAGGGCTCGGTGTCGTGTCATCGACGGGGATGGGCAGGGATGACTTCTGGACCGCTGTCCGGGACGGTCGTTCGGGCGTCAGACATGTGACCGGCTTCGCATGTGACGACCTGACCTCACGGATAGCCGGCGAGATCGTTGATTTCAACCCTTCCGACTACATGGCCGCCGCTGACGCCCGCAGGTCGGGGAAGTTCGTGCATTACTCCGTGGCGTCCGCCCGCATGGCGCTGGAGGATTCGCAGCTTGACGTGGCTTCCATCGATCCATTTCGCATCGGCGCGGTCTTCGGCAACAGCAGCGCTGGGAACGGGAATGTCACCGACGACATCTACGCACGGTGGATGGAGAAGGGTATCAGGGGTTTCGGCTCGACCGACTGCGTGCAGTTGGCCACTCACGCCGCCACTGCCCACGTCTTCATCGAGATGGGCCTGCAGGGACCGAACGCGAGCGTGGCGTCGGGATGTTGCTCGGGCATTGAGGCGATCGATCGAGCCGCGCAGGCCCTTCGCGAGGGTCAGGCCGACGTGATGGTGGCGGGAGCCGCGGAGGCCTGTGTGAGTCGCTTCGGAATGGCGTTGCTTTGCCGGGTCGGGGTGTTGAGCACGTACAACGAAGAGCCGGAGAAGGCCTCGCGCCCCTATGAGGCGACGCGCAACGGACTCGTTTTAAGCGAGGGCGGGGGTGCGGTGATACTCGAGACCGCCCACCATGCCATCGAGCGTGGCGCGCCGATCTATGCGGAGGTAAAGGGATACGGCACGTCAACGGAAGCGCATCACCTGGTGGCGGCCGATCCCAGCGGAGTCGAGTTGGCTCACGCATTCAGGCAGGCGCTGGCGGAGGCGCACCTCGCGCCTGCCGACATCGACTACGTCTGCGCGCATGGAATAGCGAACCTCGACTATGACCGGGCCGACACACGGGCGATCAAGCAGGTGCTTGGCGAAAGGGCTCATAACATCCCGGTGAGTTCGATCAAAGGTACGACCGGCCAGCCGTTTGCGGCCGGCGGCGCATGGCAGACCGCCGCCGCGTGCATGGCAATGAACGAAGGGATCGTTCCGCCCACCATCAACTACCAGCAGCCTGATCCGGACTGCGACCTTGACTACGTACCGAACACGGCGCGTCGGGCGCGCGTTGATACCGTGATGGTGAACTCGCACAGCTTCGGAGGAACGCACGCTGCGCTGATCCTGCGCAAGTTTGACGAAAAGCAGTAGTCATCGGGTCACGGGCGCCGATCGTTCAGCCCGGCTCGATCGCGCCACTGCAAGGGAGGCAGCCGGTTGAACCTGAACCTCGTCGCGCTGGCTACAGCAGCCGCCGCCTCTATCGCGTTGGCGATAGCTGTTTACCAGCGCACCCCCGACCGCGTCTGGAACCGACTCTTCGCGCTGCACGCCACTGTCATCGGCCTCTGGGCGTTCTGCAACTTCCTTATCATGACCGCGGAAACGGCCGCGCACGCAGGCATCTACCTGCGTCTATCGCATCCTCTTGCGGCCCTTACAGCCTGCACGCTCATAGACTTCGTCTGGGTCTTCCCGGAAAGGATCGACTACGCGCCGAAGAAGCGGCGCATGGTTCTCTACTTCATCGGTCTTGCTTTCAGCACCGTGGGCATGGCACCTGATCTCTACGAGTCGATCGAACTTAGCGGCGGCCTCGTCAATGTGACCTACGGCTGGCCGCTGATACCCTTCGGGGCATTCATCATCATCGCCATGGGGTACGCCGACGTGATCCTGCTGCGCAAAGCCTTTCGTCTCGAGGGCGTGCAGCGCGTCCAGGTCTTCTGGGTGCTGATCGGCTTCGCGGGCACCCACCTCGCCGGAGTGATGACCATCATCGTCATCCCACTGGTGTGGGGCACCACAGCCTACAGCGGTTGGGGCGCGGTCGGCGTACTCAGCCAACTGATCGGGATGAGCTATGCCATCGTCCGGCATCGCCTCATGCGCCCGGCGGTCGCTTTCGGGCGTCTGACGGTCGCTGCGGCGTCGGCGGGGATCGTCGTTGCCATCGGCGCAGCCGCCCTGCGGCTGCTCACCCCGCTGGTAAACCAGACGGATCTGAGCATCACCGCGTCATATCTGGTGGTCGGCATTCTGATGGGCGCGGGTGTGACGCTGGTGCACCGGTGGATATCGGAAATCGTGCATGTGCAGGAGACCGATCCCGCGTCAGTGCACGTCGAGACGTCAACACAGATTCTTCGCACCCTTGACAGTGAGAATCTGCTGCAACTGCTCGCCCGTGCCCTCGATGACGCGCTCAATCCGACCGTCGTCGTGGTGTACACCCTGGCGCGGACGCGTCGCGAGCTTCGCCCGCGGGTCGTACACCGCGCCGGCGCAGATACGTCCGTCAACGGGCAGGCGCCCATCAGCGTTGATCACCGCGCGCTCGATGCGGTCAGGGACGGATCGCTGCTCACGCGCGATCAGGTGTTCCGCTTCGCCTCCATCGATCTGGCGCGACGAATCTCACACGCGATGGATGACTGGGAGGCACAGATCGTCGCGCCGCTGATCTGGGAGGATGAGCTGATCGGCCTGGTGAGTCTCGGGCCGAGACGAGGCGGGGAGATGTACACCGAGGATGATCTGCGCTTCGTAGCGGATGTGGCGCTTCAGGCGTCGCTGGCCATGCGCAATGCCGATCTCTACGCGGAAACGGCGTCTTTGAAAGACTTCAACGAGCGCATCCTGAGACAGATGGACAACGCGGTCATCGTAACTGACGATACAGAAACAATCGTAGTCTTCAACTCGGCCGCGGAGAAGATGTTCGACATCTCGGGGCACAGGGCCCGCGGGAGGTCCATAGACATACTTCCCACGGCGATCGCAAGCTGCATCCGCGCCAGCCTCCGCACCGGTCGCATCCTGCCGAGTCGCCACTTTGAGATCGAGCGCGGCGACGAAGTCGTTCCGCTGGCGTGCAGCACCTCGCCGCTCGAGAGCGACGGCGACGCGCGGCGCCAGGGCGTCGTGGCGGTCATCAGCGACCTGACCCTCATCCGCGAACTCGACCGGGAGCGCGAGGAGGCCGAGCGGCTCCTGCTGGTCCGGGAGATATCCGCGGGGATGGCCCACGAGATCCGCAACCCCCTGGTGGCGATCAGGACCTTCGCGGAACTGGCGCCATCGCGACTTGACGATCCGGAGTTTCGCTCCAACTTCCTGACGGTGGTTCGCGAGGAGATCATGCGGATCGACAAGCTGGTGGGGGATCTTCTGACGCTCTCCAAGCCCGCCGACGCGGTGGTCGAGGAGGTTGACGTGGAGCTTGTCTGCCGCGGGGTCATGCGGGCGATGGCGGGAGTGGCCGAGTCGGAAACTATTACGCTGAACCTTCAGCTTGATGAAACTCAAGAGGTCCTCAAAGGCGATGAAACGCGCCTTTACCAGGCATTGCTGAACCTGGTGAGCAACGCCATCGACGCGGAACCGGAGGGCGGCTCTGTCACGTTGAACACCCAGGTGCATGACGGGCCGCGCGGCGACCGGCGCCTGTGCATCAGCGTCCATAACCCGTCGAGCTTCATCCCCGAGGACCAGACCGAGGAGATCTGGCGTCCGTTTGTCAGCCGCAAGGCGAAGGGGACCGGACTGGGGCTGGCGATCTGCCAGACGATCATCGAAGAACACAATGGGTATGTCAGCGTCGAATCGACCGTCGATGGAGGGACGACCTTCGTCGTTGAGCTGCCGCTTCCTTCACGAACAACTGCGGCGACGAGCGGAGAGTTCTGAATGATCGTGATGATACTGGCCAACTTGAGTCAGGACTGGCTGCAACATGTGCAGCAGTTCGCCCTTCACCGGGCGACGCTGCTGCAGTCGGATGGGCCGACCGCGGCAATGGAACTGATGCGATCGGTGCCCGCCGACCTTGTGGTCTTCGAACTGCCACGCCTGACCGATGATCGCATCGAGCACATGCGCCAGTTGCGAGACGCATGCAGGGACTGCGTACTGCTGTGCATCGCCCCGAGCGAAGTGATCGATCGCGTCCGCCTCGAGCAGCTTCCAGCCCCCGATCTGTGGCTGGAACGCAGCGTCACCGGCGATGAGCGTGACGCCGTGCTGTCTCAGGCAATCGAGATGGCCGCCCTTCGTGGGGAGATGAACGCCACGCACACCGAAGCGAGCAGCCTGCGGCGGCCACCGACAGGAGGCGAGACCCGTCCCGTTGACCTGGAGGCGTTCAACCGGCTCCTGGGCGGGCTCTCAGGCGGCTTTGACCTCGACCGCCTTCTGGAGGCGTTCGCCGACGCGGTCAGTCATTTCAGCCAGTGTGCCAGCTACGCCCTCCTGTGGGAGGATGATGATGGCTGCCTGGCGGTCCGCCTGCACCGGGGCGTTCGGCCGGAGGTGGCACGGGACGCCAGACTCAGTCCCGACAGCGCCCTCGCCGCCTGGTACCGACGCAATCGCCGGGTGCTGATCGCCGGTGAACTGGCGCAGTGGAGCGATCAGCGTCGGGCGGTGAGCGTCAGCCGCGAACTGGAGTTGTTCGCCGGTCAGGTCGCGCTCCCACTGATGGTGCGAGGCCGCCTCGCGGGTATACTTATGCTCGGTGAGAAAGTGCTCGGCGAGGGATACTCGCGCGGCGAACTTGAGACGCTCTTTGGCGTCACAAACCACGTGGCGCTGGCAGCCGAGGGCGTTGAACTGCACTCGGAACTCGCGCGGTCCAAGGCATACATCGACAGCATCGTGGAGAGCATGGGTGCGGGCCTGATCACACTCGGGCCCGACGAGCGCATAGCAGTATGCAACCCGTGCGCTGCCGAGATTCTCGGCCTTGAGCGCGACGAGGTCGAGGGGGCGGACCTTCGCGCGCTGCCCTCCCCCCTGGGCGATCTGCTCTACGCCGGGATGAACGCGCCCGGTGACGGGGCTGTCAGCGAGGAGACGGCGATCCGCGGCGGGCAGAAGACACTGCGGGTCTCCACCTCGTCAGTTCGTGACGAATCCGGCGACTCCATCGGCAGCGTGCTCATGCTCGATGACATCACCGCCGAAAAGGAACTCGCCCGCGAGCGGAGCCGCAACGAGCGCCTCGATGTGCTCACGCGCATCGTCGGCCGGATAGCCCATGAGGTGAAGAACCCGCTCACCGCCGTCAAGACCTACGCGGAGTTGATGAGCGGCCGCCGCGCCGATGAGCGACTCGGCAAGTTCTGGTCTGAGACGGTGCTGCCCGAGATAGACCGGCTCGACGAGATGCTAAAGAACCTGCTGCGGATGGTGGAGCAGCCTGAGCCGCATGTCGAATCAGCGCGGGTGGAGAAGCTTATCCAGCAGGCGCTGGACGTGCTGCCGATGAACGATGACATCAAGCACCAGGCATTCAACCTGCAGTTTGCCGATGATCTACCGCCCGTGCTTGTCGATCCGGTGCCCACGCGTGACGCGATCAGATACCTGCTCAGCTACCTCGCCGGGAGCCGACCGCACCCGGTTCAGATCGAGGTGGCTCACGCGAACGAGGATACCGGCGGGGTAACGGTGAAGATGACGCGCAGGGCCCGGGCGAACGGGAGCTTCGATCCGGATGTCGTCTTTGACCCTCTGGCCGCGATGCAGAATCCCGACAGCGATCTCGGCCCCGTGATCAGTCAAAAGATTATCTCGAATCAACACGGCCAGGTGGACGCGTGGCATGACGAGGAGCACGTGGTAATGCGCGTGACCCTCCCTCGCCCCGAGGCGCGACAGCCATCCGGCCAGGAGGTGCATTGAGTTGGCGGCAAGCATTCTCGTCGTTGACGACGAGGCGGGACCGCGAGAGTCCCTGCGTATGATCCTCAACCAGGAGCACGATGTGCGGATCGCGTCCAGCGGCGCCGATGCGCTGGAGATGATCCGCGAGCAGCTTCCCGATCTTGTCTTCCTCGACATTCGCATGCCCGAGATGGAAGGCACGGAGGTGCTCCGCCGAATCAAGGAGATCGCCCCCGAGGTTGAGGTGGCGATGATCACCGCCTACGCCGCTGTGCAGAGCGCACAGCGCGCGATGCGACTTGGCGCGCTTGATTACATCACGAAACCTTTCGGCGTCTCGGAGGTCGAGGACGTCGTCGAACGCGCTCTCGCCCGCCGGCGTGAGCAGAAGGAGGGCAAGCTGCTGCTCGAGCAGCTTTCAGGGACCATATCCACGCTGTCCGAGCAGATCCCCAGCAGTCGCGGACCGGCGCCGCCCACCGATGAGTCTCTGGTCCAGGGCCTCGCATCAGCGCACAGCTCCATCGAAGACCAACTCAACGAGGTGCTGCGCCTAAGTTCGATCGGCGAGGTCGCCGCGGAGGTCGCGCACGATCTCAACAACTTCCTCTCAACCATCCTCTTCCGGATTGAGATTATGCTGCTGGACCTCGACCAGACCCCGCAACTCGACCCCCAGGCCCTCGCCGACGGCCTGCAGCAGATTGCGCTGGCGGCGCGCGACGGTGGCGAGGCGCTCGAACGCATCTCGGCACTGACGGGGTCCAACCCCTACGAGCCGATCGAGCGCGTGGATATCAATGACGTGATACGCTCGGCGATAGAACTCAGCCAGGGGCGGGTGGATCACTCTGAGCAACACTCACTGGTCTTCGATCTCGACGAGGACCTGCCCGAGATCGACGGGAGTCCCGCCGGCCTGCGCACCGTCTTCACCAACCTCATCATCAACGCCTACCACGCGCTGCAGGATGTCGGCCGGCCGGGCCGCCTGCTTGTTCGCAGCCGGCGGGAGGACGGATGTGTCGTGGCGGAGATCGCCGACGAGGGCGTCGGAATGAGTGAAGAGGTGCTTGCCCGAATGCCTGAGCCCTTCTTCACCACCAAGGGCGAGGGCGGGACCGGCCTCGGCCTGACCGTCGCACACAAGGTCGTCGCACAGCACTCGGGGACCATCAGCTTCGACTCTCAACCGGGAGTGGGCACCACGGTCACGGTGCGCCTCCCCGTAGAGCACGAAGAATCGACCGATGATGCCGCCGACGGCGCGCCTACGGTGATGGTTGTCGATGACCAGGAGGGCATGCTCGTGGTCCTGCGGGAGGTGCTGCAGACGCACGGCTACCGCGTCATCACCGCCTCCTCGGGCGAAGAAGCCCTCCCCATCTTCGAGGACATGCTGGCATCTCACCGCTCAGGCGCTCCGGACGTGGTCATCACCGATCTGCGCATGCCGGGGATGCCGGGGACTGAGGTCGCCGCTCGGATCAAGCAACTCCGCCCGGAGACCGGTGTCATCATACTCAGTGCATTCCTCGAGGAGGCAACGGCTGAGGATCTCGGGGTCGCTGAGCTTGCGCTGGAGAAGCCCTACGATCTCCACGAACTCAGCCGACTGGTGGGCGATTTGATCGCCGGTGATAGAGTCGCCGGATAGGCCCTGCCCGCCGGATGCACGCCGCGGGGATGTGCGGCCGACGCGGGCCGGCGCCTGCCGGGCTCTTAGTCCCGCAGGATGCACTGATTCGCGCAGGCGACCATCTCCCCCATCGCCTCTGCGTCGCCGATCGTACACCACAGGCGCGAGGCGTCGCGGAAATGGCGCGGCTCCATCCCGGCGCAATGAGCGATCAGCGCGTTGTCATCCGGCACAGCGGTGAGGACGCCCGCCTTCTCAAGCGCCGCGGCGAAAGCCATCGTCTGCCGCGTGAACTCTCTGAATGAGCGCCCGTGCAGAGTGTAAGGCAACTCCTCCCACATCGACGGCGGGAAGAGCAGCTTGATCTTGTAATCCAACTCAACGTCGGTCAGAGTCTGCGGATCGAACTCGAAGCCGAAGTCCTCAGGCCGCTTCCACCATGGTGTACCCGGTGCCACCCCCGGGAACTGCACCGGCACCGAGTCCGGCCCGATCTCCAGCAGCGTCTCAAGGCTCTCCTTCAGCGTCTCCTCGGTGTCGAAGGGCAGCGGGACGATCATGCTCGTCACCACGAATATGCCCGCCTCCTGCGCCCGCCGGACTGTCTCGTGCACTTTCTGCACATCGATCCCCTTGCAGACCGCTCGATCGAGCACCTCCTGGCAGCATGATTCGAGGCCGAAGAAGATCGAGTGCAGCCCCGCCTCTGCCATGCGCTGGAAGTGATCATCTCGGGCACTGGCAAAATGCCCGAAGCAGGTGAATGACACGTCGATCGCGCGCGCGAGGATCTCGTCGGCGACGTCCGCCATCAGTCGCCCGGGCGTTGACGAACCGGCGAAGCGGAATGCGTGTACGCCGTGCTGCTCAATCATCCGCTCCATGCGGTCAACGAGAACGACCGCCGGCGCGACGCGCAGGCGGTGGCCCGACTCCACCGGGTGGGTGCAAAAGCCGCACTGCTGCGGACAGCCGCGACTGTCGTCGATGACGAGTATCTTGACCTTCTCATCTCCCGCCATCGACGGGTAGATCGCCTCATCGTAGATTGGTTCAGGCAATTCGTTGAGATCGAGGCCGTCGGCGCGGGGGATGCTGCGGGGCCGCCCTCCGTCGCGGAACGTCACGCCCGGAATCTGCTCAAGCTCCATCTCCCCGGCCGCGTGGCGCGCCAGCAGCTTGATCGCGCGCTCACCCTCGCCGTCGAGCAGCGCAGTGAAGACCTCGGTGCGATCGTAGATCGCCGCCCCCCACCACGATGACTGCGGTCCCCCGGCGTAGATCGGCAGCGATGGGAACTCCCGCCGAAGGTGCTCGGCGATGATGACGCTGCCGGTGAAGCCATCACCGTTCCACAGCTTCATGCCGATGAAGTCCGGGTGCGTCTCGCGGACCTCGTCGGCTATCTCTTCCGCGATCCTGTGCGTCTCAACCCGCTGGTGCTCCTGCACGGCCGCGTCGATCTCACGCAGCCTCGCGCGGGTCGCCTCGTCAAGCTCACCGCCGGCGCCACCGAGGAGGCTCTGCGCGGCTGGCTTGAGCGTCTCGGTCAACTCGCGCGGGAAAAGCCGGCGCATCATGGAGACAGTACCGAAGTCCAGGATTCGCGCCTCGACGTCAACCTCCGCGAGCGCTCCCGCGAGATTCGCAAGACCGTTGTCAGGCATGAGACTGCTCGGCGTAAAAGGATACCCGCCGAAGCTCACAAGCAATGCGCCGGGCATGACAGATCATTCTCTCCGGGTCCAGGTTCGTGCGATGCGCGGCAACCCCCGAACCCGGCAGTTCGCCGCCGGATCGGAAAAACCCTCCGTCCCGCGACTCAGTTCTCTGCGCGCAATCACCTCACCGGATCCTCGAGCCACTCGCCGATCAAACCCACCTCATTCGTCGCCCGCCGCCACACGAACGTCGGTGGCGCAACGTATTTCGCGTCCAGCACGTGCAGCAACTCATCCACCGCCTCCTCGAGTCCTTCGGCGTCCGGCGCGCTGATCTGCAGGCCGCGCATGTTCGGCAGTTGCACCACCGGTGTGTCTGAGGGATGGCGGTTGATCAGAATCATCAGCGAATCATCACGCGGCACCTCCCCACGCACCACCGGGAAGGGCATCGGCTCCTCGACCCCGCCCTCCGAGTGCGCGTACCACTGGAAGTAATGCACGATCCGCTCTGCCGCGATCTCCTCGGCCTCGGTGGGCTCCGCCGGAATCACAATGAACCCCGCCGGGTTGTTCTCGAAGAGGAAGTTCACGTCAAGCAGCTTCTCCTGCGGCGGCTCGATGATGCGCGAGTTCATCGCCACGATCACCTGCGTCTCACAGACGTCGTCCGCAACGTCGATGACGAGGCGGTCATTCACGAACTCGATCGGCATCGCGCGCCCATCGACCTTCAGGCCGACCACCTGCATCCCGTCCGGCACCCGCACCACCCCGTCGCCCAGCGGCGTCGGTCCGCACTCGACATCCAGCGTCAGCCGACGGCTCACTCTGTCCCCGCTCCACGACGCTTTCGCCTCATAGTTCGGCGCGGTGAAGTCGAATGCCGCCACCGCCGTCACCACGTCCGCCGACCGGCGCGGCACCGTCACACCGTCAACCTCCAGCCACACACTCGCAATCGCGCTGCGAAGCGTTGTGTCTGCGGACTGCTCTGTCCCGGGCATCTCCTGCAGCGTCATCCGCGTGCTCAGTTCCGAGCCGTCGTACATTGTGAAGACCGGAACGCGGTTGCTCTCATCCACCCACTCGTTCGCCACCATCAGCGTCCCCTCGGCAGGCGCGGGGCTCTCGTTGCCCACCGCGAAGTGGGTGTCGAGGTCGCTGCCGTAGCGCGTCACCCACGTGAAGTCCGCGCTCTCGGCGGCGATCACCGGCTGCCACCCGGCGTCGATGCACGCCTCGATCCGCGGCAGGTAGCGCTGTGTCATTGACTGAAAACCGCGCGCGAACTGCGCCGTCGGGAAGAACCCCATCCGCAGGCTCTCGATGCACATGAAGTCCGCGAGGCCCTGATACGCGTCGGCGATCTCATCGCGCGTCATATTCTTGTAATCCACGAAGCTGTCGAGCGCGTAGTGCTCCCACCATGACGCGGGCTTGGCGCCGATCGCGTCACGCAGTGCCCACTCCCGCCCGCGAAGGTTCTTCCACGGCTCGCCCTCAAAAAGCGCCGCGTCCGCACCCATGCACGAGTTGTAATCCGCGGAACTGCGGATGTTCGGGATCACACCCAGCGTCGTCCCGTCTTCGTGCCGCAGCGTGTGGACGTACTCCATCAGCCGCCGGATAGCGACACCCTCGCGCACGAAAGGCCCGTCCTCATCCCAGCCACGCTCCGGCAGCCCCTCGATCGCCGCACCTCGGAACTTCGCCGGGCCGGTCGCGGTGTCGAAGCTGAAGCCGGAAAGTCCAAGCTGCTCGGCCACCTCCGCGAGATCGCGCCTGCTCTGCTCGCCCCAGCTTGTGTTGTAAGGGAACACGCGCACCACGCTGTCATGCGCCTTCACGTAGCCCCTGGGGTAGCGCGTCTGCACCGACGGGTCCTCCACGATCGCGTCCTCGAACTGATTGCGCGCAAGCTGCTCCTCCAGCCAGATCTGCGACGGCGTGTAAAGCAGCATCGCCACGCCCAGACGCTCGCCCGTCGCGATGCGCTCAGCGCGCCGCGTGCGGTACTCCGCCCACGTCACCTGGTCCTCTTCGGCCAGCAGCTCAGGGTGCGCGGGCTCGTAGTCGTACCACTCCTCGCGCACCACGATGTCGCCCGCGCGTTTGAAGGGGTTGATGCACCAGTCCCAGCCCGTGTGCGTCCGCCGCGCGTGTTCGCGGACCTGGTAGTCCTCGGAGATCAGAGGGTTCCGCTTCCACGCAAGGTACTGCCCGCTGGCGTCGAGCATGCGGTCGTCGATCCCCGGCGTCGGCTCAAAGAGTTCGGGAGCGCTCGCGTACCAGTAGTGCAGCGCCTCGCCCCTCCCCCACCGACCGGTCATTCCGCAGAGGAACATCTCCAGCGACAGTTCCTGCCCCGGATCGAGCACCACGTGCGCGCGCGTGGCCACCTGCGCCCCGCCGCCCTCGAGCGGCTCTCCGCTGGTCGCAATCTGCGACAGGTGCTCGCGCGGGTTGATCCCCGTCGCCGCGCCCCCACCCTCGCTCCACGCCGCCGCAAGCGGGATCGGGGTGCGGTAGCGCGGTCCGTCGAATGCCTCGGTCAGCGCCTCCGTCGGCAGGAAGCCGTCGTAGACGGAGATCGGACCGTCGCCCGGCACCGAGATCGGCAGCGAGAGCGCCAGCAGCCGCTGCTCATCGCCGGTGTTGCGCAGCATCACATCCCACGCGAACCACCCGTCATTGCACGTGATCGCGGCCTCCACCTCCAGCGCCTCTTCCTCGGGCGCGAAACGCAACGTCGCAGGCTCCGTCGCCACCAGCGTCCCGCCGGAAAGCTCGATCGCCCGCGCCTCCACGCCCTCCGTCAGCCGGAGCCCGCCCGTCAGGCCGAACTCGGTGCCGAGACCCGGCAGCCTCGCCCCGACGATTTGCGCGGTCGCATCATCCACGACGATGTCGAGCGTCCCGCAGTCGAGGTTTGCGGCGAATGCGGGGAGGACGGTGAGCAGAGCAGCGATGATCGTCAGACCGGCATTTCTCAGAGACATTGCGCTATCTCTCCTGTGAGCATTCATGTCCGCCAGGTCGCTGGGACTCCAGAGCCCTCGCCTGGAGAGTCGTTTCGTCGGCAGCTACTGATTCGCCACCACGAATTCCGTGCTCTCACCCGCATCCGTCACAACGGTCACCTGATAACCGCCCGCGATCTGAACGTCCGGCGCCGCCGCCTCGTACTCAGTTACGCCCCCCGGCGTGTCATCCCGGAAGATCGGCGGGCCCATCGTCACATCGCGAACCCGCACGTCCCGGATCGGCGATTCGCTCTCAATGCTCACGCTTAGCGTACACCGCCCCGGGCCGAAGTAGGCGTCGTCGAAATGCATCTCCGAGGCTGTGAAGTACGATCCCATCCACACCAACACGGTCCCCAGGCCCTCCGGCGCGGTCATATCAAGCGGCATCAGGATCCACTCGTCAGGCGGGGGGCCCTGCAGGTGCTCGGGGTTCAGATACAACGGCGCGAGCCAGTGATTCTTCGTAGAGATAATGTCGGTGCGCTCATCGAAGCGGTAGGCCGCTTCTCCCGGCGGCTGCACCAGCCCCCGCAGCAGCATCATGTAACGCCCGCCAGCGAGGCGCAGCCACGTCCACGCGCGGTATTCCGTGTCGTCCTCGACCTGCACGTTCTGCTGGATGTACCCGGACATCGCCGGCGTGGGGGTGTGCACGCGCCAGCAGATCTCGCCCGAGCGGGCATCTCCGATCGGCTCGAACGTGAAATCCTCAGGCGCGGCGGTGTTGATCTCCCAGCCAACGGGGGCACCGTCATCTGTCACGCCCTGCTCGAACCCCGGGTTGGTGAGCATGTTGACCTCGGCGGGCACCGGGTCCGTCGTGATCGTGACGGTTACGTCCTGTGCGACTGCAACCGCGCAGACGAGCAGCAGACAAAGCGTGGTGCTGAGAACTCTCATCGGTATCCTCCGGGCGCATACGCGACGGGTGCGGATGTCACAATGAGTTTCGACAGGCGAGGCAGGATGGCCTGCGGACGCCGTCAGTGTCGTGTCTTTCCTCCCCCTCTCCCGCTTGCCTCGTGCCGTTTACGAGGCCAGGGGGAGGGGGAAAGCGATGTCGTTTATCGCAGGGGGAGGGGCCTGCGTGCTGCCCTGCGTCATTGCCCTCACGTGGCACGGGCGTCCCGCCCGTGCGTCGTTGGGCCTGCCGACTCCCGCCGCTCCTCCTTTCCTCCGGCCCGCGATCCTGCTATGCTCAGCCCAACCATCAGCTTTGCCCCGACGAGGTGCCCGCCATGCCCGAACCGACCATCCCCATCCGCGCCCACTACTACGAGCAGTTCGACGCGGATTTCTCGCTCGATGTCCCCGGCGAGGGCTTCGGCGGGTGGAAGTCCGACGAACTGGAGATCAACCCTGATCGCACCGCGCTGGTGGTCATGCACGCATGGGACTGCGGGAGCTACGAGGACTTCCCCGGCTGGTGGCGCCGGGTGGAGTACATCCCACGCATGCAGGCGATCGTCCGCAACGTCTTCCCGCCGCTGCTGGGCGCCGTCAGGGCGTCCCCGCTGGAGCTTTTCCACGTGGTCGGAGGCGGCGACTACTACGCGCATCTGCCGGGCTATCAGCGCGCCGCTCAGCTTGCCGGCTCAACGCGAGCCACCCCGGAGAAAGTGAAGGCCGATCCTGTGCTGGAGCGACTCCGGCAGTTCAAGCAGGACCTCATCGCACACAACCTCGAGGATACGCGCCGCGGCTTCGAGCAGGTGGACTTCCCGGACGAGGCGCGGCCGGTCGGCGACGAGGGCATCGCGGCGAATGCCCCGCAACTCCTCGCACTGTGCAGCGATGCGGGCGTCAATCACCTGATCTACGTTGGCTTCGCGATCAACTGGTGCCTGCTCTTGTCTCCCGGCGGGATGGCCGACATGAGCCGCCACGGCATCATGTGCTCCACGATCCGCGAGGCGACGACTGCGGTCGAGAACGCCGAGACCGCCCGCGAGGAGCTTGCCAAGCAGATCGCGCTGTGGCGGGTGGCGCTGGCCTTCGGCTACGTGTTCGACCTGGAGGACTTCCTGGCGGCGCTTGAGCGCATCGACTCGAGATGATCGCATCGGGGCGTCGAACTGCTCGCAGACAGCGCGCGCCACGTTCGGCGAGGTCACGGGAGGGAGTCAGGGGCTGCAGCGCGAAACTGCAGTCACACTTTCGACTACTCGCTGCGGCCATGCGCCGCTGCACAGGAGGGATCGACATGCCCACACTCGACCAGGCCGCGATCGATCAGAAGGTTGGCGCCTACCTCAAGAGCAACTACGGCGAGGACCTCATGGACTGCGAGGTCCTGCAGGACGAACTCAACGAGGATGGCGACGGCAGGCTCGTGACAAAGTGCCGGGTCCGCGTCGGCGCATCCGAGAGCCTCTGGCAGAAGACCTTCACGTTCCGCGACAGCGAAATCGTCAACATGACCTGGCGCCGCCTCGGGTGAACTGCGCCGGAACATCCAACGCTTCGCCCGCGTCCGACCACTGAACTACCGAGGGATGCAGACTTCATCGACGTTGGTCGGGAGGCAGCAAAGATGAGCGTATTCGGCACGCAGATGGCGAATCGAGGCGCCGTCGCGCTGGTGATCGTCGCGTTCCTCGCTGGCATCTGCGGATGCGCCTACGAGCGCGCCCGTGAGACCGCGGAGATGGCCGCGGATAAGACGCAGTACGACGCCGCGCCGGCACCCGAGTCGGCTCCGATGTCGGAGGCGCGCTCGATGGATGCGGAAGCCGCGGTGGATGAGGCGATGGCCCCGTCCGCGCCGGTGGGCATGAGCGCTGCCGAAGCTGCCACCGTCGAGCGCAAAGTCATCAAGACTGCCGAGGTCGATGTTGAACTCGATGACATCGAGTCCGCGCAGCGCCGGATCATCGAACTGGTCGATCAACGCGACGGCTTCATCCAGTCGATGACCGTCAACGACTACGACACCAGCCGCAACGCTCAGATCGTCGCGCGCGTGCCCTCCGACCACTTCCGCGCGGTCTACGAGGGTGTCAGGGAACTCGGCAAGGTCACCCGCGATCACATCGGCGGGCAGGACGTCACCCAGGAATACATGGACCTCGAGCGCCGCATCGCGAACCTCCAGGCGCAGGAGGTCCGCGTGCGCGAGATGTTCGAGGACGCGGACACCGTCGAGGACCTGCTCAAGGTCGAGCAGCGCCTGACCGAGGTGCGCGGGCAGATCGAGCAACTTCAGGGCCGCCTGCGCTACCTCAAGGACCAGGTCGGCTTCTCCACGCTCACCATCTCGCTCTACGAGCCGGGGGACGCGCCGATCGAGGAGCCTGAGGGCTGGAAGCTCAGCTACCATCTCCGCGGCGCGTGGATGGCGCTGGTGGGCGCGTTCCGCTCGCTCGTCTACGGCGTCATCTGGATCGTCATCGCCGGCGCCGTCGTCTGGGTGCCGCTGCTTATTGTCATCCTGCTCATCCGCCGCTGGGCGCTTCGCCGCCAGGCCCGGAGCGCGTCCGAGAAGCAGCCGTCAGACGAGTCCTGACGATCGCTCACGCCCCTGACCCGTGCTCCGAAAAACGCGCGGGTCAGAGGCGCATTCGCTGCAGCCTCACGCTTCCTCGCCGAGCGTGGAGAGATCGCTCAATCGCGCTGCGCCGCCGCCCGCATCGAGATAGTCATGCCACCACGTCGGCTGCTGGAAGTGCGGGTGGATCGCGTGTCGCAGCGGGCCGATCCCCCAGCAGTTACGCTGCATCCACTCCCGCTCATCAACAAACTCGTCTGCAAGCGCCAGCGCCTCATCGCTCCAGCGCTCCACCTCTCGGAGCTTCGCGTCAAGCTCGAAGAGGCGGATCTTGCACTCCCACTGGGCCAGACGCCAGTTCAATGATGGCGCCAGCCTTCGGTCGCTGTGCACGATGAACGGCCGCCTGAGCCGGTCCACGAGGCGGGTAAACTCAGCCCGCGCTGCCGGCGCATCCACCTCCAGCGGTTCACCCCACTGCGCCAGCCACGCCGCCCACGCCGGTGCGTCTTCACCAGCGCTGAGATGACGCGCGGCGTACTCGGTGAGGACCTCCTCGGCGCTGTCCGCGTGACCGGCCGTCAACGCGCCCCAGATCGCACGGTTGCAGTCGTCGAACGCGCCCTCGTCGTAGGCCACGTACCCCGTGCATCCCAATTCTCGCAGATTCCGCTCCGTCGCCTCCAGCCGCTCGGGCGCCACCACCGGCCCGTAGATGCCGTAGACGTCCTTCGGCGACGTCGGCGTGGAGTTGTATCCGATATGCACGAACGCGTGCGGCTCGCACCCCTCCGGAAGGCGCGGTCGCCCCGCCGGTCGCTTCTCGCCGTACTGAATATGCAGCGCGCATGACGCGAACACGCCGCGAGCGTTCTCATCCGCCCAGTCGGCCAGAAGCTCATGCTCCTCCTCGGTCACCCACCAGCCGATCAGTCGCGGCGTCACGTCGCCGAAGTACTCTCGCGCGATCTCCAGTTCCTCGAGGAAGAGTTCCGCCATCGTCACGATCCACGGCGAGCACTTTTCGCACGAGCAGCCGCCGTAGTCATACGCGAAGCCGTGCAGGTTGTCGACCGTGACGCCGGAGGCGGCCAGCAGCGCGAAGAGTTCACGTGCGTTGCGCAGGATGATCTCACGCGCCTCGGGAATGCTGGGACAGAGTAACTGGCCGAACATCCGGTGGTCGCCGGAGGTCTCCGCCAGCAGGTCATCACGTAGCTGGTTGAGGTACACGTGGTTGCTGGTGAGCATCAGGTTCGTGCCGAGGCCCTCCTCCTGCGCGATGCGGAAGTTACGAAGCTTCCGCTCCCACAGTTCCTGCGGCAGAAGGTGCTCATTGCGCGGGTTGTCGAGGGGGTTCTTGAGGTCCGCGCTGTCGAACCAGTCGCCGTAGACGGTGTACCCGAAGTGACGGGCCTCGCGGCACATCTCGCGTATCTCGGCTGCTGACATGACCTCATGCGTGTTGCCAAAGTGCGCAGGACAGTATAACTCTCGATAGGTAAAGTTGCTCATCAAGCGCCTCCGAATGTTTCACGTGAAACATTTGTTCGATGGGGCACATGCCGGACGATCCGCCGTCTAACTTCGCGAGACGTGTGCCTCAACCCTCCACATCCGACGCGGGCGGCGCGTAGACGTCCGCCTCAAGCGGCTGCTCGAGACGTCTGACCAGTTCCATCCGCCGCTCCGGACTGAGCTGCTCGTTCAGCAGCGCCGCAATCTCCCGCGGCGACTTCTGCGTGCCGGTCGGCGCGGTTACGCTCGCGCCCGTGGCCTGTTCAAAGCGCTCGACCAGTATCCCCACCGGCATCCGGTCGTGGACGATCAGCAGTTCGTCCGCAATCTGCGCCCACTGCTCAGGAGACATCTCGGATTGATCGAAAACTGCGCGGTGAAGCCGCTCATCCAGCAGCAGAAGCTCCCGCCGCGCCTCACGATCAAGCTCCCGCGGGCGGGGGTGCGGCCCCGTCACGCGGCCCGACACTTCTTCCTCCGATCGAGCCTCCTCAGGCGGAGGCTCCCGGTCAGACGGGGCTTGATGCTCCGGCGAACGCTCATTCTCCTCTGATGGAGCCCCTCGCACCACCAGCCAGATGACGAACACAAGCGCCGCCAGTCCGATGACCCCGACAAGCACTATCCCGATGAGCATCAATGCATTTACCATGTTGTCTCCTCATCCCCTCACAAGCGCGATCATCTTCGGTCGCACCCACCCGCCCCCGGCATGTTCATCCGATCTCGCATCTCCCGCGCGCGGTGACACCGACGCGACGCCCCGCCGCTGTCACCCCTCCGAATCAGCCGAACCAGATCTGATAGGCGCGATGAGCCTCGCCGCCAAAGAGCGCGATGATCGACCATACGCCACCGCCGGCGATGAAGTGGCCGAGAACGACGCCCACCGCAGCGGGAATCAACCGCCGGTAGAGCGCGACGCCACCAAGTCGCACCGCGATGCCCTTGGTGATCGCGGCGAACAGCAGCCCTCCCCAGGCCCGGTAGCCGCGCGTGGTCCCGATGATGAACCCGAGGTGGTGCAGCGGGAATCGCAGGAAGCGGTGGCGCAGCACGGTCAGGAGGACCGTCGCGACAAATCCCCACCCCAGCGCGATGACCTTCCCGAGCTTCGGCTCTATCCCCGCCTCGGCGGCAGTTCGGAGTTGATCGTACCCGTACTTCGCCGCGCTTACGCGAGTGCCGCCCGTGTGTGTCCCGCCTTCGACGAAGTTCGCGCCCAGTTCGTAGTACGTATCAAGCTGCACCACGTACGAGACGCCCATCCCCAGCACGATCGCCAGCAGCAGGATGAAGATCATCTCCCGCCAGCGGACCCCGGCCTCCCTCGCGATGTGCAGGCCCTCGAAGCCGTAGGCGGAAAGATTCGGCAGGTAGCCACGCGTGAGGAACCAGCCGGAGTAAAGCATCGTCAGGTTTGACAGCCCGCCGAAACGCCGCAGGAAGTCGCTCCCGAATGTCCACGTCATCATAAGCGTCGCGCGCGACACCGGATATGCCCACTGCAGGGGAAGGCCGGTCTGCGCCCTGATCCGCGCGTATGCCAGCGCCATGAGCAGCAGCAGGCCGAAGAACATGAGGATGGTGATGGTGGACATCCCCGCCAGCCGCCACCACAGCCACGTGCCGATGATCGAGACGATGAGGCCGTAGACCGCAAAGCGCTTGACCGGCGGCGCCTCCCCCGTGAATGCCCCGCGGAACGTCCGCCACAGCGCCCGTCGAGCCGTCCACGTGACGATCACTGCGAGCGCCACGAATGCCCCGGCCGACTGACTCTCGAAGTGCGGGAACTGCGGGATGTCGTGTCCCATCGCCAGCGCGCCCACCGACTCAGCTTCGATCAACCCGTAGAAGACGAGCGAACTGACCACGACCTCCTGGGGCATCAGGTAGCCGAACCCGAGCACCTCCGGCCGGTGATGGAGAATGACGCTATTGAGCGCGGTCCACGGACGCTCGGTGAAAAGCTGTCCGAGGGGGTAGCTCAACCCCAGAGCGGGGACCCCGGGGTTGAACGCATTGAGGATGTTCATCAGGTTGTGCAGCGTTGCGAGGGCGAATCCCGTCCACATGACCGGGTCACGCCACAACTGCGGGATCGAGCGCCCCTGCCGACCGCTCTCGCCGGTGGCCGTCATCGACAGCGGAAGCTCCGTGAGTTGGAACTGCAGGCGCTCGGAATACGCCCACTCGTCGTAGTAAAGCACGCCAAGGCAGAGCAGCCCGCCGAGCATCAGCACAAAGAACACCGACCACGCAGCCAGCGGCCCCACCCACGCTCCCCACGGGACGCCCGTCTCCGCCCCCTCGTAATACCCCCGAACGATCTCCTCACCCTTCGGGAAGAGCCAGTCGGGCTGATACTGCACGTACTCCCCCCATCCGTTCTCGGCGGATGCGAAGTACTCAAGCGCTGTCAGTTCAGGCATGAACGCGCGCAGGGCCCCGCCTGAGGTGAGAGCGACGGAGAGTGTCAGAAAGACGTAGATAACCAGCATCTCAGCGCGGCTCAGGGCCACCATCGGGGCGATCCGGCGGAGCAATGCGCCAAGGCCGAGCAGCAGCACCAGGCCCATCAGCGCCGGGATCGGGGGCACGGACATCGTCACCTGGGCGCTCACAGTGACGAGCGCGGCGTACTTCATCCAGATGTTGGCGACCACCAGCAGCGCAATGCCCACCAGCACCGCCCGCAGGGTCAGCCCGCGTCGGGCTTCGCTGCCCTGCGGGGGTGCGTCCTCCAGCGCTTGAGAGACCTGGCTCATCAACTCACCGTCCATCGCACAGGCTTCACATCGTGGGGCTATTGCGCCGTGGAGGGGGAAGAATCCTGCCGATGCAGAACATCGCACCCGCTCCTTTGTGCCTCAGCGGGTGCGTGAGCGCACAACAAGTGTGAAGGGGAGGTTCGAGCCGGCCGTCGGAATGATCTCAAGCTTGAGCTTCGTGGAGACTCCGGGGGGCAGGGGGCGCCGCTCAAGAAGCTGCTCGTAGCCCGCACTGAGAATCCCGCTGGTGTTGATGACGCCGTCGATCGTCGTAACGGTCCGAGCCACGCCACCACCGGCCCGGAGCGCAAGCTCAAGGGTCGCCGGCTGTTCGGTGGGATTCGATGCATTCACGGTGATGAGATGGCTAACCCCGTAGGCGCCGGCCAGGGCGAATCCCTGGTCGTTCACAACATCATTCCGACCGATGCTGAGGTGCTCGAAACGTCCGCCCACCCTGTAGTCCACCTCCGCCTCGATCGTCGCGGGGAAGTGGTAGGGCGTCACCGGAAGCTCGGCCGCGGTCGGGGTGATGCGGGAGTATCCGTGGGGCGCTTCTGCGGGATCGCGGGCCATCATCTCGACGTAGAGATTCTCTCCCGCCTCCGCCATCAGGTCCATCAACCCGCTGACGACATCGTGATGCCCCATCCGCATCGCGCTGGTCTCGAAGGCCGTCGAGGGCGGCACGGTCGCGACGAACCCGGCACCTCTGCGCACCGTTTCCCAGTAGCGGAGCATGGCGTTGTACCCGACGTAGATCTCATCGGGGTTCGGCCCGGCCTGAGCCCATCCCACGGAGATCCGGGCCGGCTGCGAACCCGCGTTCACGAGGCGCACCGTCGTCACGATCGGCCGTCCCGCGTAGTTCTTGTGATGCCACATCAGCCGTGAGGGCTCGCCCCTGACGAGGTGCTGGCGCATCAGTGCCCCGCTTCCCGTCACCCTCTCCGGATAGTTGCTCACCATCAGCGCGCGGGCGCCACGAAGCCCCGAAGGAGCCTCCCGAACACCGATCTGCACATGCCTCGAGACAGGCAGGTACTCCTCGCCCCCCGCCCGCAGGGACACCGAGTACCCGGTCGCCGATGGTACCAGGTTCATGATGTCGACATTCGCCCGCGGCTCCGCGTCAACTGCGCTGAGGGCCGCGTTCAGCAGCGCTACCTCGCGCATCGGCTCCGGCAGCCCGCCCGGCAGCTTCGTCAGCGAGGCGCTCCCGGCAATCCGCGCCGCCCACTTCTTCACATCGATCGTGGTGGTCGCGCGCACATCCCCGACCTCTATGACCACAAGGGTTGTCCCGGTGGTGCCCCCCCGCACCACGACGCGTCCATCCCGCCGCTCGATAGAGGCGATATTCGGGGACATACTCTCCACCGTCGGCGCCGCCGCGATCGTGCCGCCGAAGCGAATGCTGCGCGTCTCACCGTGAGGCACGATGAGCAAATCATGCGGCTCCACGCACAGATACGCCTCGGCCAGGACCTGCGCAAGACGCGACCGCCAGCTCTCGCAAAGCGACTGCGCAGTCTGCCCGGAGGCCTCCACGGTGTCAGCATCAGCGGTGGCTATCAACTCACCGGCCCCGACCACCGCCCACTCACCCTGCACACGCTCGACGGCCACCTCTCCCGGCTTCAGGCCCTTCAGCGCGAGTTCGGTCAGGCGAGAGGCGATGATCTCCACTTTCTCCGACAGCCCCTCGCCGTTCGTCGAGCGGAGACGCATCACCACCACCCCGTCGGCATTGATCGCGGCGGTCACGACGCCGTTGATCGTCGCCGGGGTGACGCTGAAGTGCAGCAGCCGATCCGCATGGCTCGGTGCTGGCAGTAGAATCAGTGCGGCGGCCACCACGATGCATGATCGCAGGCGGCCGCCGAGGCGCGGTCGCGTCACTATCCTGTTAGTCGAGGCAGAAAAGGCCACACGCATTCGGGTATCTCAGGTAGTTCCCGGTTTACTCGTCCGACCCGCGCAGCTTCTCCTCAAGATCCGCAACCGTCTGCTCCAGTTCCTTGATGCGATCCATCAGGCGTGGCAGGCGCCGCATATGCGCAATTGACCGAAGCTGCTGCTGGTGAGGGGCGGCCGGATAGCCTGAGTAGATGCCCTCCTCTTCAATATTCCCGAACACGGATGCCCGCGCCGCGATGATGATGTTGCTGCCGATCTCAACGTGATCGTTTACTCCTGCCTGCCCGCCCATCACGACGTTGTCGCCGATGGTCGTGCTGCCGGCGATGCCAACCTGCCCGCAGAGCAGACAGTTCCGTCCGAGCACAACGTTGTGCGCGACATGCACCTGGTCATCGATCTTCGTTCCCGCGCCGATCCGCGTCGCCGCGACCGTGGCGCGATCGATAGTGGAGTTCGCGCCGACCTCCACGTCATCCTCCACGATCACCGTGCCGATCTGAGGGATCTTGTTGTGCCCGTGATCCGTCTGCAGGTAGCCGAAGCCGTCGGCGCCCACCGATGCGCCCGCATGCACGATCACTCTGTCGCCAAGCTGCACTCGCGGCCCGATGTACACCTGCGGGTGGACGACGCAGTCAGCCCCGATCAGCGTCTCCGGCCCCACGTACGCGAGAGGTTCGATGACCGTGTTGTCACCGATGATCGCCCCGTCGCCCACGTAGGCATGAGCGCCAACGCTCACATTCTCCCCAAGCTCGACGTTGTTGCCCACCACCGCCGAGGAGTGCACCCCCGGGGTGGGACGCCTGTCGGGTGCGAAAAGCTCAAGGACCTTCGAGAAGGCCAGCCGAGGGTCTTCCGTCACAATGAAAGGCCTGTGACTGACCTCGACCTCGGGAGAGACGATCAGGGCGGCCGCCCTGCTCTCGTTCGCCAGTGACTGCACGCTCGGGCCGTCGGCGAACGTTATCTCACCCTCGCCGGCGTCTCCGAGGTGCCCCACACCGGTGATGGTCACCTCACCATCACCGCGCAACTCTCCCTCAATCCGTTCCGCAAGCTCGGCAAGCCTGTATACCGTCTCGTCCACCAGTGTCAGCTCCTTTACTCACTTGCGACCGACCAGAAATCCTCAAGCTCTTCCGCGACCGTCTGAGTTACGTCCTCACCAGCCCGCCGCCCGCCCGGGAGCGTCTGCAGCCTGATCCCGTTGCGGTACGCAACCACCCTCGCGGCGGTTTCAGTACCGGCCCTGATCTGCACCCTCATGCGCGCGAGTGTCCGCGACATCCGCTCGCGCTGCAGTTCGATCTTCGCCCGCCTCGCGTCCTCCGCCGCTTCCCGCGATATGTCGATATCATCCAGTCGCTCGTTGGCCGGATCGGCCTCGATCTCCGCCGAAACCGACCTCTCCCCCGCGGAGGGCTGCGGCCATGGCTCCTGCATCTGCGCGATCATATCTTCATACATCCCGGCCCCCGCCGAGCGCATCGTCTCCTCGCGCTCGCCGCTCACCTCGTATGCCCGGGCGCGGGCCTCGGCCACTCGATCGGCCGCCTCCCTGCGAAGCTCTGCCTCAAGCTCCGCAAGCTGGTTCTCACACGCCTCACGCGTCGCCTCCAACTCGGCGTCGATAACCTGCCAGACGCGTTCACGCCTGGCCCTGGCGGCCTCGGCAGCCTCGTCCCCTCGGATCGCGGCCTCGATACTGAGATTCGTGAGCCGCTCCTGGTATTTCTCCACCAGCCTCGCGCGCAATTGCGCCAGCCTCCGGCTCTCGGCCGCGCGCGCCCGTGCCATGCGGCGCTCAACCATCCGCTCAGCCTGGCGCGCCTCCCACCCGATCCTCGCCTCAAGGTCCTCGCCAAGGCCGTCGACAGGCAGGCGAAGCGGCGGTTTGCTCGACCGCCAGCTATCCCGCAGATTTGCCATCCGCGGGCCCTGATCCGAAAGGGCGTAGCTTTCAATGAACGCGACGTCCGCAAAACGTTGCTCGATCGGCGGCAACGTGGCGTCCCACTGCTCGTCCCCCAACTCCTCGACTGCCTGCTCGAGGTCAAGCAGCGCGGCCCACAGCGGATGCCTGTTCATGAGCACGGCAGTGTATGCGTAGCCGTCGATGAACTCATCCACACTGTCCACGCGACGCGCTGCCGGCTCCTCACCGCAACCGCTCAGCACGATCAGCAGGCCAACTGCGACCGCCAGCACAATCGCCGGCTTACCCGTCCTGCCCGCCGGTCTCCTCGCCACCCTCGGCGCCACCCTGCTCTCCCTGCTCACCATCGCCGTTTTCGGCATCGGCATCGGCATCGGCAGGCTGCTCGTCATCACCGTTGAGACGCGCCAGCACATCGTCAGTGATGTCCACGCCGCCGTAAAACACCATGTCGGCATCGATGACCAGATCGTAGCCGCCTGCCTCTGCCGTCAGGCCGATCGCATCTTCCACGGTGTCCATCAGACCCGCGAGCGCGGACTCCCGCCGGTCTGTAAGCTCCTCCATGATGTTCTGTTGCACCGTCTGCAGCTTCTCCGCGCTCGCATCATACATGTCCTGAAGCGCATTGAACTCCGCGGCCTCTTCAGGCGTGCGCTCGGTCCTGGCCCGCAACTCGGCATAGCGCTCCTCGTTCGCGTCGGATATGCTCTGCAGCTCATCGAGGCGCGCCTGATCTTCATCCGAAAGCGGTTGCGGCTTGCGCATCAACTCCAGCGCTTCCTCGAAATCCGCGCTCGGGAGAAAGACGAAGTTGGTAAGCCGGTCATGATACGCCCGCCGGCCCTCAAGCCACTGCCCGAGATCCTGCTCCTGGGCGCGAAGCTGCCCGTAGTTGGCCTGTACTCGCGCGAGACTGACCACCGCGATCTTCGCGTCCGTGGCCTCCTCCTGCGCCAGAGCGGTCGATGCGCAGATCGCGGCAAGTGCCAGTGCCGCCGCTGCTCGCAAAATGATTGCTGTCTTTCGCTGCATGGATGACTCCCCTGAAAACGACAGTGAAGAGGATGATGATCTGATCCTCTCGTAGTTTGACAGTACTCTTCCCCGCGAGTTTCTTGTTGTATGAAAAGTCTCCGGCCGCATGCGCGGACGCCGCGCCATCCGCCCACGGCGCGGCGTCCCATGTTGTCCGAGCCAGCGTCCCTCAGAAGGTGTGTCCGAAGCTGAAGTGCGCCTGGCTTCCGTCCTCCCCAAAGCCCATGTCGAGGCGGATGGGACCGATCGGCGTGATGACCCGTACACCGGCCCCCACGCCCACATGCGGCTCGAAGTTCTGGTCCGTCGCCTCTATCTCAAAGCCCGGAACCACTGTCTCGAACGTTCCTCCGTACGCATCACCGACGTCCACAAACGCGACCGCCGTGAGGCTGTCGTTTATCCGCTTGCGATACTCTGCGTTGCCAAGCAGCAGCGATTCACCGCGCCAGCGATCGGGCTCATAACCTCGCAGCGTGTTCGCACCGCCCACGGTGAATGACTCGAAAAGCGGCGGCGAACCAAAGGTCGTCCCGGCCATCAGGCGCAGTGCCACGACGTCCTCACCCACGCTGTAATACCGCCGATGATCGAGCTGAAGCTTGCCGAACTCCGTGCCGCCGCCAAGCAGCGCGCCCGCCTGCTCAAACGTCAGCGAACTCATTGTGCCGCTTCGCGGGTTGGAGCGCACGTCCCGGCGGTCGTCGATCAGGCCGAACTTCACGCTGTTGACCCGCCCGCCAGGATGCAGTGGCGCGGCCACTTCGATCGGCAGCACCATGTCACCTGGCTCGGGGTTGTCCGGGCGGAGATCCGGGTTGGAGGGCACTGGATCGTCGCGGTCGCGACCGGGAATGTTGGTCTGCGCGGTCCCGACTGTCCCCACGCCCGGGGACACTGTTGTGGTACCCTGCAGCGTGGAACTCGAAACCTCCACCGACCGCAGCGTCATGCTCACACTTCGATGTTCGGCGATCGGTCGCACGACGGTGAAGTCTCCACCCGTGCGCCGCTCATCGAACTCGTTGTCCGCGGTGGCTATCGCCGCGCCGCCCACAAACTGCCGGCGCCGCTCCGTGTCATAGAGGTTGATCTCGACGGTCGTCCCTTCATCATCGAAATACGGATCGGAGAACGAGAGTTCGTAGCTCTCGCGCCCGCCCAGTTCAAGGCTGACCGAGGCTCGCTCTCCCTGTCCTCGCAGGTTCTGCTCCTCAGCCGAGAGCATGACGACGAGGTCGTCGAGACTCGACCAGCCCAGGGCGAAGGCGGCGCGCCCGGTCTTCGCTTCCTCAACCTGGATCACGAGGATGACATCGCGCAGCGGATTCTCCTCGCCGGGCCGCAATTCCGTCGAGACGTCGTCAAAAAGCCCCATCGCGTAGATCCGCCGGATCGCCGTGCTCACCTGATCCTGGCGGAAAAGAGCGCCCGGCTCAAGCTCCATTTCGCGACGCACCACCCACTCCTTGGTGCGCTGAAGCCCCTCGATGATGATCTCCTCGATGCGCGCCTCCTCGATGACGAAGGTCAACACGCCGAAGTCATCAAGCCGCGCCTCGGACACCTTCGCGATGTATCCGCGCGACTCGTAGTGATCCTCGATACGCCGCACGTCGCGGGCGATCGACTGCTCGTCGTAGATGTGACCGGCCTGACTGAGGATCGCCTCGGCGAGATCCTGATCGCTTATCGACGTGTTCCCCGCGAAGAGCACCTCTTCGATGCGCTGCTTCTCAACCACCGTGATGATGACCCGCACACCGCGGTCCATCTGCTCCGTGGACAGACTCACTTCATCGAAGTAGCCCATCCGGCGGATAAGCTGGGCCGCCTCGGCGGTCTTGGGCTCAGTGTACTCCTCTCCAACCTTCAGGACGTCCTCGACGGCCGAAAGGATCGGCTCACGGGCAACGAAATCGTTCCCCTCGACCACGATCTCCCCTATCAGCGGTGGCTCGGCCTGCGCCCACGCCCCCGCGGCGACCAATACCGTCAGTACGATCACTGCTGCGATCTTCGCCGTTGACTTCATAGATCTCCCTTGCTCCTCGGTCCTGCACGCCTGTCCGCCGACCCCGTCCCGGACATTCCCCCGCCGGCCGGGCCTTCGGCATCCTACGGGATCTCCTCCAGCAACTGCTCCAGCCGTTCCCGCAGAACGCTGCGCGCGCGAAACAGGCGACTCTTGATTGCCTCAACACTGCATCCGAGAACGTCCGCTATCTCTTTGTAAGACAAACCTTCGAGGTCACGAAGGACCACGACTTCGCGATAGTCGTACTTGAGGTTGCGCACCTCTTCAAGCACGATCGCCCGAAGCTGGTCATTTTCGGCGATCCGGTCAGGCGCCATCGTCCGGTCCCTGACCTCACGCGTCATCTCGTCGCTGTCAAACTGCATCGGCTCATCCAGCGAGTAGGCGCGCCGCGACTCAACCCGCTGGTGCTTCTCAAAACGATTCTTGGTGAGGTTGACCGCGATCCGGTAGAGCCACGTGTACGCGGACGCCTCATGACGGAACCGATCCCATGCGCGATGGGCGGCCACGAAGGTATCCTGAGTGAGATCCGCGGCCTCTTCTTCGTCCGTGACCAGTCGGTAGATCACGCTGTAGATACGCTCGTAGTTCTCAGCGACCACCGTTTCGAAAAGTGGTCGCTGAGCTGTTTCGGTCGGCTGATTCTCACGCGCATTTCGGGACCGACTTGACCGGTCCCGGTCGTTCCCGTTCACTTAGACAGTGACTCCCCTTGCGGGTTGCGGGCTCCGATAATCCGCTCTATGACCGGCGTCCTAAAAGTCGTAGACGTACTCCACAAGCAGACGATGGTCGCTCTCCTCGTTCGTCTGATACGTCAACTCAAACTGCCGCTGCACCCGGTATGACACGGCGAGCTGGTACTCGTCGTGAGTTGCGCCGTAGACCGATGTCTCATACGTCACCAGCAGGTCCTCGACGAGATATCCCCCGAGTCGAACATCGACCGGCTGGTTGAAGGCGAAGCTCACCTCGAAGACAGACAGCCCCAGCAACTCCCGCAGGTCTTCCTCAAAGGGCTGGAAGACATACTGCCGGAATGCCGCCCCGAGCGCCGAGACGAACTGTTCGGTCATCACATCCTCAAGGTCGCCGGCCTCGGCAAGTCCATCGCCCCCCGCGAAGGGCGCCGTACCCAGCAACGCGTATATCTGTTCCTCCGCCAGCGGAGGCAGTGAAGACACTTCAACGTGGATGTGATCCGGCAGCGTGCCGCTCACGTCCATCTGGATGAGCACGTCCTCCAGCCGCCGACCATCGATCACGGTCTGATCGATCAGCTTCGTGGCGGTCGCCCAGACCCTCCCATCAAGCTCAAGCTCCACCGGCGGCTGCCGTTGCAGTCCCAGCTTCGGGCGCACAAGGAACCGCACTCCCGCCGTCTGCACATCCAGCACGCCCCCGGAGATCGCCGCCTGCCCCTCCTGCACCTCGATGAGCCCCTGCACATTCGGCCGCTGTGGCGTGCCGCGCACCCAGACCGCGCGCTCCGTCGGCTCCAGCGGCGCCGTCATCCCCGTCGTTCGCACCCGCACGTCCGGCCCGATGGCCAGCGCCACATCGAGGTTCGGGCTCGGGAAGTCCGCCGGCATTCCGAGAAGTTCGGCCTCCTCCTCGGCGCCACCCAGCGGCGGAATGCCGATGGTCGCGTGTGACAGCGTCATCACACCGTCAATGGACACCGGCTCACCGCGACCCGTGTTCGCAACGTCGACCTTCCCGTTGACCGTCCCGAGGAAGAGATTCCCATAGCGCGGCCGTGCATCATCGGCGACGATATGCAGGCCGAATTCGTTCTCCTCCATCTCGGCCGGCGCGAATGTCGTGACCCCGATGCCGCCATCGACGAGCACGCTCCCGTCCCCGAAATCGGCCCCAAGCTCGTCCACCGACAGCCGGTGAAGCCCCGGCTCCTGCGTCTTCAGCGCCACGACGCCCCGCAGGTTCCTCGCCGTCAACCCATCACCGCCGATGCTCTGCCGCGCCGCTTCGACCTCCAGACTCAGATCATACGTGTTCTCAGCCAGCATCGCCAGTTGATACTGCGCCATCTCCGCGGTTCCACTCGACTGCAACGTCGTCGAGTCGACACGTGCGGAGAATTGCTCAAGGTCCACGATCGTGGTGCCCTCGAGACCGGTGAAATTGGCGTTCAGCACCAGGTCTTCCACCGGACTGCCGATCCACGGCGTGACGATCGAGCTTGCGGCGACGCTCACCTCACCGTTCAACTCAGGCCGCGTCAGGCTTCCCGTGATACGGACGAGACTGTCGAGTGAACCGGTGGCTTCCACCTGAGACAGCGGCCCCTCCGCGCCCTGCTCGCCGGCCGCCCCCGCGATCATCGGAGGGAAGATTGCCAGGTCGGTGCCATCCGAGCGCATCACGACCTGCAATTCACCCTCTTCGGGGACCGACATCGTCTCCCAGTCGAAAGGTATCCGTCCGTCAACGTAAAACTCCTCGTCATCCTCGCGCATGACGAGACTGTCCACCTGGACGAGTTCTCCATCGTAGCGGATCAGCGGCGCCGAGACCAGGTCGAACTGCACGCCATGCACCTCAGGGTCGATCACGTCGATCGAGGCGACGAACTGCGGCTCATCAAGTGTGCCCGTCGCCTGCACCGTGAGATTGAGCCGCCCGCCCAGGGCCTCAACGGTCGCCGGCGTCCACGGCCGCAGTGACGCCATCTCGAAGGCAGATACCTCCGCGAGCACGTCGATCGCGCCATCCGGTCGCCACGTCCCATCCGCCGTGATCAGCGCGTCGCCCTCGGAGGCCTCGACCTGCAACGCCACCTCCGGCTCCTCCGCCACCTGCGCGGCCAGCCGCGTATCAGGCAGTCCCCTGTTGTCAAGGGAGGGCTCGCGGATATCCATCTCGACCTCAGCCGACACCGCTGTCAGCAGGTCGGCGATGACGTCCTCCGCCGGCGTGCCTTCGGGCGCGGCCTCGGGGATCGCCCCCTCCACGAGCACACTCCCGTCCATCCGCCCTCCCAGCCGCAGCGACAGCGATGTCAGGCGTCGCGCCAGCGAGGGCCCGTTGGCCTCCGCATCCCGGCTGCCCTCTTCGAGATACTGAGCAATGGGCACCGCGACCTGCAGCAGTTGCGAGATCGAGACGTCGTCGAGTTCGAACTCCGACGGCAGAATCCGCTGCTGATCGAGACGGTAGCGTCCCTCCACTGCAATCTCCCCGCCGGCGAGCGCCACCTTGGTCCGCCGCAGCATCAGCGCATCCTGGTTGAGCAGCACTGCCGCAGAGACTGCGCCGATCTGCTCGTCGCCGAGCATCAGGTCGGATGCCTCGATCTGCGCCAGACCGTTGAGTGCGTCCAGCGGTCCCTGCAGGCTCAGGTAGGGAAGGTTCACAGTGCCTGCCAGCGGCAGCCCCATCTCCTGCCAAAGCGCCATGTCCTGCAGCACCACGTCCCGTGCCTGAAGCGTCGCCGAGACGATCGGATCATCGAAGACCGACGAGACGCTGGCGGTCCCGGAGACGACCGCGTCGCCGATCGGAACGCGAAGCTCCTCCATCTCAAGCAGGTCATCCCGCAGGCTTACCCGCAGCACCGCGTCATCAGTCACGACCTTGTCATAACGCGCGTATTCAAGGTAGACCGCCCCGTCTGCGCTCGGCTCCTGGAGCGTTCCGGCGATCTCGATCTCCGCGTTGACCGCGCCTACGAGGTCCTCATCCTGCAGGTCGGCGAGTTCCAGCGCCGTCTGATCCACCGGACCTGCCAGTCGCACCGTCCCCGCGATCTTCGCGTTCGGCTCATCGAGGTCGATCTCACTCAGCGAACCGTTCACCCGCGCGACGATGCGACCGCTTGACGCGTAGAGATCACTCACCGCCAGCGCATCAAGACCGCCCTCGATCTCGGCCTGCACAGCATCCACGGTGTAATCATCGTACCTCAGATTGAACGCGCGAAGCATCGCATCAACCCGTGGCTGCTCGATCGTCCCACCTGCCGAGCCCGTCACGAACGCCTCGCCCTCAAGCCCCTCCACATCGAGATCGAAGCGTTCGGCAACCGTCTCAAGGTCCACTCCGGCGATGGCGAAGCTGGCGGCCATCTCGCCTTCGAAGGGCATGACGCCGCGCACCCAACCCATCCCGAGCGGATCCTGAAAGCTCGCTCCCCTGACGTCGATCGCGTCCCCGTCAACCACGACCATTGCGCGCAGGCTCTCTACGCCCCACTCGTCGTAGCCCGGTTGCTCAACCGCTCCGGTGGCGATGGCGTAGGGCGCCGCGTCCGCGTATTCGCCTGCGAACCGCCCCGAGAACTCCCCGCGCAGGCCCTCCGTTGCATCAAGCCCCGGCAGCGCGGCCAGTCGCGCGAGATCGAGGCCCTCAATGCTTCCGTCGGCCCACGCCCAGAGCCCGTCATCACCGCCGAGGTCGAGCGTCGCGTTCGCTGCCAGCCTGGCGCCGAGCGGCTCCGCCCGCAGGTCTCGCAGGTAGATCACATCGTCCGCCACCGCGACCTCGGTCCGCAGCGCCGTGACGCCGACCTCGCCGACGGAGAGAGCAGGAATCGCGATCTCCGTCTGCACAATCGGCATCTCCCCCGACCACAGGAAGTCGGCGAAGACATCCTGCAGCGGCGCGACCTCGATCGGCCCCTCCATCCCCTCGAAGAGCGACGCCCGCAGCGGCTCAAGATCGACCGGATCGACCGACGCAATGTTTGCGCGACCGCGGATATTGGGATCGGCGAGGTCCAGCAGATCCACCCGGAGATCCAGCGGCCCTGCTGTGATCTGCCCCACGTCGCTGCTGGCGTAGCGAATCTGGCCCGGGGCCTCAATCCGCGCGTTCACGTTCGCCTGCTCAACGGGCCCTGTCATCACGCCGGAGACCAGCAAGGGCCCCGAGACGGCGACCGTCTCGATCTGAGCGCGCGTCTTTTCGTCAGGCTCCGGCATCAGGTCGAGCAGTTCCATCGGCCGGATGACACGAGCGTCGAAGTCCACGTCGATCACAGGCTCATCCCAGTCGCCGATGAAGCCTGATGCATTGATGGTCGTTCCGTCCACCCGGCCGTCCAGGCTGTGAATCTGCGCGCCATCCATCGTGCCGGTGAGTGTCGTGTCCGCGATGACCTGGCGCCCGTTGAGCGCCGCGAGCGTCACCGCGGCATCGCGAACCGTCGCATGTGCGGCGACCGCGGGTTCAGGGTCGCCGAACTCGCGCGGCATAAGTCCCACGGTGCCCGAGACGTCAACACGCCCGCCCTCGACCCCGACGCCCTCAGCCTTGACGAACATGTTGTACCAAAACGCCGCGTCGATGGCGCCGATCTCGGCGTTCGCCCATGCGAACCCGGTCTCGGTCTCGCGCTGACCACGCACGGCAATCGAGCCGAATCTCCCGAGACGCTCCCTCGCGGTGAGGTCAAGAGCGATCCACCCGACCTCACGCATGTCGATCTCAGCGTTCAGGTCGGCCAGTTCAACGTTCAGGCGCACGCCCGGCACGGTCTCAACCGCGTAATCATCGTAGATGACGACGGTGTCCGCGACCGTCACCACGCCCTGGAACTGATCCTCGGGAGGCGGGGGCGGGCCGACGGGTTCGGGCAGAAGGCGCTCCACGTTCAACTCGCCCTGCGGATCGCGAACAACGTGAACCCACGCATCCTCGATGCGCACTCGCGAGATCCCCGCCGCGGGCGCGACCTCCTGTCGCAGTATGCCGATCAGATCGAAGGCGATCACGATCCGCTCTGCCCGCGCAAGCAGGCCATCCTCGAGGTAGAAGCCGTCTGCGACAGCGAGACGTTGCGCCTCCACGCCTTCGAGCGAAATGTCAGTGATCGGTCCAAGCTGCACCTGCCGATCAAGCGTGTCTGCCAGTTGCTGGGCGACGAGCAGGTGCAGCCACCCCTGCCATCGCCCCTCCGGCTCCACGACGTTACGCGCCGCCTCCCCCAGCAGGGCGACGGTCACGAGTACGATCAGCAGGATTGTGATCACGCGGTTGGTCATGATCTGCCCAGACACGCGACATGACCGTGATCCGACTCAGCATCTACTTTCACCGGCGCCCGTCTCACCCCGCCGCCAGTTCGGCAGCCGTCTCCGCAGCCTTGTAACTGCTCCGAACGAACGGACCGCTCAGCACGCGCTTGAGGCCGCGCTCGAGGCCCACGCGCTCAAACTCCTCGAATTCCCCCGGCGTGACGTATCGCGCGACCGGCAGGTGCTCGGGCGACGGGCGGAGATACTGGCCGATGGTCACAACCATGCAGCCCGCGGCGGCAAGGTCGCCGAGCGCCTCGCCGATCTCGTCCATCTCCTCACCGAGGCCCACCATCAGTCCCGACTTGATGATCGTCCCCGCCGGCGCGCGCTCGGACGCCGCGCGGATCACGTCCAGCGAACGCTGGTAGTCGGCCTGCGGCCGGACGACCGGCTGCAGCCGCTCCACGGTCTCGAGGTTGTGATTGTACACCGTCGGACGAGCCTCCAGCACGCGATTGAGCGGTGCCCGGTCACCCTCGAAGTCGCTGGTGAGAATCTCGATGCCGATCTCCGGAGTCCAGTCGCGCAGGGCACTCATCGTCGCCACGAAATGCCCCGCGCCGCCGTCCGGCAGGTCGTCCCGGGTCACGCAGGTGAGCACGACAAACTCAAGGCCGAGCCTCCTGGCCGCTTCCGCCACGTGTTCGGGCTCGGCGGGGTCGGGCGGGTCGGGTTCGCCATGCGTCACGGCGCAGAATCGGCAATCTCGCGTACACCGATCGCCAAGAATCATGAACGTGGCCGTGCCGCTGCAGAAGCACTCGCCGATGTTGGGGCACTTGGCTTCCTCGCAGACCGTGCACACCCCGCAGCCGCGCAGCAACTCGCGGGTCCGCCGGGTGAGGCTGGCCTTGCCGGTCTTAACCTTCAACCAGTCCGGCATACGCTCTCGCCGGACCGCGACATCTCTCGCTCCGTCGGACACAAATATTGCTCCTTCCATGCCCCCTGATTGTACCTTCCGGAGGCCGGGTACGTCAACGTGCGGCCCCGCCGCCGAGGGCAGAAGGGGTCGGCTCAGGGCAGGATGACAAAGTCCGCTCCAGCGGCCTCCCCGATAGCGATCGTCCGGGTCTCTCCCTGCAGGGTCACACTGATGCCTCTCGCGCCCGCGGCGGCGACCGCCGGCGGCTCATCTCCGTCCCTCCACGGCACGATCGCGGCAAGGAAGCCGGCTTCGCGCAGCGGCTGCTCATGCGTGAACCACAGGTGATCGGCATCGGCGGGCGGCGGACCCTCGTCGCCGGCGCCTTTCGCCCACTTGTCTCTCGCGGTGACATCCTCACCGGTGATCGGGTTCACCAGTCCCTCGATGCCCGGATAGTTGGTCACCTCCAGCCCCTCTATCAGCGGAACATGCCGCAGCAGCACCCGCGCCTCTCCGACACGATAGTCCGCTCCCGCCGGTGACTGCGTGAGTGCCATCTGGTCGGCCTCAAGCACGTGGTAGAGCCACTGGAAGGTCGTCGGATCGGCGTCATCGCGCACCGCGAGGTCGTCGTAGATGACGAAGTACGCGTCATCGATGAAGAGTACGTGGCGCACGAAACGCTCCAGCCCCTGCTCGTGAGCGTATGCGTTCGTCGCGTCGCCCGCCCAGTACACGTACCCGTCGCCCCGCGCGAAACGCGTGATCCGCCCGATGGTCGGCACACTGTAGTCATTCGACGCCGCCTGCTCATGGCCGCCGACGAGCACCGTGTTGTGACTCATCGTGTGATTCGCGAAGAATTCCCGGTTCGCGGTGGTGCCGCCGCCCGACGAGATCGTCTCACCCCAGGCGTGGATGTCGAACGCGTTCTCGGACCGGAATGAGTGGCCGTAGCCTCCACGCGGCCGGCAGTGGAAGGTCATACTCACTGCATCTTTCTGCGCGTCGTAATCACTGGGAGGCGCAGAACTGACAGTCACCCAGCCCTCCAGCCCGAAGAGCTTTACCGGATCGGCCTCAGGACGCGGCTCAGGCTCCTGTGCGTAGGCCGGCAGGCAGTAGTCGATCCATGGCGAGAACGTCTGCGGCGTGTTCCCGGTGAGGTCCTCGAGCCGACGGCGTGTGTCGAGCCAGTTCTGCATCGCCACCGGATTGTCGCGCAGCATCGCGATCCGCCGGTAGTTCGTGATCCGACTGCTGCACCAGTCTCGCTCGTTGATCGCACGATTCCCGAATGAGCAGTGCGGCGTGCCAATCGGGTTGATGCGCGCGAAGAAGTCAGAGTGCGCGTCATAGACCGGATTGAGGTCCAGATTCAGCTCCGGAATGGCCGTCTGCGCAATCCACGTCGCATCAGTCAGCCATTTCATCTTGCCGTTGCCGTAGCCGGGGCCCTCATTCCACGCCTCATCCGGCCCGAACCCGCTGGTCACGCCGATGAGGTAGTTCAGCACAATCCCCATCGCCTCCGCGGCGATCTCCGACTCATCGGCGATCGCGATCATCCCCGGGAGCGAGACCCACACGTTCTCGTAGGGATGGCTGCTGCCAAGTATCGCGATCGAACCGCGGTGCATCTCCGCGCCCTGGTTGCGCTTGAAGGCGAAGCTCCAGACGGTGTGCTCGATTCGCCACTGGAGCGAGTCGCGGATAATCGCGCGCTCCTCAGCGCTGAAGTCATCGTAGTGCCAGTCGTAGATGAGCCCCATGTATCCGGTGAGATGTGTTGACCACTTGCCCTGGGCGCCGGCCCCCTCAGGCGAGCCGAAGCCGCCCTTCGGCCAGGAGGCCATCGTCACCACGTTCTGCCGGAAGCCCTCGTACTTTGCATCACCGGTCAGGAGATGGGCGAAGGCCACGGCGACCAGGTCCCGGCCCCACCGCATGTAGCTGACATTCTCGCTGTCATCCTCCGGGAAGTCGGTGAACCAATCCTCCTCAACCACCCGGTCGGCCCACGCGATGATATACTCCGCCAACTCGGCCGACCGTTCGCTGGTCTCACCCAGTTGGCGAAGCTCGTCAAGCGTCATCCCGCCGATGAGCATCCGCGGGTGCGCCCCGAGCAGTTCGGTCGGGGACGTGAGCATGGAGCGATCCCACGTCACGGCATCCTCGGCGATCGTGAAGCTTCGTGTCTCAGACCACTGCTCGTTCTCGGTGCCGGCGTCATACGCCACTCGCCAGTACCACCTGTCCCCGCCCTCGAGCGACGGGAGGAAGTTGTAGAAGTTGACCCCGACCTGCTCGGCGACCGCCTCCGGGTCGGTGAAATCCGGCGTGCTCGCGATCTGCAGGGTGAAGAGGCGATCTCCGGCAGGTGTTCCGTCGGGGAGCACCTCGGGATACCACGGCCAGCTCATCCGCGGAGGATTGAGATCGACGGTCTGCCCGTCGGCGGGGCGGAAGCCCACGAAACGAGGATGGACCTGCCGCGCGTCTTCAGCCACTGCTGTCTCGGGCCCGAGCGTGATCGGCGCTGCGAGAGCGGCCGTGGTCGTGATCCCTGCCAGCAGTATGAGCGTGATCTTCATGGCGCCAGCCTCCAGTCAATTGACGTTGGGCACAACTTCCAGCCCGATGAGAGGAAGTCCTCCACCGCCCGGTGAAGATTACGCGGCGGCATCAACGTCAAGGTCCGGGCAGAGAGGTGCTCGATCATGCTCATCGACTGCCACACCCACGCATCCCGTTCGCGCGCCGTGCCACGCTGGCACGGGAGTGACTATCCGCTGGTGGATGAACTCATCGCGAAGCTCGATCACTACGAGATCGACCGCGCCGTGCTGCTCTCGGGCGTGGCGCCGGAGGCCCGGTCGCGCTTCGTCCCACCCGAGGACGTCATCGAAATGCACGAGCAGTACCCCGACCGCCTCATCCCCTTCTGCAGCCTCGATCCGCGCGCCGGCCGCAACAGCGTCGAATCCGACTTCGGCCGCTTCCTTCGCATCTACCGCGAGATGGGCTGCCGGGGCGTCGGCGAGACCACCTGCAACCTGCACTTCGACGATCCGCTCGTGTGGAATATGCTCGGCGCCTGCGCGGATGAGGGGATGCCCGTCACGATTCACATCGCACCTGAGATCGGTGGATACTACGGCCTCCACGACGAGGTCGGCCTTCCGCGACTTGAAAAGACCCTCAAGGAGTTCCCGGACCTGATCATCTTCGGCCACTCGCAGCCGTTCTGGGCGGAGATCGACGCGCGTATCACCCAGGAGACGCGCAACAGCTATCCCGATGGACCGGTGCAGCCCGGCCGGCTGGTCGAGCTTTTCGAGAAGTACGACAACCTCTGGGGCGACCTTTCGGCAGGGAGCGGCAATAATGCCATCAGCCGCGACCCGCAGTTCGGCAACCAGTTCATCGAGCAGTTCCAGGACCGCCTGATGTTCGGCACTGACCTCGCCTACCCCGACCATGAGCCGCCGAACCCGGCCTACTTCCGATCGCTCAAGGGCCAGATCTCGGACGAGGCGTGGGAGAAGGTCGCTTGGCGGAATATCGACCGCATCCTCGGACTCGGGATCGCCGGCGATATGACCTGAGACATGACGCAGGTGTCTCAGGCAGGAAGAATCTCGCCGGATGGCCCACGGGCAGAGGACTCCAACGGGTACGCGGCGAAGCCCGTGTTGTTGC
>JBNJEK010000005.1:0-45505 GCA_051745855.1 Armatimonadota bacterium
CCGCTGGCGAACATTGATGTGTGACATGAGCGGCAATGGCGGAGGAGGAACTCAGTTGGACACTCAGGAGAAGATCCGGGCCGCGGTTGCGGCTCATGCCGATGAACTGGTTGACCTCGCGAAGCGCATCCACGCGAATCCCGAACTCGGGCTGCAGGAGGAGCAGGCCTGCGCGTGGCACGTTGAGCTGCTGCGCGAGTGGGGCTTCGAGGTCACGACGCCCTTCGCGGGGCTCGACACCGCCTACCACGCGAAAGCCGGGGACGGCCATCCGGTCTTCTGCTTCATGGCGGAGTACGACGCGCTGCCGGGGATCGGCCACGGCTGCGGGCACAACCTCATCGGTGCGGCGGCGTTGGGAGCGGGGAAGGCTCTCGCGGAGGTGCTGGGCGAGGGAAACGCGCCGGGGACCGTCGTTGTGATGGGGACGCCCGCCGAGGAGGGACACGGGGGGAAGGTGAAGATGCTCAGGGAGGACGCGCTGGCCGGGATCGACGCGGTGATGATGGCGCATCCGCGCTGGCAGACAATGACCGATCCGGGCAGCAACGCGATCGCCCGCTTTCGCGTGAGCTTCAAAGGCCGCGCGGCGCACGCCGCGGCATCCCCCGAGCAGGGGCGCAACGCGCTTGACGCGGTCATGCTCGCGTTTCAGGGCATCAACGCCTGGCGGCAGTACCTGCTGGAGGAGTGTCGCGTGCACGGCTACGTGGATGATGGCGGCGAGATGGCGAACACGATTCCCGAGCACGCATCGTTCATCGTTTATCTTCGCGCGGCCACGGACGCGACCCTCGACGCGATGATCGGGCGGCTGCGGATGATCGCTGACGGCGCGGCGCTGATGACCGCGACGACCGCGCAGATGGAGCCGTGGGGCGAGCGTTACAAGCCGCGGATCCCGAATGCTCCGCTGAATGAAGCGTGGCTCGAAGCTACGGAGCGAGCGGGGCTTGAGCCGATGGTGCCGGCCGCGCCCGGGCGGGCATCCTCGGACTTCGGTGACGTCTCCCAGCAGCGGCCGGCGGCGCATGTGTACTTCGGGATCGCGGATGAGCCGACGCCGGTGCATTCACCTGAGTTCTGCGCCGCCGCGGGCACTGACCTTGCGATGGAGCGGATGCTCAAGGCCGCCGAGGCGCTCGCGGTGGCGGGGCACAGCTATGTGACGGTCGCACAGTTCCGGGAGCGCGTGGATGGCGACTACTCCCGCGCGGTCGCGGCAATAAATGATGCCGCAGAGGCGGACGGACTGTGGGTCTGATCTCTGTGACATTATTGGTTCGGGACTTCCAGATGTTATTTGTGTCATAATGATAGGAGATGCGTCTTTGATGTGATATGATGGAGGCCAGCACTGACGGTGATGCGTCTCAGACGGTCACCTGTGGAAGGAGGTCGTGCCGCCATGTGTCCAGCACCTCTTTCCAGCAGTAAGATCGTGTGTCTATGTATCCTGACGGTTGCTCCGCTCCTGATCCTTGCAGGATGCGGAGGGGGCGGCAGCGCAAATCGCGCCCCCACGATCTCGTCTCTGTCGGCATCCCCGGACACCGTGCGGATCGGGGGAGAGTCTCTCATCGAATGTGTAGCGAGTGACCGCGACGGTGATGCACTGAGCTACGAATGGTCCTGCTCCAGCGGCACCCTCGGCACCGGGCGGATGACCGCCTCCGGCTCCAGCGTTGAATGGACCGCCCCCAACACCCCGCAGAACTGTACGATCACCTGCAGAGTCAGTGACGGGAAGAGCAATGCAACTGCGACCGCGCAGGTGGACGTGGTCGTGCAACCGCTGCCGAACACCGCGCCGAGGATCGTCACTCTGTGGGCCTCCCCGACGCTGGTGGAGCCGGGTGGACAGTCGGAGGTGACGGCCAATGCCGTGGATGCGGATGATGACCCTTTGACACACTCCTGGACGGCCGATGGAGAAGCAATCTCGGGCAGCGCCGCGACCATCACGTGGACGGCGCCTGCCGAGGAGGGAACGTACACCATCGGATGTCAGGCAAATGATGGCGTCGAGGACAGTACTGCGAAGAGCGTTGAGATCGATGTGGTGACACCCGGCACGGACATCGACCCGAGCGGCACCTGGCAACTGGAGTCGCTGACTTTCGTCTACCTGCTGCTCCCGCACATCTACGACGACGTATCGCTGACCATCGATGAGGACAATGGTAACGGCACGATCGTTCTCTCAGGGTATTACGAGGACGAGCCTGAGTCGAGGTGGGAGGGGACCTACCGCAGGATCAGCGATCATCTCCACGCGATCAGCATAGGCCCGCCGACGGGGATGATGGATCTACGCCTGGTGTTCGACGGGAACAACGTGACCGGAACCGCGCGACATCACTGGCTTGAGTCCAGCGACCTTGAGGTGAGCGCGGAGGCGCCGGTGTCCGGGACACGGGTCTCGACGACCGCCACTGGACAGTGAGTATGCTGAGGAAGTGGACAAACAGGGCGGGGCTTCGGCCCCGCCCGACTTCATGTACGGATGCTTCCGGCTCGCCGCCGGCCCTGCCGGGAGGGCGGGGCGTGAGACGCGGCGAAGAGGCGGCGTGACGAAGCGGCGGGGTCGCATGCATTCCTTATCATCAACTGGATTGAGAGATTCTCATGGCGCGGACCGTCTTCCTGGTGCCCCTCCTTGCCGTCCTTGCCCTCGCATTCCCGAACCCGGCAGACGCCGCGCCGGTGTACGGTGACGACTCCTGTGAGGCCCCCTTCAACCTCACGCTGCCTGCGCAGCTTGTCCACGTGCAAGGAGGAATTGCTCTCTTCGTGCACGATGACGAGGCGGGCGGGCGAGTAGTCTTCCACCTGCGGCCCGGTGCGGCGTCGATCGTCCTCCAGCGAGGCGACGAGTCGACTGAGCTTGCGCGGGCCGACGCACCTCTCCCCGCTAAGAACGCGCAGATCGTCCTGAAGCGCCTGCAGGCCGGCGTCGCGGTCGCGTATGACGGCGTGACTGTGCTGCGCGCTCACTCCGACCTCCCTGACGGCGGCCGCTGGGGCCTGCTGGATGCGCCTGCCACAGCGCTCGATGAGATCATGCTCCAGCCCACCGCCGCGATCGTCTTCAGCGACGACTTCATGCGCGCGCCGGGTCAGTCCGCGACATGGGAGCAGCACTCCGGCCACTGGCGCGTCGCGCAGCTTGAATCCGCGCGGTTCAGCGCGAACGCCTTCACGCTGCTCGGACGGGCCGCCGGCGGAGGTGAGGCCCTCGCCTCAGCGGGCTACTGGTTCTACGAGGACCTGACGGTGGAGGCGTCCGTGCGCCCCTCCGAGGATGCGGAGGGGTTCGGCGTCGGCCTCGCCTGCCAGCCTGACGGGGACTGCTATCTGCTGCGCTTTCGGCGGACGACCGCTCCCTCCGGCGTGCTGCAGCTTGTCCGCATCCGCGACGGTGATGAGACGGTGCTCGACGCGACCGCCGCGGCGGTGCACGCCAACGAGTGGCATCGCCTCGCGCTGAGCGGCGTTGGCGGCCAACTGACCGGGACGCTCAACGGCGCGGAGCTTCTTTCCGCGCAGGACCCGACGCTTGCCCACGGACAGGTGGCGCTGTGGACGGCCGGGCGCGAGCCGGTGGCGTTCGACGATGTGGAGGCGTACTCCGGGCCGCGTCGCGCCGACGAACCGGTGATTCTCTCGCACGACGCACAGGTCTCCGACCCATCCGCGCAGGCATTCATCGACGATCGTTACATGCAGGAGTGGGCCGACGAGCGCGATCAGTGGCTCCGTGGGGCCGACGGCACCTGGCATGCCGGGCATTACTGGGGTGACGTGGAGCTTGGTTGGGAGATGACCGAGCGCGGCCTCGGCGAGGGCGCGGGGCTGGCCATCTGCGTTCCGGCCGGCGAGGAGACCCTCAGCCCGCCTCCCGCCGCTCAGCGGGGCTGCCATCTTGCAATCGCGCCCTCGGACGGCAAACTCGTTCTGACGCTTCGGGAGGACAACGAGGTGAGCGCTGCGGCCACGGTTGCGATGCCCGAACTCCCGGTGACGGTCGCCCTGCGGCGCACCGGCTCGGTGGTTGAGGCGGTGCTGGACGGCGACGTCGTTGCCGACTTCGAGGCGGCTGTCCCCGCGGCAGGGAAGATTGGCTTTATCGGCCCCTCCGCGCGCAGGCAGGCGAATCAACTGCACATCATCTCGCGGAACATGATGGACTCGACCTTCCGCGCGGCGCCGACCGACTGGCACATCGGCTCCGGCGAGTGGGGCGTCTCGAGCCGCTGGGATTGCACGCCACGCTGGTCGTGGTTTCAGGGGCGGTCTGAAGATCTCGCGTCGGTGTGGACGAGGCGGCAGTTCGACGGCGATGTCGTCGTCGAGTTCTTCGCCGGGATCTCGATGGATCAGCCGTGGGCTCCCTTCTACCAGCACCCGGGTAACCTGGCCGTGACGCTGGGCGGCAGCAATGACACGCCGGGCAGCGGGTACTCGCTCGTGTTCGGAGGCTGGGGCAATTCCGCGGCGGGGATCTTCCGCCGGGGCGAGTTGGTCGCGAAGGTCCCCGGCTTCACAATGCCGGACATCCTCGACTCGCTTGGCGGGACGACGGGCCGCGAGGATGCGCACAAGCTGCACAACGAGTGGTGGCGGATCCGCGCCGAGCGTGTCGGAAGCACGGTCCGACTGCTCGTCGATGGTGAGCTCGCGGCGACCTTTGACGATCCTGAGCCGCTGCCCGGAGGAGCCGTCGGCATCTGGACATTCGGCCAAGCAATGACCGTCGCCCGGGCACGCGTTTACTTCGAGGAGGCGAAGCATGCGACCCCCGAGGTGCGCGAGGAGCCGGTCGCGCAGCCGGCCGTGGGGCTGCCGCTGCCGGATTTCGGCCCGCCGCATCACGCCGCGACCTTCGAGCACGGCGCCGCAGGCTGGGGGCCGGCAGCGTCCAGGGCGTGTGCGGTGAGTGTTGCTGAGCGCGAGGCGCCTGAGGGTGGCCGCTGTCTTCACGTCACAAACCCGACCGCGGGGGGCACGTTCGCGCTTGCCGCGCCCTTCGCGGGCGTCGACCTCCGCCAGCAGCCGCTGCTCGCGTTCGACTACGCGATCCTCGAGGATGTCGCGGTCGATGTCTTCGCGCTCATTGGCGGCCAGCGCTACCGCGTGGCGCTTTCGGGGCCCGAGGAGGCGGCGTGCGGCATCGAGGACGTGGGCCGCGTGGACGATGCGCGCGCCGATGGCCGCTGGCGGGCGGCGCAGATTGATCTGATGGGTCTGCTGAGCCCGCACTTCCCGGGCGACGAGCCGGTCGTACTTGAGCGGCTGGAGTTCGCCGCACACGCCGCCCCCGAGTACATGCGCGCGGGGATCGGCGGCAACCCGGCCGGCGCATCGTGGCGGCTGGACAACGTCTACCTTGGCGGCGCCACCTCCGCGCCTGTCACCGTCCGGACGCAGCGAGGCGTGACCGTCGAGGCCGAAGGCTGCAGCATCACGCGCACCCTGCGCCTCGGTCGCGCGGAGCACCGGGTGGCGCCCCCGCGATCCGGCGTCATCGCGGTCACGCTTACCTCGGGCGCGCGATCGAGCGCTGACCTGATTGCGTTTGACCTTGACGCGCCGACGATCGAGGCTCAGGAGCCGGTCGGCGATGCGACGTGGCTCGGCCCCGTGCTGGCGCTCACGATCGCGGACGTCGGCCCGGCGGGGATCGACGAGAGATCGCTGGAGTTGCGGATCGCGGAGAGAGCCTTCCGCTCGGGCGACCCGGGTGTGCGGTGGAATGCCGCCGACAAGACACTCGCGCTCGATCTCCGCTCGGCGGAGGTGGAACTGCCGATGGGCGAGAGGGTCGCGGTGCGGGTGAGTGCCGCCGATCGCGCGGGCAATCATGCTGAACCGCTGGAGTTTACTTTCTCCGCAGATTACAAGGCAGATGACACGCCGCCTGACGCGCCTGAGTTGACGGGCCTCCCGGAGCCGCTGATCGACTGCGACTTTGAGACCGGCCCTGGACCGCTCGCGCCGTGGGGGACCGACGCCGCCGTGGCGCTGAGGCGGGCCCGCGATCCGGTCGCGGGGAATTCGCGAGGCGGACAGTGGTGCCTCGAAGCGCGTTGCACGAAGCTCGGCGGACTCTTCGGCGTGTCCCTCGGCTCCGCGCCCTTCGAGGCGTCGCGCTACCCGGTGCTTGAGTTCGACTACCGCGCGCCGGAGGAACTGCGAGTTGACCTGATCGTCGAGGTGGATGGCAGCCGGCGCGTCATCAAGTTCACTGACAACGATCACACCTGGCGTCCGATCGGTCGCATCGGGGCAGTCGCGGATGATGCGTGGCATCGCGCGACCATCGACCTGCACGCGCTACTTGCGCAGGAGTTCGGGCGCGAGGCCCCGCTCGTGGTGACGGAGATCGCCTTCGCGACCTCCGGCTGGCCGGGCAACCGTGAGGGCACGCGGTGGTACCTGGACAACGTGCGCCTGCAGGCGACGCTGGACGCGGGCGCCCTTCCCGAGGACCTTGCACTGCTGTCGCGCGATGAGGCGGGCCTCGCCGGCCTCGCCTGGGCCGTCGACGCTTCGCCTGACACCGAACCTCCCGCGGAGGTCGCGCCGGTCGATCTGCCGTCGGCGTTGGCCGAATACGGCGAGGACCTCGCGTGGGTGCATGCGGCTGCGGTTGACAGCGCGGGGAATCGATCGGAGACCGCGCACATTCCCTTGCGCGTCGACGCCACCGATGATGCGCAGCCACCCGTCGCCTCGACGCCGGCGCCCACGGATGGCTCCAACGCGTGTCCCGAGAGCATCTCAGTCACCATCAGCGACGATGGCGCCGGCGTCAGCCCCGCCGACCTGCGGCTGACGATCGGTGACCGCACGTGGACCGTCGCCGACGACGCGCTCGAGTGGGACGATGCGGTGGGCGTCCTGACGTGGACCTTGCCGGAGCGCGACTCTCTCGGCGAGGACGGCTCGCGGATGCACTGTCGGCTCGAAGCTCGGGATCTCGCGGGGAACGCGATGGAAGCGCTGGAGTGGACGTTCACGGTCGATCATGCGCTTGACGAGCAGCCGCCTCCCGCGCCCGTGGTGAGCTACGTGCCCGTGCGAGTCGCCGACGCGAATGATTTTGAGGCGGACACCGGCGGCTGGGGGAACTTCGTCGCGGGCCAGGTGCTGCGTCTTGCAGAGGGCGGGGCGACCGGCCCCGGCTGCGTGGAACTCAGGCACCTCGGCGGGCGGGGCAGCGGATTTGTGCTCGTTCGGGACTTCGGTGAGGGCTGGCGGGAGCACCCGGTCGTGCGCTTCCGCTACCGCGCCAGGCGCGCTGCCCGCGCCCGTCTGAAGATCTTCGGAACCACCTTCGACGGCACGAAGGACCGCTGGACCGAACTCGGCGCGCTCCCCGTCTCAGGCGACGGATGGCAGACGGCGGTGGTGGACGTCGAAGAGTCGCTTGCGCGCACCGATCCGTCCCCTGATATCCACCGGATCTTCCTGAGCATCGACATGCCGCCGGACGCGATGCTGCTCGTCGATGACTACGCGATGTACTCGCAGGCTGCGCACGAGGCTTCGTTCCGGTGGGCCGAGCCGGCGGACGCAAGCGGCGTCGCGGGGTACTCGTGGGTGCTCGATGCCGAAGACGACACCGTGCCGCCCGAGGAGATCACCGGCAGTGCGACCGAGGTGACTTTCACCGACCTCGCGCCTGGTGAGTACTGCTTCCATCTTCGCGCGCGTGATAATGCGGGCAACTGGGGTGCGACCACGCACATTCCCTTCGAGCTGAAGGCTGCCCGGTGATCTTCCGCGTGAGAGCGGGCGACTCGGGCTTTTGCTTCGGGTCCAGCATTGCAGGGCGATGCGAACTCTCCTCGAATACTCGAAGTGAGAAACTGCACAATGCCTCATCAGGCGCGAGGAGGAAGAAACGATGACCACCGACAGTCAGGGTCCGCAGCTTGACGCTCAGCCGCTGAGTGATGATGAACTTCGGCGCATGAATGCATGGTGGCGGGCCTCGAACTATCTCTCCGTCGGGCAGATCTACCTGATGGACAATCCGCTGCTGCAGGAGCCTCTTGAGCCTGCGCACGTCAAGCCGCGCCTGCTCGGTCACTTCGGGACGGTCCCCGGCCTGACGTTCATCTACGCCCATCTCAACCGGATCATCAAGGCGCGCGACCTGAGCACCATGTACATCACCGGCCCCGGCCATGGCGCGCCGGGGATCGTCGCCGCGACATGGCTTGAGGGCAGCTACTCGGAGCTTTACACGCACGTGACACAGGACGGGGAGGGCATGAAGGAGCTTTTCAAGCAGTTCTCGTTCCCCTACGGCATCCCGAGCCACACCGCGCCTGAGACCCCCGGCTCCATCCACGAGGGCGGTGAGCTTGGATACTCCCTCTCGCACGCCTACGGCGCGGCCCTCGACAATCCCGACCTGCTCGTCGCCTGTGTGGTCGGCGATGGTGAGGCGGAGACAGGGCCGCTGGCGACCGCGTGGCACTCCAACAAGTTCCTCAATCCTGCCACCGACGGCGCGGTCCTGCCGATCCTGCATCTCAACGGATACAAGATCGCGAATCCCACCGTCCTTGCCCGGATATCTCACGACGAGCTCGACGCCCTGATGCGCGGCTACGGCCATGAGCCGCTTTTCGTGGAGGGCTCCGAACCTGACGAGGTCCATCAGAAGATGGCCGCGACGATGGACTACGCGGCCGACCGGATCGCAGAGATCCAGCACGCCGCTCGCGAGGAGGGCTCCATCGAGCGCCCGCGCTGGCCGATGATCGTGCTGCGCACGCCCAAGGGTTGGACCTGCCCTGAGACCGTGGACGGCGAGAAGATCGAGGGCCACTGGCGCTCACACCAGGTGCCGATGAAAAGCGTCCGGGACAACCCGGAGTACCGCAAGCTGCTCGAGGAGTGGATGCGCAGCTACGGGCCGGAGGAGCTTTTTGACGAGGAAGGGCGCCCGGTGCAGGAGTTGCTCGACCTTGCGCCCGAGGGTGAGCGGCGGATGGGTGCGAATCCGCACACCAACGGCGGCCTGCTGCTGCAGGATCTTCGCCTCCCGAACTTCCGGGACTACGCCGTGGATGTGCCCGCGCCCGGCTCCGTCGAGGCGGAGGCCACGCGGGAGTTGGGGAAGTTCCTGCGCGACGTCATGACGGAGAACGCCGACCATCGCAACTTCCGCCTTTTCGGCCCGGACGAGACATCGTCCAACCGCTTCGACTCAGTCTTCGAGGTCACCGACCGGCAGTGGATGGCTGAGATGGACGAGCATGACACGAATCTCGCCCACGAGGGGCGCGTGATGGAGATACTCTCCGAGCACACCTGCCAGGGCTGGCTCGAGGGCTACCTGCTCACCGGCCGCCACGGCTTCTTCCCGTGCTACGAGGCGTTCATCCACGTGGTCGACTCGATGTTCAACCAGCACGCCAAGTGGCTCGACGTGGCCCGCGACGAGGTGCCGTGGCGCAGGCCGATCGCCTCGCTCAACTACCTGCTTACCTCGCACGTCTGGCGGCAGGATCACAACGGCTTCTCCCATCAGGACCCCGGCTTCATCGACCTGGTGGTCAACAAGCAGGAGCATGTGATCCGCGTGTACCTGCCGCCCGACGCCAACTGCCTGCTGTCGGTCGCCGACCACTGCCTGCGCAGCCGCGACTACGTGAACGTGATCATCGCCGGGAAGCAGCCGCAGCCGCAGTGGCTTGACATGGACGCCGCGGTCAAGCACTGCTCCGCCGGCGTCGGCATCTGGGACTGGGCGAGCAACGATCAGGACGGCGAGACCGACGTGGTGATGGCCTGCGCGGGCGATGTGCCGACCATCGAGACACTCGCGGCCGTCGATCTGATGCGCGAGTTGCTGCCCGAGTTGAAGATCCGCGTGGTGAACGTGGTCAACCTGATGAAACTGCAGCCTGAGGAGGAGCATCCGCACGGGCTGTCGGATCGCGAGTTCGACACCATCTTCACAAAGGACAAGCCGATCATCTTCAACTTCCACGGCTACCCGTGGCTGATCCACCGCCTCGCGTACCGGCGGACGAACCACCCGAACCTGCACGTGCGCGGCTTCAAGGAGGAGGGCACGACGACCACGCCCTTCGACATGGCCGTGCGCAATGACATTGACCGCTACAATCTCGTCAAGGACGTGATCGACCGAGTGCCGGGCCTTGGGCAGAAGGCGGCGCACATCCGCCAGGAGATGCGCGATCGACTCATCGATCACCGCGAGTACATCGCCGAGCACGGACAGGAGACGCCCGAGGTGCGCGAGTGGAAGTGGCCCGGGAACGACGGCTAACGACGGCTAACGACGGCTAACGACGGCTAACGGCGGCTAACGGCGGCGCACGGCATCAGCGAAGCGTCGTGTCTGCCGCCGTTGCCGCTGTCGTTCCCGCCGTCGCCAGCAACCAACCACGGCAACGTCGTCCCCCACGCAGGTCTCCCGGTCCCATCGCGCGAACCTGAGCGTGCACTGGACCGTCCGCCATCGACCGGGAGGCTGCTTCCGACATGCCGCGACCGAATGTACTCTACCTGATGACCGACCAGCACAACGCGAAGCACATGGGCTGCGCTGGCGATCCGCTCGTTCGCACGCCGAACATGGATCACATCGCCGAGCAGGGCGTACGCTTCGAGCGGGCGTACTGCAACAACCCGATCTGCTCGCCCTCGCGGATCTCGTACGTCTCAGGACAGTATCCCCACACGCACGGGATCCTCGGCAACAACAACTTCGAGTTCGAGGATCGCAACCCCGACACGCTGGGCGCGACATTCCGCCGCTTCGGCTATCAGACCGCGCTGATAGGCAAGGCGCACATGATCCGCGACTGGGATGAGGAAGCCTACGAGCACATCCGCTACTGCGACCTCACCGACGCCGACCGCCGCGACCCGCGCAAGCATCATTACTTCAAGCATCTCATCGATCACGGGGTCGCAGACCTTTACGAGGACGGCTCCCTGCCCCCCGACCATCCGGCCGTGACGCGCAAGCACGCGGTCGCCGAACTCCCCTACGAGCACTCCGTCGAGCATTTCACCGGCGAGGAGACGCTCAGGTTCCTTCAGGGGCGTGACGAGAATCGGCCGTTCTTCGTACACATGAGTTTCGAGCGGCCGCACCCGCACTGGATGCCGTCCGCCGAACACGCCGACATGTATGACCCGGCCGACATTGAGCTTGGCCCGGACATGGTGGACTGGTGGGAGAATGAGTTCGCGGGGCGGCCGGAGTTCATCAGGCAGATGATGCGCAACAAGATGGGCGCGTTCGAGACGCCTGAGGAGCTTAAGGAGGCGCTGGCGTATCACTTCGCCCTCATCACCGTGATCGACATGGAGATGGGGCGGGTGCTCGATCACCTCGAGGAGACGGGCGAGCTTGAGAATACGATCGTCGTCTACTGCGCCGACCACGGAGACTTCGCGGGCGATCACGGGGTATACATGAAGAACGTCGGCATCTACGAGTCGATCCACCGCATCCCGTTCATCATCAGCTACCCCGGCTCACCTGAGGGCGAGGTGCGCGAGGACGAGATCATCGAGTCGATCGACCTCTTCCCGACGCTGTGCGAGCTTGCCGACGTCCCCGCGCCCGAGGGCGTGCTCGACGGGCGCTCGATCGTTCCGGAGATCGAGGGCAGAGGCGAAGGCAAGCCTTTCTCCATCTGCGAGTGGGACTTCCCCGAACCTCAGCGGCGCGTCAACGCCATCCGCACCGGCCGCTACCGCCTCACGTACTACTCCCACGAGCAGGGCGGCGAGCTTTACGATCACGCCACCGACCCGTGGGAGATGCACAACGTTTACAATGATCCGGAGTACGCCGACACGCGGTTGGCGCTGCTCGAGCAACTCTTCGACCAGGTGAACATGTACCGGCGCAAGACCGACCGTGACACGGACATCGCGCGGTCGGCGGACGAGCGCCTGACACCGTCACGGCTCATCCATAAGCACTTTCGCAAGTGGTCGGAGTTCGAGAAATTCCTGCAGTAGACGGAGTTGCTCCGAGAAAGGGATTCTGATGACACGTGCGCTTGATCTGCTCATCATCGGCGGGAGCGGCTTCGTCAGTGGCACGCTCGCGCGAGTGGCCCGCGACGCCGGCCATCGCGTCTGGACGGTCACCCGCGGGGAGAAGCCGATCCCCGATGGCGTCACCTCACTCATCGCCGATCGCAAGGACAACGGGGCCTTCGCCGGTGCCATCGAGGGCGCCGGCGTCGAGTGGGACCTTGCCGTGGACTGCATCGGCTATCAGCCTGAGGACGCGCGGCAGGACGTCGAGGTGCTCTCGCCGCGCGTGGGGCACCTTGTCTTCATCTCCACCGACTTCGTCTTCGACCCGCTCAAGCGCGCCTTTCCGCAGCCCTTCAGCAACCCGCACTTCCTGACGGGCGAGGGCTACGGCCCCGGCAAGCGCGCCTGCGAGGAGGTCCTGCTGGCCTCCGACACCGAGATGCGCTGGACGGTGCTGCGACCGTGCCACATCTACGGTCCCGGCTCGCAACTGGGCTGCCTGCCCGAACACGGACGCGACACGAAGCTCATCGAGCGGATGCGCGCGGGGGAGGCCCTGGGGCTTGTCGGCGGGGGGCACTTCCTGCAGCAGCCGATCTTCGCGGGCGATCTTGCGGAGCTTACGCTCAGCGTACATGGCTGTGATCTTGCCGACCGCGCGATCTACTGTTCGGCGGGGCCGGACATCATCGAGTCGGTGCGATACTACGAGATCATCGCGGAAGTGCTCAGCGTGGAGTTGCGCGTCGAGGAGGTCTCCGTGGCCGAGACGCGCGAGGAGCACCCGGAGTGGGCGAGCTTCTTCTGCCACCGCATCTACGACCTGACGCCGCTGCGCCTCGCGGGCCTGAAGGTCCCGAACACCCCGATCGCGGAGGGCCTGCGGGAGCACGTGGAGAGTATGCTCTGAGCGACGGCTCCTCCAGACGGCTCACCCGCCCCCCGCGCGCATCTCCGCGAGTGCGAAGGGGAAGACCGGGCCGCTGCCGGCCTTGCGCAGGCGGGCGGCGACGACCGTGAGCGTCCAGCGCGAGTCCACCGTGTCGTCCACGAGCAGCACCGGCCCGGCGAAGTCGTTGCCGCCGGGCATTACCTTGAACGCGTCGCGGACATTGCGCAGTTGCTGGTAGGAATTCTGCATCGACGTCTGCGGTTCGCCCTCCTCGACCCTGCGCACGCACTCCACGAACGGCATCTCCAGCGCCTCGGCCACGCGCCGCGCGAAGTCCGCGACGAGGCCCGGCTGGCTTGCCGATGGTACGCAGGTCACCCAGCCGGGCTTCGGCGTCGGCCGCCAGTCTTTCGCGATTAGTTTCACCGCCGCCTCCACCAGTTCATCGCTGAATCCCCCTTTCTCCCGGCCAGCCCGCACGGCCTCGGCGAGGTCGCCCTCGCCCCAGACACACAGGGCCCGCCCCTCCTCGGCGCGAAGTTCCGCCGGGATCGCGGTGTTCTCTGAGAAGAGCGCGAGGTCGTCGAAGACCCAGCGACCGCGTGACTTGATCGGCCGGTAGTTTCCACGCAGGAAGCTCCGCGCCGCCCGCAGGGTCTCCGCCGACACGCTGGCCTCGAAGAATCGCTCGCCGCTGCAGTTGGCGCACTCGCCGCACGGCTCATTCCGCGGATCCTGCAGCGCCCCGCGCACGAACTGCATCAGGCAGCCTTCGTGGTGGATGTATTCCTCCATCTGCACGAACTCCCGACGCCGACACGCAAGTACCTGGTCGGCATGGTCGCGATCGAACGCATACTCCGCGTCCGTGCGAAACCATCGCCTGCCCTCGCAGACAACCGGCGCCGGCGTCTGCGCGGCGAGGAACTTGAGCGTGAAGTCCACCCGGCCGTAGCTCGCGTTCACGAGGGATTCGAAGTCGCGTGCCGTGAGCCCGCCGCTGCTCTCCGCCAGCGCGCGGAGGATGTTGTTGATGTCGCGCTCGGAGGGGAATGAGTTTTCGATGAAATACTCAAGGATGTCCTGATCCTCGTCGCCGCGGAGCATCACTGCGTACGCGGGGCTCACCGCCCGGCCAGCCCTGCCGACCTGCTGGTAGTAATCGATGACCGATCCGGGGTGCTGAAAGTGGACTACGAAGTGCAGGTCGGGCTTGTCCACGCCCATCCCGAACGCGCAGGTGGCGACCAGCGCCTTGAGTTCGTTCGCGAGCAGCGCCTCCTCAAGCGCCGCGCGGTCGTCTCCGAGGCGGCTGTGATAGGCGCGCGCGTCGATCCCCCGGCTTTGCAGCCACGCTGCCACGCGTTCGGCGTCGGCGGTGGTGAGCGTGTATATGACCCCGCTTCCTTCCATCTTCGGCACGTTCTCGGTGAGCCAAGCCAGCCGCCGGGCCACGTCCGGCATGTCGATGTTCTGCAGGCGCAGCCCCGGCCGGGCAAGATCGCCGCGGACCACGCGCAGGTCGTCGCCGAGTTGGGCGACGACGTCCTCGCAGACGCGATCGTTCGCGGTCGCGGTGGTGGCGATCACCCGCGCCTGCTCGGGTAGCTCGTCGAGCAGGCCGGTGATGCGCTGGTAGTCCGGGCGGAAGTCGTGGCCCCAGTCGGAGATACAATGCGCCTCATCGACCACGAGCAGCGAGATCTGCGGCCCGTGATCGTTGAAGAATATCCCGCGAAAGTCATCCCGGGCAAGCTGCTCGGGGGTGGTGAAGAGCAGGTCCACCTGGTCGCTCCGCCATGCCGCGGCAACCTGCCCGTGCTCGTCTGGATTACTCGAGTTCCAGACCCTCGCGCGCAGGCCGAACTTCTCGGCCTGCCGGATCTGATCGCGCATCAGCGCCAGCAGCGGTGAGATGATGATGCACGGGCCGTAGTTGAAGTGGCGGAGGATGCGCGTCGTGGCGAAGTACACGATGCTCTTGCCCCAGCCGGTCTTCTGCACCAGCAGCAGGCGCTCTTTGTCGCGCAGGACCGCGTCGATGGCCTCAAACTGCCCGTCGCGGAAATCTGCGCCAGGGTCGCCGGTGGCCATCCGCAGCAGTGAGCGCGCGTCGGTGAACAATGAATCTTTGGACATGACGAGGAGTTCCCCCCGTGAAAGAGTGCTTTTTGATGTCGCGCAGCAACGGCGCGCCTCCCCCGACCCCTCCCCCTGGACCCGCAAACGACGCGGGTCAGGCGGGAGAGGGGAGGACGACGAACGGCGACGGAAAATGCCGTCGTCGTTTGCCGTGGCTGTCGTTGCTGCCTTTGCTTTTGTCGCTTTCGTTGCCGCCTTTACATCATCAACGGCTTCGGATCATCCACCCAGCCGGCGGGGCGGCGGCCCTTCGCCTCGCGGTCGGTGTCGCCGAGGTCGTCGCGCGCTTCCTCGGCCAGCGCCATCAACCGCTCCACCACGTCCGGATGCTGATCGTAAAGGTCCGTCGTCTCACCCGGATCGTTCTCAAGGTCAAAGAGCAGCCCCTCGCCCTCGGTGCTCTCGTGTGCATGCCAGTTCTTGCGGTCGTCGCGCGGGATGAACAGCTTCCACTTGCCCGAGCGCACCGCGTGGAACTGCTCCATGTGGTAGTAGTAGAACGCCTCATAGGGCGATTCTGCGCCCTCGTCGTCGCGCATCAGCGCCATGATGTCGTGGCCGTCGATCACGCGATCCTGAGGCTCGGTGGTGCCGCCCATGCGCGAGAATGTCGGCATGAAGTCCATCGTGGTCGCGACCTCCGAGCACTCCACGCCCGCCGGGATCGTCCCCGGCCAGCGCATCACGCACGGGACGCGCATCCCGCCCTCCCACGTTGAGTAGCCCCATCCGCGCAGCGGATCGTTGCTGCCGCCGTGATTGAGCGGGGTGCCGTTGTCCGACAGGAAGATCACCAGCGTGTTCTCCTCGAGACCGTGCCACTGCAGCGCGCGGATGACCTCACCGGCCGACCAGTCAAGCTCCTCGACGCAGTCGCCGTAGGCCCAGTTGCCCGAGCCGCCGGCGAAGCGTTCGCCGACCTCCGGGATCTTGACACTCCCGGGCAGCGCCTGCGGCATGTAGAGGAAGAACGGCCGATCCTTGTTCGCCTCGATGAATCTGACCGCCTCCTGCGTGTAGCGCTCGGTGATGCTCGGCAGATGCACCGGCGCCTCGATCACCATGTCATTGCGCACCAGCGGAAGCTGCGGCCAGTCCTTATCCGGGCGCGCGTACATGTCCTCGGAGTAGGGGATGCCGAACCAACTGTCGAAGCCCTGCTTCGTCGGCAGGAACTCGGGCTGGTCGCCAAGGTGCCACTTGCCGACACAGGCGGTCGCGTAGCCGGCGTCCCTGAGCGTTTCCGCGATTGTGATCTCGTCGGGGTTGAGGCCTTTCTTCGCGACCGGCTGCAGCACCGCGCCGCCCCTGTCGGAAACGTGCATGTCCACTCGCTGCGAGTAGCAGCCTGTCAGCAGGCTTGCGCGCGATGGCGTGCAGACGCCGGCGGTTACGTAAAAATCGGTGAAGCGCATCCCCTCCCGCGCCATCGCGTCGATGTTCGGTGTGCGGTGGACCGGGTGGCCGTAGCAGCCGAGGTCGCCGTAGCCGAGGTTGTCCACGAACATCACGACCACGTTCGGCTGGTCTTCTCTCTTCGGAGTGTGACGCGCGTTCGGCATTGTCTGAAGCCTCCAATGATCCGCGGGGCGCCCCTGAGGGGGGCGGGATATGCTTTTGCGGGTTCCCTTTTCAGCGACAGATATTCTCCGGAAGGCGCGCATTCCCTTCATGCCCGGACAGGAGTGATGGGGGCAGGCGGCGAAAGATTCACCTGCGGGTCAAAAGTCCTTGCATCCTCGTGGCGCCGAAGCACGGCGCTGCCCGATTCTTGCCTTCCGAGGAGGGACTACGATGAACGTCGAACGCATGACCATCATCGGCGCGGGAACCATGGGTACCGGCATCGCGCGAGTGGTCGCGCAGGCCGGGATCGGAGTGACCGTCATCGACACCGCCGCGTCCGCCCTCGATCAAAGCCGCCGCTCACTCGGACAGTCACTGCGGGATGCGGTCGAACGCGAGGAGCTTTCCGAGCAGGAGGCGGAGGAGGCACGCCGGTTGATCGACTGGTCGACCGGGTGGGACGCGGTCGCGAATGCCGACTGGGTCATCGAGGCGGTCTTTGAGGACATGCCGGTCAAGCGCAGGGTGCTGACACGCGCCGGAGAGGCCGCGCCCGACCGCGCGATCATCTCCAGCAACACCTCCGCACTCCAGATTGGCGCACTGGCCGATGCGACCGGGCGTCCTGCGCGCTTCATCGGCATGCACTTTTTCAACCCGCCGTCCACGATGAAGCTCGTGGAGATCGTCCCGTCTGATCGAACGGGGAAGACGATCATCCAGGACGCGGTGGAGCTTGCCCGCCGCCTCGGGAAGCAGCCGGCGGTCGCCCCGGACATCCCGGGCTTTTTCGTCAACCGCGGCTTCGGCGCGCTCCTGTCGGCCGCCATCGAAATCTGGCTGCAGGGCGCGGCTCCGGCGGACATCGACACCGCGATGGAGCTTGGCCTGGCACATCAGAGGGGACCACTGCGCACCGCCGACATCCTCGGGTTGGACATGTGCCTTGCTCTGCTGGACTCACTGCACGAGCAGACAGGCCACGCGCGCTTTGAGGTCGCCCCGGAATTTCGGGCGATGGTCGAGGGCGGGAAGCTCGGGCGCAAGTCCGGCGAGGGCTTTTACACGTGGGAAGAAGACGAGGACGCGGGCGGGTGAGAGGCGCCGGCGATGGTCTCGACCGCTCTGCACCCGTGTCACTGTGTGCTCGACGTGACCGGGGTCCCGCTCACGCCTGCGTCACTTCCACCACCGTGAGGCCCTCGGGCGGCACACGCACTGAGAAATCGCTGCCCTGCGGCTCCACCAGCAGCGACGGGTACTCCGTCAGGATGTCCACGCGCGCGATCTCTCGCCGCATATCAACGCGCGGACGCGCGTAGAAGCGCGTCTTGTTCTTGAGCGCCACGCGCACCCGCCCGTCCGCCTGCTCGGTCGCCATCACCAGCACGTCATCCGCCTGCTCGGTGACGAGTGGCGCGTCGGAGACCGTGGCGATCAGATCCGCGCAGGCGCTGATAAACCCGGGCGAGACAGGCGCGAATTCGAAGTGATCCCAGTAGCCCATCGGCTCATCCATCGCCATCACGTCATCCGGCCGCGCGGGCGCGTCCCAGGCCTCGATCTCCGGCAGATCCACGTCCGCGCCGTAGACGAGGCAACTAAGCCCGTCGGGCAGCACCACGTCCGTCATCCGAGCATCAGGCTCGGGCAGACCCGTCACATCCCGGCCGATCAGCACCGCCGGCCCGTCCTCATACTCCAGTATCCGCGCCAACTCGTGCTTCGGCAGCAGGTGGTGGTTGAGCGCGAGCACCGCTCCTCTCACGCCTCCGAGGTCGCCCAGACCCGCCGTGCACTGCACGGGCGCGCCTTCAGTCATCAGTTCAAACGCCAGGCGGTGTGCCACCATCCCGCGCGTTCTCGTGAAATCCTCTGTCTGGGCGTCGATCAGCGCGTTCGACCAGACCAGCGTCGCACCGAGAGTCCGCACCGGCTCGCCTGACCACGCAAGCCCCCAGCGCTGTCGCAGCCACCGCCAGTGCCAGTCATCGAGTCCGTCGCCGAGGCAGACGAGGAAGCCATCCGCGCATGGTCGCAGGCCTCCGTCTGCCCGCTGCTGGTGGACGTTGCTCAACGCGTAGATCTCCTTCTCCAGCAGCGTCGGCTTGTGGCGGATCGCGTCCCACTCCTCCACGGTGTCATGTGTGTTGTGAAGGAAGATCAGTCGTGAATCCGGCAGCGCCGCGCGCATGAGCATGAGCATCGAGAGGAAGTCCGCGTGGCGGGTGACGTCGGCGGCGTAGGGTCGAGGGTCCATGCTCAGCCCCGCCGCGACGGTCTCGACGATGACGCCGTCCACGCCTGCCGCCGCGATGCGCCGATGGTCCACGCCGTAGCGGTAGAGCGACTCCCACGGCGCGCGGCCCCACGAGGAGTTGATGAACGCGCTCTTCCCGGCCGCGTGCAGCGCATCCATCGCCTTTGCCCAGAACTGCGCCCAGCGCTCCGCCCAGAAGTCGATCCACGCATGCCGCGCGTTGCGCCAGAGCCACTCGATGCGCGTCTCCAGCGCCTCCACGTCCTCATCGCAGGATCGCGTGACCTCCTCGGGGAGCGGCAGGTCGGTATGTTCGGCGAACTGCCCGACCATGTCGTCGCCGATGCTCACGCGGTAGATCGGCCCGCTCAGCGGCCCCCAGCCATCCGCGCCATGCCAGCCATCGAAGCCGTAGTCGGCGAGCACCTCGACAAGCTTGCGGATGAAGTAATCTTCGAAGTGCGTTCCATCGGCGAGGCGGGAAAGCGCGTTGACGGCGTTCGCGCGGCCCAGTCCCCGGAAGACCTGCAGCGCCTCGGGATGATCGCTGAGCCACTCATGATGGTACTTGTTCGCGTAGAAGCGGGTGAAGACGGTGAGATACGCTCTGATCCCCCGCGCGTGCAAATGCGCGATCAGTTCCCGCAGTTGGCCGGCCGTCCACTCCTGCCGCTCGCGATGCGGGTTGCGGTCGTGGCCGTCGCGGGCGCAGACGTCCGGCGGGAGGACCTTCGCCGGGTCAAAGCCATCGTGCGAGAGTATAAAGTCCACCGAGGTGAGCAGCAGACAGATCCCCGCAGGCGTGAAGCCTGCGGATTCCACGTACTGCTCGACGCCCATGTCGGCCTGCTCGTTGTCGAAGCCAATCAGTTCCGTCCAGATCCAGCGTTCATGGTCGCGCTCCGTGGCCTGCATAAAGATGCTCCTTGTACTGCCCTCTTTCCCCGGCGAGGGCGCCGGGGCCACAACGACAACGACTCCAATGCCCGGTGACCGGAGGGCCCTTCACCGCCCAATCCGCACGATCGTGTGGTCCCTAACACCGGACACCACGAACTCCGTCCAGCCGAAGTCCTTCCTGAACTCGATGGCCCGCCCCGTGAGGGCGTCTTCGACCCGCGCAATCTCCCAGTCCGGTCGCAGGCGCACCGCGATCGGGTCTCGCCGCTTGAACGAGTCGAGGTACATCGCATCCGTCTGCTTCTGCGCGTGGACCAGGTGCAGAAGCCAGCCCTCCTCATCCTGCATCAGCGACTGCTTCACCGAGACCGGCGCCGTGATGCGGATCTTCTCCGACACACCGAGCACCTCCCGCAGCAGCGTCCGGAAGAGCGACTTGAGGTGCGGTCCGGCTTTGCGCGCGAACCCCTTGAGGAAGGGCACCGGGAAGTAAACCACGCGCCCGTCTCCGAACTCGTTGAGCACGATGCCCGGGTACTCGGTCCTGTGTCCGGGCGGCGCGTGATCGTGGTAAACGTGGTAGCCGGTCTCGAAGTCGCTCTCAATGATCGGGTCCATCAGCCACGCCAGCACACGCGCTCCGCCGTCTTTCTCCCCCTCTCCGGAACGGAGAGGGGGCCGGGGGGTGAGGCGTCGTAGCCGGCCGTCGGCACCGACCAGTTCCACATACATCGCATGGTTCTTAGGATTCATCCGCCCGCTGGCCTCGTCCTTGATCAGCAGCGGCATCTCCGGCACGTGGCCGCTGAATGCCTCGTCGAACCCGTCAAGGTAGCAGATGCTGAACTCCGAGTCCGCCACGAAGCTCACGCCGAAAAGGTCGGCCAGCGAAAAGTCATCGAGCCGCTCACCGCGCTCTGAAAAAAGTGAGGTGTGGTAGTTGGCCATCAGTGTGCCGCCGCCGCGGACGTATTCCCGCAGCCGATCGGCGAGCTCGTCGCTCACGTGCGGCATGTAAGGCAGCACCAGCAGTTCGTACTCCCGCATCTTCTCAAGCGAAAGGTCCTCGGTGCGGATCTCCCATGGGGTGTGCGTCTCCATCAGAAGCTGCGCGAGCGCCTCCTCGTTGGAGTGCTGCTCCATCCGCAGGTGCGACGTCTCCGGCTGCTGGGCGACAGCCTGCAGCAGCTTGTTGTTCTCCGCGGAGTGAATGCTGGCCACTACCGGCACCGGTCGGCGGTCTCGGCAGAGCTGCTCCCGCTCGGCCACCCAGTCGAACGCCTCGGTAATGGTGTCCCAGACCTCGCGCGGGACCTTCCCGGCGTAGTCCCCGCAGGGGTAGGGCACGTGGTTGATGTTCAGCGCGCCCGAGTGTGACATCGCGATCGCCGCGAGGCCCTTGATCGTCTCCGCCGTGGTGATTGTCCAATCACCCCACGAGCCCTGGCTTTCGGGCATAAAGAGCGTGAAGGGCTTGCCAAGGCCCTCGCAGTAGCGAGCGCGGTGGTCGGCGTGCAGGTAGCCGGGCGGATGGGCCTCGGTGGAGAGGTAGTCGGCGCCCTCATCGAGCGTGGGGGAGATCGAGACCGGATTGCCGCAGCCGTTCCACGACCAGCTCAGGCCCTCGCGCTCGGCGTTGCAGGCATCCATCGCGTCGTGGATGAAGCGTTCGCGCACGCGGGCCTGATAGTCGAACACATCCACCCAATGCCCCACCTCGAACTCCTCGGGCTCGAGCGCGTATCCGGACATCGCCTCGAAACCCTCGCGGCAGGCGGGGCAGAAGCAGCCGCCGGGGGCGAAGTACTGCAGGTCGAGGAACCATCCGTCGATCTCGTACCTGCGCGTGACCTCCGCCATGTGCGCGCTGACAAGCTCACTGAACTCCGCGTTGCTCATGCACGAGCACGGATACGCGCACAGCAGCAGCGGCTCGCCGTCCGGCCCCACCTGCCGCCACTGCGGGTGTGTCTTCGCGTACTCCCAGCTCAGCACCATGTTGTAATACGCGATCATCTCAAGCCCGAGCGCATTCGTCCGCTTCACGATCTCGCCGAAGATATCGCCTGTCATCGCGGGGTTGGTGATCCCGACGTCAGTGGGTGCGAAGCTGCCGCCGTGGGCGGTCTTCACCTGGAATATCAGGGCCTCGGCACCGGTTCGCTCGACCTGCTCGAAGTACTCGTCGAAGTCGATCGTTACCTCGGGGAGGAAGTTTGGCATGTGCCAGTCGCAGAAAAGCATCCGGGTGCTCAGGCGGAAGGCCATCTCATGTCACTCCTGTGGGCGCGGTCATCGTCATCGCCCCCGCCTTTCGCCACTCAGGCGCGCAGACCTGCCGGGATCGCTGCCTGCCGCCCTCCGTACATGCAGCGACGCCCGGCAGAAACCGGGCGTCGCCACGTCGAGTCTGTTTTGTCCGTGGTTTACCAGACGTCGAATGAGTCGGAAGCGGAGGGCTGCTCGGTAACGACCACATTGGCCGCACGGGGGCCCTTCGGATCCTCCTCTACGTCGAACTCGACCTTCGCGCCCTCAGCGAGGCTCTTATAGCCTTCGCCAACGATGGCGGAGTAGTGCACGAATACGTCCTCGCCGTCCTCGCGCTCGATGAATCCGAAGCCCTTCGCGTCGTCGAACCACTTCACTGTCCCGGTCGCCATGCGTCCTGCCTCCATAAGACTTTTTGTCAGTGCCCTGCTCGTCCGCCGGGAGACAAGTCCGCGAGCGACTCGAACATCGACACCTTCGGCGGGTTCCCGCCTAATCCTCTGAGCGTATATTACCATACCAACAAAAGCTATGCAAGGTAAAATGCTCGATTTTTTTCGAGGATCTTCTTCAGGCGCCGATTTGCCTGCTACCAACTCCGTGAATCCTCCACCGCGACCCACTGCCCGTGTTCCGCGATCGACTGCTGACTCGCCAGTCCCGGGAGCGTCATATCCATCGCCTCATGGATGCCTATCGGTGGCTTGCTCCCGGTCGCGATTGCGTCCACGAAATCATGGATCTCCCAGTAGTCGCCGCCACCGTGTCCGGCCTGCAGCGCCGCCTCCGGCGGGTTCAGCCACTTCTGGGGCAGAAACTCCTCCGCGAGGTCCTCGATCGGCTCCCATTCGGGCTCCTCTGACCTGCTGCGCAGCCAGATCTGGCCCTGCTCGTCTTTGCTGCGGCCGGCCTCGTAGGCACCGTCGGTGCCCTGGAGGGCGTACCAGGTCATGTTGTGCGGGCGGTCGGAGAGCATGTCGAGGCGGATGCGCGCCAGGCCGCCGCCGGAGAGTCGGCAGAGCGTCTCCACGGTGTCCTCAAGCTCGTAGTGGTCTCCCCGCGGGTCGGCGTAATGGTGGCCGGAGCCCACGCTCATCACCGCGGTCACGCGCTGGTCCATCCACTGCAGCACCGGCCCGAGCGAGTGCGTCGGGTAGGTGTTCCCGTTGATTCCGGTCTGCCACTTCCGGCGCCACGTGGTGATCTCATTGAGGCCCTTCAGTTCGTGGATGTAGGCGCCTTCACCGAAATACATCTCGCCGAACAGGCCCTGCCGCGCGATCTCTTTGACGATCACACTCGGGCGCCTGTAGGTGTAGTTCTCGGCCAGCATGTATGTCGCATCGCTTCGGTTGGCCGCGCGCACAAGCTCCCGGCACTGCTCGTACGACACGCCCGCGGGCACCTCACTGAGCACGTGGATGCCCAGATCCAGCGCCCTCACCGACTGGGGCACATGAAGTGGCATCGGCGTGGCGACGATCACCGCGTCGATCTCGCCGGTCTCAAGCATCGCCTGATCGCTGGTGAAAGTCAGGTCGATCTCAAGCTCTTCGGCGGCTTCGGTGAGTTTCTCCTCCTGGATATCACACAGCGCGACGAGTTTGGCTTGTGAGTGCGCGCGCAAGGCTCGGACGAAGCTCGATCCGCGCTTGACCGCGCCGATGATGCCGAAACGGATTGGGGTGTCTGTCACGTGAATTCACTCCTGTCAATCTACTGCGCCCAGTTCATAAGTTCTGCGATTGCGTATGCGACTGGCATCCCGAATGTAAAGCTTGCGAGCGTCCCGATGATGACGTATTCAGCCATCTTGCGGTTGTCGGTTTCTTTCGCGCTGACGTCGCCGAAGCGAAGAACCGACTTTGCTGCGATAAGCAGTCCGATGCCTGACGGCACTCCTGCGAGCACCAGAAGTAGAATAAGCGTCCGCTCAAGTTGGCCGATCAGTCTTCCCGCGTTCGGGATGCCCGACGCCGGCTGAAACTCGAGGTCCATGACAAGCAGGCCGACCGCGACGGCGCCGGCCGTCCACATGACGAGTAGACCGGTGGCGCCGGCAAGGAATTGCAGCGGTATTCCGGCGAGCAGGTCGGCCAGGGCCGCGCTTCGTTCGCTCGTGAACCATCCAACGATCAGTAGCAACCATGTAGCGCTTACGGCGTGCTCGCCGAGGTAGTGCCAGCAAGTGTAACGCCGCCATGTCCACCTGAACCAGCGGATCGCGGCATATCCGAGGAAGATGAGCATGCCCGCAAACACGCCCGCAATCCCCCAGAACGCGATGAGTGTGATCAGGCCCATGAGTGCGGGAAGGCGCAATCCCGGCGGCCCGGCGTGCATCTGCTCGTCAGGCGAGAGCGCCCTGGCCGCGCGCTGGTTGGGCACAAGCCACAGGTCGAGTGCTGCGTGCGCTGCAAAGAGAATGATCAGTATATGTCCTGCTGTCTCTGCCATGATGATCTCTGTCCCCGCCTGACCCGTCTCTACTTGCTAACCCTGCCACTTTATAAGTTTTGAGGCTTATATGAAAGAATTATAAGCTGTGCCACTGACTATGCTCCCACCACCGGACGGCCTGTTCGACCGCGTGCCAGTTGGATGCCCGCAGCGCCTGCGAGACCGCCGGTTGACTGATCGCCAGCCTTTCGCCAACTCGCTCCTGAGCGAACCCCATCAGCGCTCCGGCGACAACCGCCGACTGGGAAGGGGTCCAGTCCTGACAGATGGCATCGAGCAGGGCCATCATCGCATCCACGGTCGCCTGCGGCTCGAAGGGCCCGTCGGCAGCAGCCCATGCGCCCGGCCCCCTCACCGCGATCCGCACCCTTGCGTCCTGCAGTGAATCGAGCGCCTCCCCCGAGACTGTAAATGCCTCGCCCTGACTCTCGGATAGGTTCTCCTTGTTGATGAACCCCACGCCGCCGATCCCGATTGCCAATCGTGTGTCTGCCTTCGGAAGCTGCTCGTTGGATCGAATGAGTGCTCGCATACACAGCGCTACCCTGAGCGCAGGGGTGGGGGACTGCGCCATGATCTGCCACGAATCGCCCGCGAACACGTCCACTGCCGGCATCTCCGCAAGCCCGTCGAATTCCTGCGCACACTCGCCGTATGCGGCCTTGATCGCATCGCGCAGCGCCGGGCCCTTCTCGATGTACCGTCGCGATTCCACGATGTCGCCGCTGAGTACCGCGTAGAGCCGTTCGTCGCTCATGCGCTCTCACACCTCGTTGGACTTCCGATTGTGCTTTCAGCCTCGGTGCCGCTTCAACTGACCAGCGTCAGATTCCTGTGTGCGCTACTGCCGTGCGGCACGGGATGAACAGATCTCTCAGCCTCACTTCATCGCTGATGGCCGCCAGGACAACGTACAGCACGCTCCACGCCATGTCTATGAACGCGGTCGGCAGGAACGTGGTCGGGAATGTATCGGAGCCGAACACATAGGCGATCAGCAGGATCGTGTAAAATGTTCGGCCGACGATGATCACTCCCACGTTGAGGAGATAGCGTCGGATGTTGAATGCGGATGCGATCTGAAGGTAGGCGAAGCAGAACAGGAATGAGGCGATGAACAGGGCGTAGAACCTGTGAGTGGCTGGCTCACTGACAGCCAGATCGGCACCGACGAGGAAGGAGTAGTAGCCTCCCGCGAAGACGTCATAGAGGCCGCTTGCGAAGAAGACAACGGCGAGGACCTGAAGCGCTCTGGACTTCATCGTATGCACCCTCTCCGTCCGCCTGATTGCACGCCGGGACTCATACTGCGGAGAGACCCGGTGAGACCGAACATGTCGCCTCGCCGCCCTGCAGTTGCATTTATCCTGCCCATCCTGTATGTCTTCCCCCTCTTCCCCCTCACACCTCATAGTACTCCCGATCCAGCACCTTCGCCATCCTGCGCACAAGCTCTCGCTCGTCGCCGAGGCACATCGCGAGGTGGTGGGTCCCGCCGATCTCCGAGTACCCCTGCAAAAAGTCGCGCAGGTCGCGATCAAGCGGTCGCACCCAGAAGTGCGGCGCCTCCGGGAAGCCCGGCACCGGTCCGCGGTCCAGCACTTCCACCCGCGCGGTGATGAACCTGAAGTCGCCCCCGGGGCCCGGCGCAAGGTTCACCAGCGTCGCCTCGCCGGGGATGACCTTCGGAATCGCGATCGCGGGGTTCTTCACGTCGCTGTACGCGTAGTGCTTTTCCACCAGAGTGCCCCCGCCAACGGTGACGCCGAGCCCGCACTCGCCCATGTGACTCATGAAGACCGTCTCGCCCTCCCAGTCGGGGCAGAACATCTCCGTGAACGTCAGCCTGCACCCTGCCTGCGCGAGCGCCCCCACCAGCGCCGCGGTCAGCGCGTCGTTCTCGCCGGCGTAGCCCTGTCCGCGAGCCATGGCCTTCGAGGCCTCGAGGAACGGCACCGTCTCGATGCCTGTGTCGCCGGTGAATGACGCGAAGTTGAAGGTCATCGCCCCCGCCTCCTCCCGCTCCATGATCCTCCGCAGCGCCAGCCCGACCCGATTGGTGCGCCGGACCACTTCCGGGTCGATCAGCGAGCAGTCGCAGGTGTCAGTGTCGCAGGCGGCCTCCTGATCAAGCTGCTCGTCCGTGATCTCCCGCGCCACGCGCGCCAGTTCGGTGACGCTGACGCGATGCACGAAGACGCCCAGCCGCGCTGCAAGCACCTCCGGCTCCACGGCGAAGTCGCCCATCCCCTCGAACGCGTCGCCGAAAGCCACCACGCGCATCGTGTTCAGCGCCCGCGCGGCGCGCATCGAGCGTGTGTTCAGCGCCACATCCTCGCGAAAACGCTCATCATCAACGTGGCCGACGGAGAGCAGGTAAGGCCGCTCGCGCCGCTGCATCATGCAGGCGAGGTCCTGCACGCCGTGGATGCCGTGATTGCGGAACATCATCTCCGAGTCGGCGTCCTCTCCGAACGATGCGGCCGGCGTCGTGTCGAGCAGAAGCAGCGGTCGATCCGCCCGCACCAGGGCCTCCGTGGCCTCAAGCGAGGGAGAGTAGGCGAGATGCACGGTCGCCAGTCCGTCGAGGTCCCTGTCTCTGAGCATCTCGTCGATCTCGCGCTCGATGTCATGCCGGGTGGTGAGGACAGGCGCGCTGCGGACATCCAGCCCGACGGCATCGAGCATCCCCGCGACGCGGTCCGCGAACGCCTGCATATCCGGCCGCGCGTCCGGGCGCACCGTGTCGTAGAGTTCGAGATAGAGCGGCAGCAATCCGATCTTCGTGTCGCGTATCATTGCATCTGCCTCCCACGCCGTGGTCGTTATCCGTCTCATCCTGTGAATCCTCTGAGCCCTGCGGTCAGCCCAGCGCCCCCGGGTACACCCGTTCCATCGCGTCACGGTAGGCGGCGTAGGCTGCATCGTAGTCCGCGGCGACCGCCCTGTTCGGATCGTATCTCCGATCTGCGCGGTAGAACGCCCGCGCGGCCTCATCGATCGACGACAGCAGACCCGCCCCCACGCCGCCGAAGATCGCGGCACCCAGCACCGCCGCGTCCGGGCAGGCGGGGACCGCGAGGGGCGTCCGCGTCACATCCGCCATCGTCTGCATCCACCAGTCCGACTGTGCCGCTCCACCGAGCATTCGAAGCTCCTCCACCGGCTGCCCGCTGCGCCTGGCCAACTCCAGCGCATCGCGCGCGCAAAAGCACACCGCCTCCACCACCGCCCGCGCCACCGCAGGGCGGCCGTGGGCGAGCGTGAGCCCGACGAAACCGCCTCGCACGTCGCTGCGGAAGCTCGGAGTCGCGGTCCCGGAGAAGTGCGGCAGGCAGACCAGTCCGTCACAGCCGACCGGCGCCTCCCTCGCCTCCATCAGCAGTTCCTCGTAGTCGGCCGAGGCCAGCAGGTCGCGCAGCCAGGTGAGCAGCACGCCGGAAGTCTTCGCGTACGTGAGCAGGTAGCGCAGGCCCGGCACCGCATGGGCGCCGTGGAGCACACCCTCCAGCGGCCGCTCTGTGGCATCCGTGGTCGCGACGATCGCCATCGCGGTCCCCGCAGTTCCCGAGGCGATGCCCGGCTCCACGTTCCCCGCGCCGACCGCGCCCGCGATCTGGTCATTGCAGCCCAGCGCCACGGTCGCGCCCGCCGTCAGTCCGAGTTCGCTGGCCGCGCCATCGGTGAACGCACCGATCGGCTCCCCCGCGCCTCCCAGCGGGCTGAGCATCTCGCGGGGCACGCCGACGGCGTCGAGCGCCGCCGGCCACCAGTCGCCTGCGCCCCCATCGCGCGAGGCGGTCCGATCGACCATCGCCGTCGAGCCCGCGTTGCTCACATCGAGCCTGAACTCACCGGTGAGTCGCTCGCCGATAAAGTCCGGGAGCATCACGAGATGGCGCGTCTGCGCCCAGACGTCCGGCTCGTTCTCGCGCAGCCACAGGATCTTCGGCGCGGAGTCGACGGCGTTGATCTCCGCCGCGCCGCGCCGCGCGCGCAGCTCATCAGCGTCGAGTATTTCGTTGAGCCGCCGCGCCTCGGCCTCCGCGCGCGTGTCCAGCCAGACGATCGCGGGGCGCAGTGGCTCGCGATCGCCATCGAGCGGCAGGAATGTCTGCCCCTGCGATGACAGGCCGATGGCCGCGACCTCCGGCCGCCCCGCCGCCTCATGCGCCTCGCGCACGGCCTCGACCGTCGCGCGCCAGTATTCCCCGGCCGCAAGTTCCATCCATCCGGCGCGCGGCGAGGCGGGCGAGTACTCCGCCCGCGCGACTCCGAGCATCCGACCGCTCTCGGCGTCGAAGACCCCGGCCTTCACTGCGGTGGTGCCGAGGTCGATGCCGAGGAGGGCGGGTCGTGCGTCGCTGGAGAGGCCGGCCCCCGCGCCGGCCTGTGCCGTTGTCGTTCTTCCCCCCTCTCCCGCCCCACGCCACGCCGTTTGTGGCGTGCAGGGGGAGGGGGGATCGAGGGGGGAGGGGCGCGGCGGTCGATGCCAGTGCGGCTCATGCGGCCGGGGCGCTTTCGCAGGCCGAACGACGCACGGGCGAGACGCCCGTGCCACGTAACGACTACGACAAACGGCGAACGACAAGCGGCACAGGCCGGCGCGGAGGGCCAACCCCGAGCGCAGCGAGCGGGTCGGGGAGGGGCCCGGCGGTCGATGCCAGCAGGCTGGTCGTTGGCCCCTCCCCCCTCGATCCCCCCTCCCCCTGGCGGCATACACGACATGCCGCAGGCGGGAGAGGGGGGAGGAACGGCGACGGCGCACGGGCGGGACGCTCGTGCCACGGGAAAGGCCCATCACCACCGCTCCTTGCGCGCGAGCACCTCGTCGATCTTCCGCCGCGCGTTGTCGTGGAAGAGCGCCTCGATCGTCTGCGCGCCGAAGCCCAGCGCCAGCGTCGTGTCGATGCACGCGGCCATCTGCTCGTAAAGCGACAGCGTGTACGTCGCCTCCACCTCCGGCGGCTCGCGGTCGGTGTTCCACGCGTAGTCGCCGCTGGTGAGGTTGATGTACCTGTCACCCTCCCAGCGCCGCCGCCCGCGCATGTAAAAGACCGGCTGGTCGGAGGCCCACATGATGCGCTCGGGTCCGAAGCGATCGAGCGCCAGCGCATGGACCGCCGGGTTGAGCACCGCCGAGTTGTCGAAGAGGATACCCGGATCCTCGGCCAGCGGCGGGAAGCCCTCCCGGGCGTAGCGGCCCGCGTATGACCGCCCGAGGTGCGCGATCACCAGCACCACGTTCGGATAACGCGCTCGAAGCTCCAGTATCTCCTCGATGTTGTCGCGGTCGGCGAGGCGTTCCTTGCGCGGCAGGTGCAGCGTCAGCCAGGCGCCGAGTTCGTCGAGCAGCTCAAGCTGATGGTGCGGCATGAACTCGAAGATGCTCGCATCGCCGCCCTCAAAGTCGCGGTTGAGCCGCTCGTAGGGCTTCACGCCGATGATGGCGGGCAGGCGCAGTTCCTTGAGCAGCCGGTCGCCATCCCAGTCCGGCCGGTTCAGCGCCAGCCCGAACGAGCCGGTCGTTGACGTTCGGAGCGACGCATCTTCAGATGCGTCGAGTCGTCTGTCGTTGACGTCCGCGGGCGCCGAGAACACCTCCGACACCCACTCATTGTTCGCGCTCGCCTCCACATTACTCTGCGGGCTTCCGAACGCGAGCATCTCGACCTCGCGCCCCGGGAACATGATCGCGTACGCCATCCGCGCCTGCTCCACCGACTCGGGCCCGGCGATCCCCTCGGGGAACGAGTCGCGCTTGAAGGGCGCCTCGCTCTCGTCGAGGTGCTCGGGAAGCTGGACGTGGCGGTGCGCGTCGAAGATCCGCTCGGGAAGATGCGGGTCAAGCCGCTCCTCGAAGAAGCGACGATCGACGTCGGTGTACTCGAAGTAAGGGTGGTTCATGTGAGACGCCTCGATTCGCGTTATTCGCGGTTGGTTTCTGATGACGCAACGACGGCGGCAAACGGCCCCCGGCGAGGGCGCCGGGGCCACAACGACCACGGCTGACGGCGACGGCGGACGACGTCTCCGCTCAGCCCTTGAGCAACTCCCGCATCGCATCTGCTGCCCACTGCACCGTCGGCTCCTCCAGCGGCAGCGCGAACTTCGTGAGCACCGTCGAGTGGCCCTCGTGGTAGGCGTGCGCGCGCAGCCACAATCCCGCGTCCACCGCGCGGGTGTGGAAGTCGAGGCACTCCTCGCGGTCGCGGAACTTCAACCCCGACATGTGGCCGATTCCCCGCGCTTCGATGAGAGTGTCGCTGAACTCGTCCGCGATCTCCACCATCGCGCTGTGCCACGCCTGCCCGGCGGTCTCGATCTCCTCGGCCTGCTCCTCGATCAACTCGATGCAGCCCAGCGCCAGCAGCGCCGCGAGCGCCGCGTTGCCGTTGGTCGAGATCGCATCGTACTGCTCCAGCACATCGAGCTTCCCGCGGTAGACGACCGCCGCCAGCGGGTGGAAGCCCGCCGTCATGCCCTTGCCGAGGATGATGAAGTCCGGCTGCAGGCCGATCCGCGCGCAGTAGATGACCTCCGGGAACCAGAAGCCGGTCTGAATCTCGTCGATCGCCATCAGCGCCCCGTGCTCGTCGCACAGCTCACGCGCGAGCTGCAGGTAGGCGGGGTCAACCACGATCGCCTCGCGATTCATCATCACCGGCTCCGCCCAGAAGCCCGCCACGTTCTCGCCGTGCTCGGCGAAGGTCGCGCTCAGTTCGTCCGGGGCGTTCGGCTGCACCGGGACGATCTTCACGTTGCAGAAGATATCCGGCCACATCCCGCGCAGGCGTTGGGCGAAGAGGTCGGTCCCGTGGTAGTTCCCGTCGAGCGTCACGAATACCGGGTCGCCCGGCCCCTCGTGCAGCGTGAGCATCATCTTCACGGCCGCCGCGCAGGCGACTGAGCCGGTGGCGACGCCGGAGAGCACGGTGTTGAGACTCTCCGGATCGTCCCGAAGCTCATCGAGGTCGCGGCCCGGGTTCGCAAGCTCCACCAGCTTCTCCGTCAGCCGCTTGACCGGCGCCGAGGGGATGTTGGAGTGGTTGTCCCAGACGACGCCACGGTCGATGCCGTCAAGCAGAAGGTCGGTCAGCTCCGGGTGATCGTAGCCCCACGTCATCTGATAGTGGCCGCCGGTGCAGTCGAGGTAGAGCTTGCGCTGCTCGGTGAGGTAGAAGAGTTCGTCGCCTACCAGCAGATCCTCGGGCTGGTCAGTCACCGAGCGCCCGTATGAACTCTGAAACCAGCGCTTGTCCGGGCAGGTCGCAGCCGGGATCTCGTCGATCGTGCTGCCCACGCGATTGAGCAGCGCCGCGTGCGATGATGTTGCGAGATATGTCTGCCCGGCCTCCATCGCCGTGGCGAGGCATTCTCCGTAGTCGCCCATCAGGTGCTCGAAATCAAGCGGCATGGCCGCCATCTCCTTCTTTGTCAGGGAAGTTGCGTTTCGCGATGGGCATTTCGCCGAAAGGGCTCGGGAGGCCTGCTCCTGTCGTCAGTCGTATCCGTTGTGGCCCCGGCGCCCTCGCCGGGGAATGCTCCAGGAGTTGAACCAGGAAACGGCCCCCGGCGAGGGCGCCACAACGTCAACGGCTCAAACGTTCGGCCTCCCGCTGCCTCTGCCGTCCGGAGGTCAGGCCTGCCGGGCCCGCCGCCGTCTGTTGGGAACTCTGCCGGCGGAGGTTCCATCGGCGTTTTCGTCGAAGACCACCTGGACGAACGCACTCACATGCGAGAAGCCGTCGCGCCGGAATGCAGGTGGGAGATCATGCTGAGGTCACTTGTTGCAGCGTCACTTCTGATTCTCGTGGTCCCGGTCTTTGCGCAGGAGCACATCGAGATCGTGCGTGATGGAGAGCCCCGGGCCACGGTCGTCGTGGCGGAAGACGCGCCCGGCCAGGTGCGCGCGGCCGCGGAGATGCTCATCGGCTACGTGGAGCGGTCCACCGGGGCGACGATTCCCATCGCGGGCGAGACGCCAGCGGAGGGCGTCGCGATTCACGTGGGCGGCACCCCCGTGGCCGAGGAGGCGGGGATCGACCAGAGCGGCCTCGACACCGACGGCTTCGACATCATATTCCCCGACGATTCGACCATCATCATCCTCGGCGCCGGGCCGTGGGGGACAGAGTTCGGCGTCTGCGAGTTCCTTGAGCGCTACGTCGGCGTCCGCTGGGTGATGCCCGGGCCCGACGGGACGCATGTGCCCGAGCATGACACGATCGCGGTGCTGATGGAGCCGGTGCGCTCCGAGCCAACCTTCTTCTCCCGCCAGATGAGCGGATTCCGCGGGCGCGCGCAGACCGAGTGGGCCCGGCGCAACCGCATGCACGGACGCGTGCAGTTCCATCACAACCTGCGGAACCTCTTCCACTGGGAGACCTATCCCGAAACGCACCCGGAGTTCTTCCCGATCATCGATGGCGAGCGTCATCTGCCGACACACCGGGAGGGCTGGCAGCCATGCTTCACCGCCGAGGGCAGCGTTGAGGAGGCGATCCGCGTCATCACGGCGTACTTCGACGAGGATCCCTCTCGCACCTCGTACTCGCTCGGCGTCAACGATAACCGCAACTTCTGTCAGTGTGATGACTGCATGGCGAAGATCAGCGGCGAGCACAACTTCCTCGACATCGTGGACTACTCCGAACTCTACTACGAGTGGTGCAACGAAGTGGTCGAGGGCGTCCTCGAGCATCATCCGGACAAGTACTTTGGTCTGCTGGCGTACATCAACGTCATCGAGCCCCCCGAGGGCTTCGACCTGCACCCGAACATCATCCCCTACATGACCTACGACCGGATGAAGTGGGTGCACCCGGAGATCAGGGAGCATGGCGAGCAGCTTACCCGCGACTGGGCCGAAAAGAGCCCCACCGTCGGCTGGTACGACTACATCTACGGCCGCCCCTACCAGCTTCCGCGTGTATGGTTCCACCACATGGCCGACTACTATCGCTTCGGCCACGACAACAGCGTCCAGGCGCTCTACGCCGAGGCGTACCCCAACTTCGGCGAGGGCCCGAAGCTCTACGTCGCATTCAAGCTGCAGTGGGATCCGGACCGCGATGTCGATGAGCTTCTCGAAGACTGGTATGTCGCCTGTGCCGGGGAGCAGGCCGCGCCGTATCTCGCGCAGTACTACGCGCACTGGGAGGACTTCTGGACGCGGCGCATACTCCACTCGGGGTGGTTCCGCATCCCCGGCCAGTACCTCCCTCACAAGCGCGACCCGAGCTACCTCCTCGACGTGACCGACGAGGAGCTTGCTCAGTGCCGCGAGTGGCTCGAGCAGGCCCTTGCGCTCACCGAGACCGATGAGCAACAGGCGCGCGTGCAGACGCTCCTCGACGCCTTCAGCTTCTACGAGGCCTCCGCGATCTGCTACCAGGTGGGATCTGCCGCTCAGGAGCCGCCCGCCGACGAGGCCGAGGCGCTCGCGAGGCTCAAGCGGGTCGAGCGCGCGATGGTGCTGGGCCGCGAACGCGAGCGTCTCGCCAGCGAGGTCTTCCCCGGGCACCCGGTGTTGCGCAACATCGCGGAGAATCTGCTCTTTCAGAGTGATCGCGGGCAGGTCGAGGGCCTGATGAGCGTACTGGAGTACGCCGCCCGCCACGGTGGCGAGACGGCCACGCAAGTTCGCGAACTGGCGCGTCAGTACGAGGGCACCGATCTCGAGCGCACCGTCGCTGCCGTGCTGGCGGTGCATGAGAATCCGGACCTGCTCGTCGAGCGCATCACCAACGGCAGCTTTGAGGACGGCGAGGCGGCGGCCGATGAGATTCCGGACGAACTCAACTGGAGCTCCGAGGACGCGCCGCCCGGCTGGAGCACGTGGATCCGCCCCGGCACCAGCGCCGAGATGGTCTGGACGGAGGAGGACGCGTACGCCGGAGAGCGGAGCGTGAAGGTCACCGGCGCAACCGCCTGCTCGTTTTTGCAGCGCGTTGACGTGCAACCCGACGATCACTACCTCGTGTCCGGGTACGTGAACGCGCGCGTCGGTCAGGGCGCCCGGACGCGCCTGATCGTGCAGTGGCAGGGCCCTGACGGGTGGATCGACGCGCCCGCAGTCATCAGCGAGGTGCAGGCCGGGGAGACCGACGGCTGGGTGCGGCGCAGCGCCTACCTGCGGGTCCCCGAAGACGCGACGCGGGCCGTCATCGGCCTGTCGGTGCATGGTCAGGGGCCGGACGACTACGCGTTCTTCGATGACGTGAGCTTCCAGCAGATCACGCCCGAGTGAGCGGGACAGGAGGCACCATGGCGTTCACCCTTGACGAGATGCGCGACACGGTGTGTGAGTGGACGGAGTCTCTGCATGACCCACGGACAGGCGGCTTCCGGCACAACGCGCAGATCGGCCCGAACGTAATGAGCACCACTGACGTGGTGTGGATGCGCTATGCGGTGAACGAACCCGACCTCGCCGCCGGTCACCGTGACGCGGTGGTCGCATACCTTCAGGGGGCGCAGGATCCGGCCACCGGGAAGGTCTGCCACGATCCCGGACCGGCGGGGCAGGGACACTCATGCGGGCACGCGTTCTGGCAGACGGTGCGCGCGCTGCACCTGCTGGGCGCCGATCTGCTGCACTTCCCCCACCACCTGCGCCCGGCGATGACTCCGACGGGCCTCGAGCAGTGGTTCGACGCGGTTGACTGGGATGGCCCTGAAGGCAACCATCACGAGGTCCTTGCGCTCACACCGCTGCTGGCGAACATCGACGACCCCGCGTGGGCGGAGACCTTCTTCCGCAAGATCGGCGAGCAGCAGGACCCGGCCACCGGCGCCTGGCCGCGGTCGCGCGTGAGTATCAGTCGCACCTTCGCGTACACCGCCCTTCACCGCGCAACAGGGCGGTTTCCCGCCAGGCCCGAGCGGATGCTCGACACGATCATGTCGCTGCAACGGGAGGATGGCGCGTGGGAAGAGGAGCCGCGGTTCCTGACGATGGACAGCATCTACCTGCTTGGCCGGACCGCAAGGGACCTTGACTACCGCCTCGATGACGCCGACCATGGGCTGGCCCGTGCCGCCGACAGGCTCGAGGAGTTCTACCTCGAGCGCGGTGAGCAGATACGCGCGAACCCGCACGCAATGTCGGCGGTCGTGCACGCCTTCGCGCTTCTGCAGGAGGCGTTCCCGCAAAGGTACGAGGCCGCCACGCAGTTCCGCTTCCACTGGGACCGGCCCGAGGTGTACTTCAGTGAGGTTGTGGCCGAGAAGAGCGCGGGAGCGGACAGGTGAGTGGGAGGCCATGCGGAGGATTGACCCACACACGCGAAGAAACGAGGCGTTACCAGGCTCATAAGCGGATTTGCCAATGCAACCGGAGAGGTGACCCATGCGAAACCGAGAGCGAGACACGGCCCGTGCACAGCGCCCGGCGCTGGCGGTGGCGCTTGTGCTGACGATCATCTGCGCGGTAAGCGTGGCCGTTGCCCAGGAGGTCCCCATGGCGATGCAGACCGTCGATGATGGCACTACGATCGTGCGTTTCGCCACCGCTCAGGCGCTCAACACGTGGGCGGACCCCGAGGACGGAACGTTCGTGGAGACGCTCGGCTTCCACGCGCCCGGGGACGGTGGAGAGGCGCGCTACCGCGTCGGCCAACTCCCCGAGGGCCTGGAGCCGAACGGCGCTGACGTGATCGCGCTGGAGAACGGCCTCGTCGCAGTCCTGATGGAGCGGAATGCCGTGAACTACCGGATGTTCGGCGCGATCGGCGATGGCGAGAATGACGACGGCGTGCAGATCAAACTTGCACACGAGTACGCCAACCGAAACAATGTGCCCGTCATCAACCTCAACGGCGAATTCTGGATCAAGCAGACCAACGAAATCGTTATCCAGACGAACGCGCGCTGGGGCAACACGGTGTTTCACATTGACGAGCGCTACAACGTCCAGCGCACCCCGCGATTCGTCGTCAGTAATGATGAGCCCACCGAGACGCTTGAACTCGACGACGAACTGAAGGCCACGCTGCTCGAGCGGATCAAACCGGGCGTGCAGATCATCCCCGAACTGGCGGAGTACTCGAATCATCTGATCACGGTGGTGGATTCGGAGGACCGCATCGGCATCCGCGCGGGTTATGAGAATCACCGTGGCTGGGCGCGCGAGGACTTCTTCTACGTCGAAGAGGAAGGACGCATCATCGGGGACATCGCCTGGGAGTTCAACGACTTCACTTCGGTCACTGCCGCGCCGTGCGGCGATTCGTACCTCATCATCGAGGGCGGCGGGTTCCGCGTCTCCGGCCACAATCCCGAGACCGGCTCCACCGGCTACCACTGGAACGGCTTCTCCATCCGGCGGAGCCGCACGATCATCAGAGAGCAGTGGGTTGGGCTGGAGGAGGGGGCCCGCGATGAATCGCTGGCGGCACGCAGCGGCTTCTACTCGTTCTCGCGGGTCTACGACTGCAGGCTGGAGGATATCCGGCTGATGCCATGGGAGAAGAGCCGCCGGGAGCCTGAGGTGGCTGTCCCGCACGGCACCTACGGAATCGGCGGGTCGCGGATGCTCAACTGCACCTTCCGCAACCTCACCGCCGAGGCAGGATGGATCTCGTGGGGCGTCTTCGGCACGAATCTCAACAAGAACTTCCGCATCGAAAAAAGTCGGCTGAATCGCATCGATGTGCACTTCCACTGCTGGAACCTCTACATCGAGGACTGTCAGATCGGCTTCAAAGGGATCTCCATCACCGGCGGCGGCGACCTCTTCGTGGAGAACACCACGCGCGATGGGAACACCTTCATCAGCTTTCGGCCCGACTACGGCTCGAAGTGGGACGGCCGTATCCGCCTGCGAGGCTGTACACTGAGGCCGACCGGCACCGGCGCCACCTCGGTGCTCAACTACCGGATGCGGAATTTCGACTACCAGTATCCGATCGGCTTCGCGCGGAGCGTGGCGATCGAAGACTTTGTCGTAGACTACGCCGCCGCGCCCACGTCCGAGGCCCCCGTGTGGCTGATGAACACCGTCGGCTTCTCCCGGACCGACGCGGGTAACCGCCTCTTCTTCCCGAGCTTCATCAAGTTCGCGGACGTCCGGGTCGAGGGGCGCGAGCAGGGCGTCCGCCTGATCCGCATCCCCAACCCTGAGCACTACGACGTGCGCCGCGCGGGCGGCTACGACGGGGCGCGGCTGACGCCCACCTGCACGATCGACGTCGAGAACGTGCAGCTTGAGCGGCTGACCCCCGAGCGCCCCGGCGACACGGGCAACGTCCATCTGTTGATCGGGAGTGGGGAGATGGAGGAATACACCGATGAGCGCTCTCTCTACCCGCAGGTGCGTTTCGCCGACTGCAACGATGTCAGCGCCTACTTCGGCGAGAGCGCGATCGCAAGCGCGCGCTTCGACCGCTCTTCGATCAACACCGTGACCGCGCCGAATCTGAGGGGCGAACTGAGCTTCTCCGACTGCCGGTTCCATCCGGACCTTCAGGAGCTTGCGGAGGAGGAAGACATCTACGCGCTCGAGAGCACCCTCGGCACGCGCTTCACCAACTGCACTGTGCACGCCCCGGTGGTTGGCGGTGAGGCAATGCCCGACCTGGTGGATCGCACCGGGTTCGTTGCACTCAACGGCCCCGTCCGCCACTATCACCTCAACACTGGGCTGGGCAGCCATGTCCTCGACTACGCCCGCGACGAGGGGATCGAACTCGAGGCCGAGTTCATCCAGCGGCTGAAGCTCAATCACGCGCTGGAGCAGTAGCGCGATCTGTCCGCAGGACATCGCCGCAGAGGAGATTGCACAATGCGCGCAGCACGCCATCGCGCCGTCGTCGCGCTCGCCATGACGCTTCTGCTCACGGGCATTTCGCTCGCGCAGGAGGACCTGACGAATCACGCCCTCGGCCGGCCTTACATGGTAACACCCGCGCCCGCAGGGACGTACGCCGATGACGGCGGCCCTGAGGCCTTCGCGGCAGGCGACTTCTACTGCGGCGAGTTGACCGACGGCGTCACCGGCCCCGCGAATCACAAGGCCGCCGAGTGGGTGGGCTGGCGCGACACCAGCTACTCTGACCCGATCACCGTGGAGATCGACCTTGGCGGGCCGAAGCGCGTGGATCGCATCGAGGCTACTGTCTGTGCGCGCTCGGAGAGGATCGAACCGCCCACGCGGATCGATGTTGCGCTGGTGAGCCCCGACTTCCCCTTCGAGGTCCCCGTGCAGGTGGCGCAGATCACGCTGGACGAGCCGTGGGAACCCGGTGAGACGCAGGTGCTGACCTTCGCCGGTGAGCTTCCGGGCCTGCGCGCGGAACGCGTGCGACTGGATTTCGAGGAGCCGACGTGGAGCTATCTCTTCGTCGATGAGATCCGGGTGCTCGGCGCGGAGGGCGAGGGCGGCAGACTGCTCACCGCGCAGGATTTCACCATCGAGGCCGAGGCGCTGGGCGGCGAGGCGGTCGAAGTCGATGGCGCATCGGGCGCGGCCGTGCTGCTCGACGAGGCCGGGGATGCGCTGACCTTCGAGGTCGCGCTGCCGGCCGGAGATTACACCGTCCGCCTCCGCTCACTGGCGGTTGAGCCGGACACATTCAGCGAAGTCGAACTGAGCCGCGGCGATGAGCCGATGCGCCCTCAGGCCGTCACGAACAACGTCTTCACCTGGCAGCGCTCGCATTTCACGCAGCCTGAGGATGGTCCCGCGACGATCTCGATGCGGCTGGGTGAGGGTGCGGGCGTCTACCTCGACACGCTGCGCATCCATCGGCAGACGCTCAATGAGACGATCACCGACCTTTACGACTTCAGCCGCGACACCACCTTCGCCGACGATGGCGAGGCGCGGTGTTTCATCGCCACCGGCGACGGCGGCGAGTACGCCGACGAGGCGGCGCGCGTCGCGGATGAGATCGAGCGCCGGGCCGGGGTCCGGCCGGAGATCCTCGAGGGCGACGCGGTCACCGAGGAGCACTTCCGCACCACGAATGTCATCGCCCTCGGCGACCGCGAGAGTACTTTTGCGATCCTGAAGTCCTCCCCCGAGGCGTGGAGCTACGTGCCGTCGCCGCCGGATGATGGCGGGCCGCAGATCTACGTCGATGTCGAGCCACGGGGTACAGGTGTAAACACGGTCGTGCTGGGCGGGAGCGATGACGCCCAGGTGGCGGCCAGCGTGGACGCGTTCATCGAGCGAGTGCAGGGCGACGGGAGCGCGGTGCTCCCGTGGGTGGCGCTCCCGGAGCCGGCGTACGTCGATGATCGCGATCACTACCGGGAGCAGGCCATCGAGAGCAGCAAGTGGCTGCGCCGGGGCGCGATCCGGCGCCTGCAGCGCGACTGGAAGTACTACCCCGACGACACCTTCGTGCTGCTCGGCTACCGCTACCTGGAGTACCTTGATTCTTCCGACACGATTCGCCAGGTCCCCAACGACGGCTTCATCGACGCCGAGACGCAGAAGATCGTGGGCAACTGGAACAAGCGCGAGCACCACGAGAGCTTCACGGATCGTGAGAAGCTGCAGATCACAAACCTGATCCTGCTGATGGCACGCAAGTGCAAGCGCATCTTCGACTGGAACTGCGCGCAGGTCCCCGGGGAGGACAAGAGCCATCACTCTGATGATCTCATCACGGAGATTCTGAAAGAGCGGGCGCCCCGGATCGCGCATAATCATCAGACCTTCCCGGTGCGGTCGATCGCCACTGCCGGCGAGTACTTCGCCGCGTATTATGATCTTCCGGAGGCGCACGACTGGCTCAACTGGGCGGAGCTTTTCATGGCGGGGCCCCTCGAGAGTTCCAAGCCGATGGAGGATTGCTGGGGGTACATGGACATCACGGTCGGGCATGTCGCGCGCTACGCGGCGACCAGCGGGCGCTGGGACTGGTTTGACCGCCCGATGATCTACGACTTCCTCAAGCTGCGACTGATGAGTCAGGATAACATGGGCGCGAGCGTGGGCTACGGTGACGTCGGCGGCTACTCGCCGGGCGGCGGCCCGATCAGCCCCGAGGCCAACGCGGAGAAGTGGTCCACCACCGCCGGCGGGCGGCTTGACCTCTCGCGCGCAGGCTACGACGGAATGCTCGGCGTCTACGTGCACCCGCTGGAGCCGATGTACTTCGCGTACTACGGCGACGAATCGCCCGTCGGCCTTGAGGATGCGTTTGATAAGATCAGCTTCCGCGATGAGGTGGATCCGCAGTCGCCCTACCTGCTGCTCGACGGCGTCTCCGGCGGCTACCACGGCCACTGGGACGGCAACTCCATCCTCCGCTTCACCGACAACAATCGCGTCTGGCTGTGTGAGGGCGACTACCTCAAGTCCGACCCGAAGGATCACAACACGCTGACGATCATGCGCAACGCCGAGAGCGGCACACCTGGCCTCTTCTCCAGCCTCGAGGCGCACTTTAACGCCGGGCCGTGGGCCGCGACGCAGACCCGCACGCCATCGTACACCGGCCTCGACTGGGACCGGCACCTGATCTTCGATCGAGGCAGCGAGATATTCCTGCTCCTCGATGAGGTCACCGCGGTGGAGCCTGGCAGTTATGACGTGAAGGCGCGCTTCCGCAGCCTCGGGGAGACGGCGCTTGACGATCACACGTGGCATGTGCAGCAGCAGGGCGAGCACTTCTTCCTCCACGCGCCTCCACTCGGGCAGATGATCGAGGCGACCGATCCGGAGGATGAGGACAACTGGTCGCGCTACGAGTTCGCCGAGGACACCACCCCGAAGCTCCTGTCTCACCGCCGACGCGCCGATCTGCAGCCTGGCGAGCGCATGACCATCCCGACCGTCTTCTACGCGAACCCAGAGGACGCCCCGCGCGCCGAGGTCCGCGCGGTCGGTGAGAACGCGACCGCAATCGGCGGCGACCTCAGCGTGATCGCAGGTACCGGCGGCCTGTCTCATCCCGCCTTCGACGTTGACGCACGGTCGTACGTCATCGGCCCGGACCGCGTCCTGCTGATCGGCGGCGCGCGCCTGAGCGCCGGCGGGGCCTCGCTCGTTGAGACAAGTGCGCCCGTGCGACTGTCGATCGACAGCACCGCCGGGAGCGCCATCGTGGAGGCCGATGAGCCCGTGACGCTGAGCATCGCCGGATGCGCCGACGCGGTGGAACTGGCGCCCGGCCGCCATGAACTGTCCGGCGATTTCGCGAGCCTGCGAGCCACTCTCGCCGATGCGTGGCAGAGCGCCTGGGCCGCGGCGGAGAGCGAGGTCGCTCCTCCCGAACCCGCTCCCGATCGCAACATGACCGCCGCCTTCGAGATCGAGATGCCGGCGCAGATCACGGTGCTGGAGTCCGGCGACCTCACCGGAGATGGTACGCCGGAGTACGTCGCAGGCTGCGCCGACGGGACGCTTGCGGTGATCGACGCATCCGGCACCGAACTCTGGCGGACTGAGTTCGAGGGCGCGGTGAATGCCGTCGCCATCGGGCAGGTGGATGTCGGCGGCCCGCCTGAACTGGCGGTGGGCGTCGCGGACTCTCATCTTTACGTGCTCGACGCCGACGGCGAGGAACTGTGGTCGCGCTTCTTCGAGGCCTACGGCGTTGCCCGCGCCATCGAGGGACATCCGCGAGACATCAAGATCACCGACTTCGAGGGTGACGGCGTGCCGGAGATCGCGGTCGCCGCGGAGAACTCATTCTGCTACGTGCTCGACAACACCGGCGAACTCAAGAGCAACGAGGGCGGGCCGTGGGAGATCGTCTGGCGGCACAAGGGCATCGCCGTGGACGCGGCGGACCTCACCGGCGACGGCCTCAAGGAGTTGCTGACCGGGTACACGTACTTCTCACAGCGGATCGTGGACTTCAGCAGGAGCGGCCGCCACCGCCTGAGCGTGGTGCGCAGTTCAACCGGCGGCACCAGCGTCATCGCGACCGCGGACGTGGACGGCGACGGGCTGCCCGAGGCGCTCTACGGCGACGTTGACGGCCGAGTGACCGCCTGCACGACCAAAGCCGGCGATGATAACTCGGCGCAGGTGCGCTGGGTGAAGACCGTTGGCGACGATCGCGTCGCGGCGCTGGCGCCTGCCGATCTCGATGGCGACAATTCGCCGGAGATCGCGCTCGCGTCGCACAGCGGCTTCCTCGCGCTGCTTGCCGCGGATGGCGAGGTGCGTTGGATCCGCTACGCGGCCAACCAGGTGACCGACGCGGCCGTCGTGGATCGGGGCATCGCCCGTACCTCCAGCGACGGCTCGCTCGCGCTCTTCGACGTATCAGGCGACGAGATTGCGCGCTTCAATGCGGATGAGCCGCTGCGGATGCTCGCGGCCGACGCGGACCCCGGCCACCCGCTGCTGGTCGTCGCGGGCGAGAGCACGCTGCGCGGCGTACGGTGGGAGAGGTAGCCTGGCGACGCGCACGGTCACACGTCGCGTCCGAATTTCCCCTCGGCACACCGCCCGCCGGCCTCCAGGCGCCGTCGCCTGGAGGCTTTTCACGCTTCCTTCGGCTTGATGAAAAGCACCTCCGCGTGCTCGATCCACCCTTTCCTGAGGTCCGCCCGGAACCAGCCGTCACCGTTCTTTTCGTGGAAGCGCGTCGGTGAGCGCTTCCCGAACTCGCTCAGGTCGTGTTGCGCCCACGTCTCGCCCGCGTCGGTCGAGACGATGATTCCCGTGTCCAGCGGCGAGGCCGGCGCGCAGTGTGACGCGAGGATCACGCCGTCCTCGATGATCATGTTGCCGGATTCGACCTCGGGGTTGAACAAAAGCTCATGTGCCTCCGGGTTGCCGATCTCCTCGGGCGCACACCGGAAGATCCCCCGGTCGTAAGGCTCGGGTCCGTTGGAGTCGCTGATCCAGTACAACTCCCCGTCAACGAAGTTGATCCCGCCCGCCTTGTAACGCGAGTTCAGATGGTCCGTGATGATGACGTCCCAGTCCCAGCTATCCGCGGCCTGGTCGTACGTGCCGCGCAGCCAGTGGCACTCAAGGAAGCCCTCCTCCCGGTCGCCATCGCCGGTGCAGGCGTAGAACGCGTCCTCAGCGGGATTGTATGCCACGGTGTGAACGTGTCGGGCGCGGACCGGATTGTCGGGGTCGCCGAGCAGCGTACCCTCACGGCCTCCGCCGGATGAGCCGTTGTCGCGCATCAGCGGGTTCTGCCCGAATGCGTAGGCGATCCCGACGGTCCGTCCGCCGTCGGTGGAGTAGTAGATGTTCACCGGCGCCGCGCCGCCGAGCACGTTGCAGTAGTTCCCCCAGACGAGCATCTCGGTGCCGTTGACATCCCACGAGTTGACGCCCGAAAGTGTGTGGAAGTACCACCCCGGGCGCTCCGGGTCCTTTGGGGCGTGCGGAAGGTAGTCGGAGCCGTCAACGTCCTTCACCGTGATCTGCTCGTACGTCGCGAGGCTGTCGGTGCTGACGTAAAGCTTCGAGCGCGTGGCGAAGACGACGTTCCCGTTGCCGAGGATGGCGCTGAACGTGATGTTGTGGGCGTTCGGGAAGTCGAGCGCATGCGGCCATGTGCGGCCGTTGTCCTCGGACAGCATGATCTGACCGTCCGCGTAACCGAACGCCAGGTCACCGCGCTGCGAGTCGATGTAGACGCCGTCCGGCTGAAGGTAGTACCAGAAGTGATCGGTCTCAGCAATCTGTCTCTCTGACATGCTCAAGTCGCTCCCGTTCATCGTCCTGTCGCAGAATGTGTCTGCCCGCGGATCTCATCGAGGCGACAGTTCCACGTGCCCTGGACTTTTGCCTCCTCGGGTAGGGCAATATTGTGGCTCCGCAGCCCATTGCGGCTGAGCGCGCTTACATGATCTCTCGTTCGCCGACCAGTGACCGCGCGCTGCCGCTGTAGTAGATGAGCTAAGCGCCGCCGACGGGCGTCGAAATCCACGGAATACAACTTTTCTTCCAATTGCATTGACAGGCTTTCTGAAGGCATGTAGAGTCCAGGGCAAACGTTTGCACAGTGAGGCGCTCTGTCGCATTGATGGGTGACAGAGATGGCGACGTTACGTGATGTTGCCGCACAGGCCGGTGTGGCCATATCCACCGTGTCGCGCGTGCTCAACGCGCGGCCGGACGCCAGTGTGAGTGCCCCGGTACGCAAGCGTATCCACCAGGTCGCGAAAGACCTCGGCTACCGCCCCAACCACTACGCCCGAGGCCTCGTCCGCGGACACGGATCACAGGTTGCGCTGGTCTTCTGGTCGGCGGCCTACCAGGTCGCTTCACGCCGCCTGCGCGCCATCGAACACGCTCTCACCCCCCTTGACCACCCGGTCGTCAGCACCGACGCGGCCTCCCTGCCCCACGGCGCACAGCCGCTGCTTGACCTTCTCACCCCACAGCTTCCCGAGGCGGTCGTGTTCGTGGGAGTTACCATCCCCACCGAGCCGATCGCCGAGGTTGTCGAGGAACTCCGCGAGCGCGACGTTCAGTGCGTAATCGCCGACACGGCCCAGTACGTCGTCACCGACCTGCCCTGCGACGTCATCCGCGCCGACCGCCATCAGGGCATGACGCTCGCCATGGAGCACCTCCTCAATCTTGGACATCGCGAGATCGGCCTTATTCACTGGCACACTGAACCCGAGCGCTACGCCCCCTACGAAGATGCCCTGCAGGAAGCCGGGATCTCCAGTCGCTACACCGCTTTCACCGACATCGCCTCTGACGATGAGGCCTACTACGCCCTCGGCACCCAGGCGGCCGAACGGACGCGAGAGCTGCTTGAGGAGAACCCTCAGATCACCGCACTGTGCTGCCGGAACGATCTGCTGGCGCTGGGCGCGATGCAGGGCCTGCAGTCGCTGGGCCTTCGCGTGCCCGAGGATCTCTCGATCATCGGCTTCGACAACGATCCCTGGACATCCCTTCTCCCTGTGCCGCTCACGACCATGGCCGCGCCGCTCGCCGAGATGGCCGACGCGGTCGCGGAGGCCCTGGGCTCTCGCCTGGATGGCGATGACGGGTCCTGGCGACACGAAATCTTCCA